>NZ_JAENYR010000133.1 GCF_016841685.1 Thiohalomonas denitrificans
GTTCGTCATCGATTCGGGGCCGCGCAGCGGCGGGTACGGCTCGCAATGACGGCTAAATCTTCGTCATTGATTCGGGCCGCGGAACGGCCGGGCTCCTGAAGAACTTAACAATTCCCCCTTGTAGAACCACGGGGAACACGAGGCGCACGGAGAGAAAAAACCGAAAAACCTATTTTACCCCGTGTCCCCCGTGGTCAAATCTGATTCCCTACTCCTCGGCCATGGCTGCGAGCTGTTCGGTCTGGTGCTCGGAAATCAGGGGTTCGACGATCTGGTCCAGGTCGCCCTGCATGATGTCTTCGAGCTTATAGAGTGTCAGGTTGATGCGGTGGTCGGTGACCCGTCCCTGCGGGAAATTGTAGGTACGGATACGCTCGGAGCGGTCGCCGCTGCCTACCAGGCTCTTTCGGGTTGCGGCCTGCTCTGCCGCCTGCTTCTCCTGCTCGGCGGAAAACAGCTTGGTCCGCAGCAGGGCCATCGCCTTGGCGCGGTTCTTGTGCTGGGAACGTTCGTCCTGGCACTCGACCACGATGCCGGAAGGCAGGTGCGTCAGGCGGATGGCGGAATCGGTCTTGTTGACGTGCTGACCGCCGGCGCCGGAGGCGCGAAAGGTATCCACCTTGAGGTCGGCAGGATTGACATCCACCGCCTCGACCTCATCCACCTCGGGCATCACCACCACAGTGCAGGCAGAGGTGTGAATCCGCCCCTGGGATTCGGTCTCGGGCACACGCTGCACGCGGTGGGCGCCGGATTCGAATTTCAGCCGCGAATAGACGCCCTGCCCCACCACGCGAGCGATGACCTCCTTGTAGCCGCCGTGCTCACCTTCATTGGCGGAGATCACCTCCACCTGCCAACGCTGGCGCTCGGCGTAACGGCTGTACATGCGAAACAGGTCCCCGGCGAATAGCGCCGCCTCGTCACCACCGGTCCCGGCGCGGATCTCGATGTAGGTGTTCTTGGTGTCGTTGGGGTCCCGGGGCAGCAGCAGCTTCTGCAGTTCAACCTGCAGCTCTTCGCGCCGCTGCCGTGCCTCCCGGAGCTCCTCCTCACCCATGGCGCGCATTTCCGGATCGCTCCCGGAGACCAGTTCCTCGGCGGTTTCGATGTCGCCGAGTGTGCTGCGATAGGCGTCGAAAGTCTCCACCACGGGCCTTAGATGGGCGTATTCCTGCGAGAGACCGCGAAAACGGCCCTGGTCGGCAATGATACCGGGATCGGCGAGCAGGGCACTAAGCTCCTGCAGCCGCTCGGAGAGATTTTCGAGCTTGCTATGGATGGAGGCTTTCACAGATTGTCTTCAGGGATCTTGAGGTTGAACAGCTCGCGGGCGGTATCCAGCAGTTCCAGGCGCCCCTCGTAACCGGCCTGTTTCATCTGAACACAAGGTTCGTGGGTCAACTTGTTGGTCAATTGCCGGGCCAGTTCCGTGATGACCTCTTCCGTGTCGTGGCCAGCGCGCAGTTGCCGCATGGCATGCTCCACCACCTCATCGCGCATGGCCTCGCTGCGGTCGCGATAGCTGCGAATGGTCGCCACCGCCTGGAGCGAGCGCATCCAGCCCATGAAATGGGCCACCTGGGTTTCGATGATCTCCTCGGCCTGCTGGGCGGCTTCCTGGCGGGAGCGCAACCCCTCATCGATAATCTCCTGCAGGTCATCCACCGTGTAGAGATAGATGTCATCGAGCTCACCCACTTCCGACTCGATATCCCGCGGAACCGCGATATCGACCATCAGTACCGGCCGGTGCTTGCGCGCCTTCACCGCCGACTCCACCATGCCCTTGCCGAGGATCGGAAGCTGGCTTCCGGTGGAGGAGATGACGATATCGGCCTCCGCCAGATGGGCGGGAATTTCATTGAGTGCGATGGCATAGCCGCCGAATTCCGCGGCCAGCGCATGCGCCTTTTCCACGGTTCGATTGGCGACCACAATCTGCCGAATGCCGTTCTCGTGGAGATGCCGGGCCACCAGTTCGATGGTTTCACCGGCGCCGATCAGCAGAGCGGTGTGCTCGCTGAGATTCGAATAGATCTGCCGGGAAAGATTGACCGCCGCGAACGCCACCGAGACTGGGCTTGCGCCGATGGCCGTATCGGTACGTACCTGCTTGGCCACCAGAAAGGTGTGCTGAAACAGACGGTTCAGTTTTCGGCCAATGGTGCCGGCGTCGTGGGCCGTGCTGTAGGCGCTTTTCATCTGGCCCAGGATCTGCGGCTCACCCAGTACCAGTGAATCCAGGCCGCTGGCCACCCGCAGCATATGGCGAACCGCCATGCGGTCCGGATGGGCGTAGATGTAGGGGTCCACCTCTCTGGCGTCGAGGCCGTGAAACTTCCTGAACCAGGAGAGGACGGCTTCGGGATCCGAGTCATCCAGACCGCAGTAGAGCTCTGTCCGATTGCAGGTCGAGAGGATTGCCACCTCACTCACTCTGTTGTGAGCGGACAACTCCTGCAGCGCCTCCGGCAATTTTTCCGGACAGAAGGCTACCCGTTCCCGGATCTTCACGGGTGCCGTTTTGTGATTGATGCCAAAAGCCAGCAGCGTCATGGAACCCCAAACCCGGAAAGTGACTCGCGTATCGGCCAATTTTGCGCTAGTGCGCGTTTCCTAATCAAGGCCAGTTCTATACTTAGGACCCGGAAACCGATAATTGCCCCCATATTGCGCCGGATTCCGGTCCGGATTCAAGGCGCGGCAATGGCGCATAGCAGGGCCAATAGCTCTTCCGCAATACAGAAGCCGGGCTAGGCGACAAGCAAGATAGATTCAGGATAATGTGCGATTCTCATAGCCCTGCAGGCGCCGTTCGGTACTATTTTCGACATGCAAAACAAATTTCGAGCCGATCGACGGGAGTATCGAATCGTTTTCACGTGTCATAGTGGACAGCAGAAAGCCCGGGAGATTCCCGGCAGCGAGATTCGAAGCAATTATCTGCGTTATAGTTGACCGGTCGCAGCTAACGCGGTTCGGCGGAGATTAGAAGTAATGAAGAAGTACCTGATAGTAGCGATAGGCGGCCTGTTGGCCGGCTGCAGCACCCTTTCGCAAAACGCTCCCGAGTCGGAGGAGGCACCGCAACCCTCAGCTGCCGTGCAGCGGGAGTCGGCCCCCGAACCGAGTCCGGAACCACTTCCCGAGCCCGATGCAGAAACCCGGATCGCCCCCGAAATGCTGTATGAACTTCTGGTGGCCGAGTTTGCCGGACAGCGTGGCAATCTGACGCTATCGGCTCACAACTACCTGCAGACGGCCCGCAGCTCCCGCGACCCGCAGGTGGCCCGTCGAGCGGTTCACGTGGCGGTTTACGGCCGCGATTACGAACGCGCCCGGGAAGCAGCCGAGCTCTGGGTGGAACTGGAACCGAACAATATCGAGGCGCGACAGTCGCTGGCCGCCCTGCAAATAAAGGCCGGGCAGCTGGATGGAGCGGCGGAACACCTCGGGGTCGTTCTCGACTCCTTCGGTGATGACATTTCCAAGGGATTCTCCCTGCTTACCAGTCTGCTGAGCCGGGAGCAGAACGGCGAGCGTGCCCTGCAGGTCATGCGCCAAGTGATGCAGAAATACCCCGGGAATATGGACGCGCTTTACGCCTATGCCCAACTTGCCGGAAAAATCGGCGAGAACGGAGAGGCCTTTAAGGCGCTGGACCAGGTGTTGGCCGACAATCCGGAGCGGATCGAGGCGCTGATCCTGAAAGCCAACCTGCTGCATCGGGTGCGGCAGCCCGAGGAGGCGGTGAGGGTCATGCAGTCGGCTGTCGAACTGCAGCCGAAAAACAGCAATCTGCGCCTGAACTATGCCCGGCTCCTGGTGGATGCCCGGCAACTGGATGCGGCACGTCGGCAGTTCCGGAGCCTGGAATCGGAACTGCCTGAGGATCCGGACATCGCCTATGCCCTGGGGTTGCTTGCCATGCAGGCCGAAGACCTGGACGAGGCCGAGCGCTATTTCCGCAAGCTCCTGGAGGCCGAACAGCACAAAAGCCAGGCTGCCCTCGCGCTGGGGCAGATTGCCGAGTCGCAGGATGACCCGGAACAGGCGATCCAATGGTACAACTCCGTGTCCGGCGAAGGCTTTATGGACGCGCGTCTGCGGGTCGCCCTGCTGATTGCGAACCAGGATGGCCTCGAAGCAGCACGTGAGTACCTCAACGGACTTGAGCTCGGGGAGCCGGAGCAGCGTCTGCGGCGAGTGATGGCAGAGGGGACCTTGCTTAGCGATGCCGAACGCCACGAGGAGGCCATGGCGGTCTATAGCCGCGGGCTGGAGAGCTTCGATGGGAATACGGACCTGCTCTATGCCCGAGCGATGGCATCCGAGCGGGTGGGCCGCATCGATCTGCTGGAACAGGACCTCAAGGCCATTCTCACGGCGCAACCCGACAATGCCCAGGCCCTCAACGCGTTAGGCTACACCCTGGCCGACCGAACCGACCGCTATGAAGAGGCCAAAAGCTATATCGAGCGCGCCTACGAACAGACGCCGGGAGATCCGGCGGTGCTCGACTCCATGGGCTGGGTGCTTTACCGACTCGGAGAACACAAGCAGGCGCTGAAGTACCTGCAGCGTGCGCTAAGCCTGCAGCATGACGGCGAGATCGCCGCCCACCTGGGAGAAGTCCTCTGGGTGAGCGGGGAGCGGGACCAGGCGCGCGAGGTCTGGGACCAGGCACTGGAATACGCTCCGGAACATGAGCTGCTGCAGAGCGTCATCGAGCAATTTACCAGCCGATGATCCGCTTCCTCGGCATTCTCGCAGCCGCCTTGTTGACGGGCTGTGCCGCACTCGCCCCGCAGCCGCCGGTCGCTGACCCGGAACAGGCCTGGGCCACCCACCGTGACCGTCTGGAGGCGCTCGACAGCTGGCGCCTTAATGGACGCCTGGCGATTCAATCCGACGGGGAGGCGTGGCACGCCACCCTCACTTGGCGTCAGGATAACAGCCGTTACACCATGCGCATCACCGCGCCGCTGGGACAGGGCAGTCTGCGGCTGGAAGGGAGCCCGCGCTTTGTGCAACTGGAAACCAGCAAGGGTGAGCGGGCCGTTTCCGATGACCCGGACCAGTTGCTCTATCAGCAGTTGGGCTGGCGTGTTCCGGTGGCCTCCCTGCGCTACTGGGTGCTGGGGCTGCCGGCCCCCGGTACAGCGCAGCGCCAGCTGGACTCGCAGGGCCGGCTTGCTCAGCTGCAGCAGGATGGATGGTCGATTCGTTTCATGGATTACCGCCAGCAAGACGGCGCAGAGATGCCCACCCGCGTTTTTGCGAGTCGAGGCGATTCAGAGGTGCGGCTGGTGATCGGCGACTGGACACTTCCCCCGCCCGCCGGGGCCGGCTAGGAGCCTGGCCCCGTAGGGTGCATTCTTGCAACCGCTCGCTCCACAATTGGAAGGAAACGCCAGAGCAGGAACCGCCCCCGAAAACCGCCAGCTTCTCCAAATGCACCGTTTCGCCAAACCGGAGTCGCGGCGCATTTGTTTCCGGGCCTCACAACGGTATGGGGGATCCCGCAAAGGTGGCGGCTTTTGGCCACTTTTGCGGGTATATCGAGAATGCGCCCTACGTCGACGACCGGAGGCCCCAGGCCATGAATCACCCCCGGAGCAGCGAGATTCTCCAAATGCACCGTTTCGCCGAACCCGTAGGGTGCATTCTTGCAACCGCTCGCTCCACAATTGGAAGGAAACGCCAGA
>NZ_JAENYR010000015.1 GCF_016841685.1 Thiohalomonas denitrificans
GACGAAGTAATCTGGTGTCCTAAGCCCGAGATTTTTAGTCGCTGCGGCTCGCAATAACGGCTAAAGGTTCGTCACTGATTCGGGTCTGCGCAGCAGGGGGTACGGGTCGCAATGACGGCTAAATGTTCGTCATTGATTCGGCCCAGCGCAGCTGGGGGCACGGCTCGCAATGACGGCTAAAGGTTCATCACTGATTCGGGGCTGCGCAGCGACGGGCAGTGCTCCTGATGAACTTGCCCTCGCTGTCATTACGAGGAGCCTAAGCGACGAAGTAATCTCCTGCTCCCAAAGCCCCAGATTGCCGCGTCGCTGGGGCTCCTCGCAATGACGGCTAACAGTTCGTCATTGATTCGGGGCCGCGCAGCGGGGGGTACGGCTCGCAATGACAGCCGTGTAGTGCGGATCAGGTGCGCCACCGATCCGGCCCTGCCACTCTCACACGCCGGCGGTCGTAATCTGGTCTTCCGCCAACACGGAGATGGCCCGCCACGGGGAACACGGGGCGCACGGGGAGAAAAAGATCGGACACCTGTTTTACCCCTGTGGCCCCCGTGGCTGCCGTTCAATGCGGTGTCCGGCTATCCGGGGCAACTCGCACCCGCGGCGAGCACTCCACCAAGCCAGAAATCGATCCCCTTGCTCAGAAACTCATCGAAACGCATGTAGTGGGTGCCGTCACAGGAGAAGTTCAGCGCGACCATGCCATTGCAGACGTTCAGCGATCCTGAACGGAGATAGACGGTCTCATCGGCAAAGCGCAGGGTGTGAAACATCTCGAAGATCGGCATCACGTCCTTGTTGGGCACGATGGCCCGCGAGGTATAGGGCCGGCGTGGATAGGCCAGGCAGATATCGGGATGGGTTATCTCCTCGAAGCTGAGAATGCGATAGGCGAAGGGGTCGTCCGCCAGCCAGATGGTTGCCCGGCTGCTGGAGAAGTGCAGTTTTCCATGAAACACACCGTGCTCGATCACCAGCTCTTTCATCAGCGGCAGCACCTCGTCCAGGTGCGTGTCCATCTTGCTCTCTACCCGCTGCTGTAAAAACATTCCTCCCCGGATCGCCGGGTCGCCCTTAATCTGCCGCCAGTCATCCGGCTCCTGGTAGACTGCTTCGGTGTCGGGCAGTTCGCGCAGGTCGTAGTCGGTACCGAGAAATCCGAGACGTTCGCCTTCGGGGTTGCGAATGACCTGAATGGCCGTGAGCGAAGGGCGTTTTTTGTTGCGGCTGATATAGGCGTCGGAGAGTTTGAAGTCTGTTGTGCCGACGATTCCCTGCATATAGGGCCGGTCGGAACGATCGCGTCCAAAATGGACCGGGTCGTGGCCTTCGCGGGTGATGTTGTCGGTGATCTGGGTCCCCCCGCTGTTCAGCACGTAGATGTGCTTGCACCAGGAGAGCTCGGGCAGGTTTTCTGCCAGCAGGAGCTCCAGCGCCTTGCGATCCCCGATGCGTTCGGCGCAGTGATGGGCCAACGCAAACATCGGCTTGCCAAGCAGGGCTGTGAGCTTTTCACGCTGGTGCTTAACGCTCTTTTCAAGAGAAGAACTCATGGGTTTCCCGGGTTAGTTGGGTTCGGCGGCCGTGACGCTCTTTTGCAGGAGTTGGCGTTCGAAGACGTTGCGATAGTCGCGAATGCGCTGCACGTAATCGACCGGCTCCCAGCCACGTGCATAACCGTAGGGGAGATCCCGATAGTGCTCCTTTTCGGCAAGCAGCGGCAGCACCTCTTTGAGATCGACCCAGCGATCAGGATTGCGCCCCAGGCGTTCGGCCAGGGTGCGCGCATCCCGCAGATGGGCGAAGCCGACATTGTACGCGGCCAGCGCGAACCAGAGGCGGTCCTCTCCCTGAACCGACTCCGGCAGCCGCTTCATCATTTGCGAAAGGTATTTGGCGCCACCCCGCACGCTTTGGGCGGGATCCAGCCGGCTTGCAACGCCGACCTCCTTGGCGGTGTTCAGGGTCAGCATCATCATGCCCCGCACTCCGGTCGGACTTTTGGCGCGGGGGTTCCAGTGCGACTCCTGATAGGCCTGAGCCGCCAGCAGAGTCCAGGGAAGCTGGTGGTGTTCCGCCGCCTCTCTGAACATGGTTTCGTAGCGCGGCAGGCGGCTCTCGATGCGTCGCATGAAGACACGCATGTCGACGTAATCGAATATCTCGGCGTAACCGTAATAGCGTTCATACAGGCGCGCCATCAGACCCGCCTCTTTCGCCTCCTGAAACCATTCATGCAGGTAGGCCTCGAAGGCATCCGCATTCTCGGGTAGCACCCAGGCCAGTTGTTGTTGTTCGGAGATCGGAAATGCCACCAGCAATTCGGGAAGGTATCTTCGGTTGATGGCGACGATATTGGAATCTGCCACCGTGCAGTCAATTTCCCGCTTCCAGACCTTATAGAGCAACTGTTCGGACCCCTGGCCCGCGTCCGCCTCCCAGGCCAGGTTCGGGTGCTCCTGCTGCAATGCCTTGAGTCGCTCCAGATAACTGGTTCCGGCCGCGACCCGCAACGCCTTTTCAGTCAATTCGATCGGTGATTTGGGTAATGGTTCCCCCCGCCGGCAGACGACTTCCTGCTGCACCGGGAAGTATTCAGGCCCGAAGCGGAATCGGCCGTTTCGGCTTTCAGTGCGTGTAATCCCGGCCGCAGCCAGGTGAGCTTCGCCATTCGCGACGGTGGCGAGCACCCCCTCGACAGAGTCGAGGACCTTGAATTCAACTTCGACCTCGAGCGACTCGGCCAGCGCCGAAACCAGGGAGTATTCGTAACCTTCGGGTCCCTCGCGGCCCTGGTAATACGTCGTAGGGGCGTTTCGGGTCACGACAATCAGTTTTCCATCCGATCGGATCGCCTCCAGAAGGTCCGGTGGCCGGTCGCAGCCGCTCAGTACTCCTATCCCTACCCACATTACCAGTAAGTGCTTGAATCCCGGGGTCGGCATACGGTGTCCCTCGACTAACCTCAAAGTATTCCACAAATTAACCGGGTGGGAGTCGGAGAACAAGCCAAGAGCTGCCGGGATGAGGAATAGCGGGTTTTCAATGAAGTGAAGCGTCGCCTCGGATCTCAACCCGATTTGGTGAGGAGACACACATAATGGGCAGCAATTCCGCCGAAGATTGCCAGACCAAGCCACAGATTACTTTGGTAGGCGCGCTCGGCATCGCCGTGTCGGGCCCTAACCAAAAGGATCAACTGATAGATGGCCACCATTGCTGCGGCCAGCCAGCCGAACTCGAAAAGGGGCCCCAGGCTGGCCCGTTGCCCAGCCAGGGCCGCCGCTGCCAACGCCCCGGCCTGAAGAAGCCCGACCACCAGCGGTGCACCGTCACCTACGAGATTCACCAGGGAGCGTGCGCCCAGCCGGTATTCCTGATCACGGCGCGGCAGGGCATACAGAAGCAGAAAGGCGCTACTCCACATCAGCACGAACACGAACAGTAGCCAGGCGATCGGCCCGGGAGTCTCACCGTTGGCCAGCCAGGCTATGGGCACGGCCAGGGCCGTCGCCAGCGCCAGCACAAGGGAGCTCAAAAAGGTGTGCTGTCGAGCATAGGGATAGGCGATCAATAACCCCCAGGCCAAGGGGGAAAACATCACTACATGCCGGCCCAGGTAGATGGCGCTTGCGAACGCAATGGCACACAACACCGTGAACAGGCGTACGGCCGTCTGCATGTCGAAGGTGCCGCGTGCGACCAATGATTCGGGTGAACCGTCAAAGAAACGGGCGTCGGCAAAATCGCAAAACACCCAGGCGCCGCAGCGCATCGCCAGTGCACCGAGAAGAAAGGCGAAAAGAGTATCGCCGGGCGGCACGCCCCCGGCGGCCATCCAGTTGGCGGAGAGTCCGGCGGCCACGAGGAAGCCGAGGTCCCAGGGTTCATGCAGGCGGGTGATCCGGATATAGCGCCCGATTCGGTCCCAGTTGATAGCCAGGGTTTCCATCAGCGACTCCAATCACCTTGCCAGGGCGGCAGCTCACCAATGAAGTACTCGCTGACCAGCAGTGGACGTCCCGAGAGCCGAAAGATGGAGCGCCGTCCCCATACCCAAGGTTCCTCGCTCTCCACTTCGAGAACGGCAGGAGTTACTCGGCTTACCTCCAGGCGGCCACGCTGCGCCCTCGGGTCGCGGAACAGGACTTCGCCCAACGGTCGATTGCCGAGAAACGCCAGTCGACCGCCCGAGCCGCCCAATGTGCGCTTGGGAATTATCGTACGCGCAAATACCCACGGGACGTCATCACAAAGCAGCAGCACCTCCCGCACCATCGCCCTGCGACGCAGGGGCAATTTCAGCGCTGCCGTTTCGCAGCTCATCGGAACGGCCCAGCCCTGACGCAAAACCCGGACCGCGAAGCGGCCGTCGCAGGCCTGCTTGAGCCTCCGGGTCAGAGAGGAGTCGTCGAGCAGCCACCCGGCGAGCTGCGGCGGCAGCGTATTCCGCCGCAACCGGTTCGCCGCCTGCCAAACAGGCTCTTTTCCCGCCTTGCCGCGATGTCTTTTCATGGAAATAACCCGAATCTCAAAAATTACCAAACAGAACGGAGGAGGAAGAAGTGTCCTCACGGCAGAGTCGTGGACAAGCGCCGTACCGTAGGGCGACTTAGTGACAGCGTATTTCGCCGAACGATTGGTTCCGTGTCGGGCAATGGGCGGAATACACTGTCCCTATTCCACTCTACATTCCGCCACTCAGCTTCAAACCTCGCCGTAGCGTTCGCCCTGGCCCAGCCAGCGGTGGATAATGGCATCAACGGCTTCGGCATCCTGTTCCAGTAGCCGGTCGGCGGCACGGGCCACCGCCGGCAGCAGCGGCTGATCCCGCTGCAGGTCGGCAATACGCAGGTTGAGCATGCCGGTCTGCCGGGTCCCCAGCACCTCACCCGGTCCCCGCAGCTCCAGGTCGCGGCGGGCGATCTCGAAGCCGTCGGCGGTCTCGCGCATAGCGGCCAGCCGTTGCCGCGCCGTCTGTGAGAGCGGTCCATGATACATGAGGACACAGCTGCTTTTTTTGCGCCCGCGCCCAACCCGGCCACGTAGCTGGTGCAGCTGCGCAAGACCAAAGCGCTCCGCATTTTCGATGATCATGAGACTGGCATTGGGAACATCCACTCCCACTTCGATGACCGTGGTGGCCACCAGCAGGTCGATGGCCCCCGTTTTGAACTCGGCCATGACCGACTCCTTGTCCTTTGGCTTCATGCGTCCGTGCACCAATCCGACCTTCAGATCCGGCAGCGCCGCGGCCAACTCTTCGGCGCTCTCCTCTGCTGCCTGGCACTGCAGGGCATCCGACTCCTCCACCAGCGTACAGACCCAGTAGGCCTGGGCGCCGCTGCGGCAGGCGGCATGGACCCGCTCTACCACTTCGTCGCGGCGGGAATCCGCCACCACCACGGTCTCCACCGGCGTACGGCCGGGGGGCAACTCGTCGATTACCGAGACGTCCAGGTCGGCGTAGGCGGTCATCGCCAGGGTTCGGGGGATGGGCGTGGCCGTCATGATCAGCTGATGGGGATAGCGCTCCCCGCTCTTGCCCTTTTCGCGCAGGGCGAGACGCTGATGTACACCAAAGCGGTGCTGTTCGTCGATGACCACCAGTCCCAGCTCGTCGAAATCCACCGACTCTTGAAAAAGTGCATGGGTGCCGACCGCGACCGCGGCGGCTCCGCCGGCAAGGCGCTCCAGGGCTTCCCGCCGCGCCTTGGCCCTAAGTCTTCCGGAGAGCCACACCACCTCGAGGCCCAACGGTTCCAGCCAGCCTTTGAAACTTCGAAAGTGTTGTTCGGACAGGATCTCCGTAGGCGCCATAATCGCTGCCTGGAAGCCGGCTTCGACCGCCTTCAGTACCGCCAGGGCGGCCACCACCGTCTTGCCCGAACCCACATCGCCCTGCACCAGGCGCTGCATGGGGTGCGGCTGGTCGAGATCGACTGCGATTTCGCCGCTGACACGCCGCTGGGCTCCGGTCAACGCGAAAGGCAAAGCGCTCTCGAACCGTTCACGCAGGCGGCCATCGCCGCCCAACGGCGGGGCACTGCTGTCGACTACTCGCGCCCGCAGACGGCGCAGACTCAGCCGATGCGCCAGCAGTTCTTCAAAGGCCAGTCGTTGCTGAGCCGGGTGCCGCCCCTCGCTCAGCACGCTCAGGGCCGCATCCGGTGGCGGGCGGTGTAGATAGGATAGCGCCTCGTTCAGCGGCGGCAGGCCGAACTCCTTCCGCACCACCTCGGGCAGCAGGTCCGGCGGCCCGCCGGCCGCCATTCGCCCCAGTGCCTGGTCGGTGAGCTGGCGCAAACTGATCTGGTGCAGCCCCTCGGTGGTGGGATAGATCGGGGTGAGATGCTCATCCACCGCTGCCGGTTCTTCACCCTCGATGCGACGGAATTCCGGATGGACCATCTCCAGAGTGGCGCTACCGGTACGCACCTGCCCGTAGCAGCGGATCCGTACTCTGCGCTCCAGCATTTCCCGCTGGGCGGCGTTGAAGTGAAAGAAACGCAGGCTCAGGCTGCCGGTGCCGTCGCTGATGCGGGAGAGCAGCATGCGGCGGCGGGTGAACTTCACCTCCGTGAGCTGCACCCGGCCCTCCACCACCGCTTCATCGCCGGGACGCAGGGTGCCTATCGGCGTGACCCGCGTGCGGTCCTGATAACGGTTGGGAAGATGGAACAGGAGATCCGACACCCGGGTGATGCCGAGCCGCTCGAGCCGCTCGGCAATGCGCGGCCCGACACCCCGCAAGGCGTTGACCGGAAGATCGGTCGGGTCGGCAGGGGCCTTACCTTGCGTCGCCACGCTGCTTAGCCGTTGAGCTCCATAACGGCATCCATCTCCACCCGGGCGCCCTTGGGCAGCGCAGCGACCCCGATGGCGGCGCGAGCCGGATAGGGCTGCTGGAAATAGCCGGCCATCACCTCGTTGACCAGCGGAAAGTGCGACAGGTCGGTCAGGAAGATGTTCAGCTTGGCCACATCGGCCAGGGAGCCGCCTGCGGCCTCGGCCACTGCCGACAGGTTATCGAAAACCCGCCGGATCTGCGCCTCGGCATCGTCCCCCACCAGCTCCATGGTTTCGGGAACCAGCGGGATCTGCCCGGAAAGGTAAACAGTGCTCCCCACCTTGACGGCCTGGGAATAGGTACCGATGGCCGCAGGGGCCTTGTCGGTCTGGATGATCTCACGTGCCATAAAAGGCTCCTCGGTTTTCCTGCTTGCGCGAAGCATAAAGAAACGGGCGACTTAAGACCACTGTCCTGCCGGGACTAGTGCCGGCAGCCATTTCCACAAGAAAAGTTTGTCGGGGTATTCCTACAAGAGTTTCAGCAATGTCCTACAGCCTTTTCCTAACGTTTAATACAGCATAAAGCTGTTAACACGTGCCAGCATCTGGCTCCAGTGCCGGAATAAAGAAACGAAAAAAGAGGTAGATAGTGGTGGCAGCTCAAAAGATTGTCCGCATTTTGTGGTCTGTCGTCGCGATTATGCTGATTGTCGCGCCGATGTTTGCGAGCGCAGAAACCATCAGGCTCTATTGGACGACTTCGCCGAAATATGGCGAACACGAGACGTTGTCCGCAGCGTGCTCCGAGTGGGCAGTGAACAACGGAAAGGTTCCTATCCCGAATAATGCAGGCGCGGTGGCAGGACATTGTGCTTACGAAGAGCCGGGTGACAAACGTAACGCATGGATCGGCTCACCATTTGAGTCACGCATTTGCGAATATACTGTTGTAAATGGGATTGCGCAGTGCTGCGCTTCGAGCGGTACGGTCACCGGCCCCGTAGAAGAGCTGCATGACGGCTGCTATAACGGCTGTCAAATCAATAACCTCCAACCCACCATAGAAAATGAGTGGGTTAGTACCCTGAAAGGGGAATACACAGGTGAGGCGTGTGCAGACTCTTCTGACGATGGCGTGGAGACAGGCAAAATGCTCGCCTGCGGCACAGGCGGTGATGGCTACAGCACCAAATCTGTCAACCCCATCGACTTCGCTATCGGCAATAAATTTTTCAGCGATACCGATTATCGGGGCACCGGCAGTTTCCCCATCGTCTTCACCCGCACCTACAACAGCCTCAACCTAGGCTGGCGTCTTGACTATACCCAGCGCATTGAAAGTCTGGAGCCCGGCAAGGTCGCGGTGCGGCGTCCCGGTGGCCAGAGCTACGAATTTACTTTGAGCAGTGGTTCCTGGACGCCCGACCCCGACGTGGTCGAGCGACTCGAGTGGCAGGCCGAAGCCAACGGCGGCGCAGGCAGCTGGCGCTACTCCCTGGCCGACAATACCCGCGAGTTTTTCGACGCCAACGGCCGGCTAATCGCCATACGCAACCCGGCAGGCCAGGAACAGACCATCAGCTACGGCGCCGACGGCAAGGAGATGACCATCAGTGGCCCGGACGGTGATTTACTGATAGTCGCTCTCAACGACAGCGGCCTGCTACCGCAACACATCATCGACAAGACCGGTCGCACCACGTCCTATGAGTTCGAAGGGCTCTATCTGCGTCGGGTCGATTATCCGCATGGAACGAACAAACAATACCTCTACGAGGTCCCCGAGCGGCCCTGGCTGATCACCGGTATCATCGACGAAAACGGTAACCGCAGCCACACCGTGGCCTATGACACGCAGGGCCGGGCCGTCATGAGCGAACTGGCCGGCGGCGCCGAGCGCGTCGAGGTGAGCTATAACGAAGACGGCACCACTACACTGACCAACGCCCTGGGCAAGCGCACCACCTTCCACTTCGAAACCCTCCATGGGGTACGAAAAATCGTTCACGTCGAAGGCGAGCCGACTGCCACCTGCCAGGGCACGGCGATGGACTACCGTTTCGATGACAATGGCTTCCTCATTGAGAAAACCGACGCCGAAGGCGTGACCACCCGCTTCAGCCGCGATGTGTACGGCCTGGAACTCGCCCGCACCGAAGCGGCAGGCCTGTCCGAGGAGCGCACTATTGCCACCGAGTGGGACACATCACTGCGCAAACCGCTGGTGGTCACCGAAGGGAACACGGAAACCCGCTACACCTACGATGGTGAAGGCCGCACGCTTTCGCGCACCGTGACCGACCTGACAAGCGGCGCCTCCCGCACCAGCGGCTACACCTACAACAGTCAGGGCTTGCTGGAGAGCGTCGACGGCCCGCGCGAGGATGCGGCTGACATCACCACGTACAGCTATGATGCCAGTGGCCGCTTGAGTCGGGTGACCAATGCGTTGGGTCACGTCACTGAAACCGTGAGCCGCGATAATTATGGCCGTCCCACGCTGACCCGTGACGCCAATGGCCTGCAAACCCTTCTCACCTATGATGAAAACGGCCGCCTCATCACCAGCCAGGTGGGTAGCGAGACCACTACCATGGCCTATGATGCCGTCGGCAACCTCACCGGCGTCACCGCTCCGGGCGGAGTCGCGCTGCACTACCGCTACGATGCAGCCAACCGCCTCATCGGCCTCAGCGACACTGTCGGTAACCATATTGACTACACTCTCGATGCCATGGGCAACCGCACCAGCGAAAAGGTGTACGATGCCGATGGCCGATTGGCCCGCAGCCAGCAGAAGGTCTATGACGAACTGAGCCGGCTGCTGCGCAGCATTGGTGCCGACGGTCAGACTGCCCACTACGGCTACGACCGTAACGACAACCTGATCGATACCTTCGACCCGCTCGGGCGCCTGCACGCGAACAGCTTTGACGCCCTGAACCGCCTAATCGAGCAGACGGACCCGCTCGGTGGCGTCACCCGCTACGGCTACGATGCGCAGGACCGCCTCACTACCGTCACCGACCCCAACGGGAACGCTACCACCTACCTTTACGACGGCCTCGGCGACCTTATCGAGCAGCACAGCCCCGACACCGGTACCACGATTTACACTCATGATGCCGCTGGCAATGTGTTGAGCAAGACCGACGCCAAGGGTCAGATCACCAACTACACGTACGACGCGCTGAACCGGCCGACCCGTGTGACCCATGCCGCCGGGACCGTTGACATTTATACCTACGATACCGCCCCCAACGGCATCGGCCGGCTGGCAAGTCTCACCGATTCCAGCGGCCGCACGGCCTTTGAGTACGACCGACACGGGCGCACCACCGCCCGCCACCAGAGCATCCAGGTTGAGGGGGCGGAGCACACCCTCACCACCCGCTACCAGTACAACAGTAGCGGTCAGCTTGTCGGGCTGACTTACCCCTCTGGTCTCGAGGTGGACTACGGCTACGCCAATGGCCAAATCGTCGAGGTCACGGTGAACGGCGAAACCCTGCTCTCCCAAGCAGATTACGAGCCCTTCGGCCCTGTCTCCGGCTGGACCTGGAGCAACGGTCAGCACGCTGTGCGCGGCTATGACCTCGATGGGCGGCTCATCCGCCAGAGCTTGGGGCCGGACCAGCGCGAGCTCAGCTACGATGTGGTCGGCAACATCACTGCAATCAACGGCACAGTCACCGACAGCGTCTTCGCCTACGACGACCTCGACCGGCTCGCCAGTGCCAACGACCCCGACTACAACCTGAGCTGGGAGTACGATGCCAACGGCAATCGCATCTATCAAACCGACAGTCTCACCGGGAACAGCACCGATTACAGTATCGACACGGCCAGTAATCGCCTGCAGGCCGTGGGTGGCACGCCGTACCAGCACGATGCCAACGGCAACCTCCTTCAGGATGGCAGCCACAACTACCAGTACAATGCCCGGGACCGGCTGGTGAGCGTCGACCAGGGAGCCACCGGTGAATACCTGTACAACGCTTTGGGCCAGCGGGTATACAAGTGGGCCATGCTCGAAAGCGGCGCGAATCCGGACCTGAACGGCGACGGGCAAATCACCGAGGCAGACCTGCATGGGCTTCAGGACCTTATCCGCGAGGGCTCCAACCCGGTACACGCCGACCTCAACGGCGACGGTCAAGTGGATGGGCGGGACACCGCCTGCATCGCCACCCTCATCGGCACGGACAAAGGCAAGGGCAAAGGTAAGGATAGGGACAAGTCCGACAACAGGCCCAACGGCCCCGAACAGACACAAGGCCGCCACACCTGCCTGCCTCCCGCCCTCCCACAGGAGCGACTATTTGCGTATGACGACTGGCGCCTGTTGGGCGAATACACCCCCGACGGTACACCCGTGCAGGAGACTGTCTGGTTTGGCGACCTTCCGGTTGCCACCCTGCAGAACGGTGAAATCCACTACATCCATGCCGACCACCTGGGCACGCCGCGGGTGATTACCCAACCCGATACCGGGACCGGGGTGTGGCGGTGGGATTCCGATCCCTTCGGTACTGCCCCAGCTAATGAGGACCCGGATGGGGATGGCCGGAAGCTGGCGTACAATCTGCGGTTTCCGGGGCAGTATTTTGATGAGGAGACCGGGCTACATTACAACTACTTCCGGGACTACGATTCGAGCACCGGGAGATACATCGAGTCTGATCCGATAGGGCTTGAGGGTGGGCTGAATACCTACGTTTATGCGATGTCCAATCCGATTGTCTATATGGATATTTACAGTCTGAAATGGGTGTTTATCGGATGGACAACAGAAAAAAACGAAGGCCTTTCTTGGCTATGGAGCAACTGGGCAAATATTTACGCCTTATGTGAAAAGAATGAGTGCTCTGGTAAAGAGAGACAGGAAGTGCTGGCGTATTCATGGCAAACCCGTCCAATATGTATTGGTGAGCCGGCGTGCTTTGATGGCGGCCCAGGTACTGCTGATGGTGCCGTAAACGCTGCATTGGATCTTGTCGAATCCGGTGGTCATGCGCATAAATGTGGTTCGATGACAGGGTACCAGTGCTTTATTTCTACAGCTACCAACCAGGATGGCCAGAAGTTCTGTGACAGACTCCCAGACTAAAGTGAAAGTGAGAGGTCGACTCGTAACAACTGCGTTCCTTAGTAGTGTGGTCAGTGCGTTTGTATCAGCTAACGTGTATTGGCTGCTTACGGTGACTTACGCGAAGCCCGTCAAGGAGTTTGGTGAAAAAGGAGTTTTGTCTGGGTTTGAGGCAGCAATTTTTTTGATATCAAAATATGGTTTTGATGCTTACCTCTACGGGTTATCGGGATATTATATGATTGCAGCGGCAAGCTGCTTTGTTTTGTGCCTGTTTGGGTGGAAGGATGGCCCTAAGATACTTGGCGTAAAAGCGGCTCTGCTGAGCATTTTTAGTGCGGCCATATTTTATTTCTTCGATTTCAAGATCTATGTTAATAGTAGCCTTAATGGGCAGAGGGGTTTCGTTAGTGGCTATAATGCAATTCATGAAGTAGGCGGTGTTTGGCTACTCGTGAACATGTTTTCGCTTTCGCTTCTGTTCTTTGCGACTCTTTTGGTAAATGCATTTTTTTGCCGTCTGTTTGTGCGTATCAAATAAAGAAGAGAGCGCCAATCACATCAACAACGCTTTGCCGGCCTCGTGGCCGAGCGGCCACCATGCAGAACGGCGAAATTCACTATATCCATGTCGACCACCTGGGCACACCGCGGGTGATTACCGTACGTAATAGCTACGGCTCCCGGAGCGTTAGAATGGTTGAGGGGCTTTCTAAAGCGCAAATAAAGGTAGGCGATTTAACAGGGTCAGCAGCGGCTTGGCAATGCTGCACGTTCTAGCCGGTGGGATTCCCGCCCGGGTCACCGCTAGCTACGGGACCGGTTTCGAGCCTTGCAGTCAGTCCGGTAACGGGTGGTTGATACGTAGGTGCAAAAGCAGGCGAGGCTTGGTAGGTATTCATCCGCTTAAAGAACCAGCCTGATTAGCTTCGGAGTTGCCTAACATGTGCCCGGTTCTCATTGGTCTAAGGTCAGGGTTCGAAGACTGATCCGAAGACCGACGAAAACGGAGGATCTGGGGAGGTACGAATCGTATCCAACGAGAAGAAACCCTGCGACGGCGCAAGAGCGATAACCTGAGCGGTGTCTCGTTCATCTGGTAGGCACTGTCGGTCTGCTTTGTTCGCCAACCAACCCGAATTTGTAAGGAGGATCTATCCCCGCACCCGGGTGATCTTCAGGACTTCCGGGACGGTTCGAAGTCGGCGGATGATTCGTGCCAGGTGGCGGCGGCCGGATACCGACAGGGTCAGGAAAATGGCGGCGTGGACACCGTCACGCTCTTCGAGGCTGACGTTGTCGATATTGGCTCCGGTCTCAGCGACATTCGCGGCCAGGGTGGCGAGTACGCCGCGCTGGTTGGCCACTTCGATCCGGATATCCACCGGGAAGTCGCCCTCTACGCCGTTTTCCCACTCCACGTCGAGCCAGCGTTCGGGCCTCTTGCGGTATTCGGAAAGGTTTTTGCAAGTTTGGGTATGGACCACGACACCGCGGCCGGCAGTGAGAAAACCGAGGATGTGGTCACCGGGAATGGGGCGGCAGCATTTGGCGAAAGAGACCACCGTTCCTTCCGTTCCCTTGATGACCAGGGATGGTCTCTGATCCGCGGATTCGTCCGGTTCCTGACGCGGGACCAGCTGGTCGCGCATGAGGGTTCCGGTCACCAGCGGTGCCATACGGTTACCCAGCCCGATCTCCGCCAGTAGATCCTCAAGGGTCTCCAGCTTGTATTCCGTGAGCAGTGCCCTCAGGCGTTCGCTCGATACATCGTCCAAATGCCGTTCATGCGCGGCCATGGCTTTTTCCAGCATGCGCCGACCCAGGGCTACCGACTCGTCCCGCTTGAGGTTCTTGAGGTAGTGGCGAATGGTGGCCCGCGCCTTGCCGGTGACGACAAAGTTCAGCCAGGTAGGATTGGGGCGGGCTCCCGGGGCGGTGATCACCTCTACCGACTGGCCGCTCTGGAGTTTGGTGTGCAGTGGTACCAGGCGCCGCTCCACCTTGGCGGCGACACAGCGCTTGCCCACGTCGGTATGCACGGCGTAGGCAAAATCCACCGCGGTGGCCCCTCGGGGAAGCTCCATGATCTCCCCTTTGGGCGTGAAGACGTAGACCTCGTCGGGAAACAGGTCGACCTTGACGTTTTCGAGGAACTCCATTGAGTCGCCCGCACTCTTCTGCATCTCCAACAGGTTGGAGAGCCACTGGCGGGCTCGGGCCTGGGCGATGGAATGGCTCTCTTCGCCGCTTTTGTAGAGCCAGTGGGCGGCAATGCCGGCACGCGCCACCTTGTCCATATCCTCGGTGCGGATCTGTACCTCGAGCGGAAATCCGTAGGGGGAGAGAAGCGTGGTGTGCAGCGACTGGTAACCGTTGGCTTTGGGAATGGCAATGTAGTCCTTGAACTTGCCCGGCATCGGTTTATAGAGATTGTGCACCGCACCGAGCACGCGATAGCAGGTATCCACACTATCCACGACGATGCGCAGTGCGAACACATCCATGACATCCGTAAAGGAGACGTTCTTGTTGCGCATCTTTTTATAGATGCTGTACAGGTGCTTTTCACGCCCGTCGATCTCGCCCGACAGGTTCTCCTGACGCAGCCGTTCCTGGATGGCGCTCTGTACACGAAGCACCACCTCCTTGCGATGCCCGCAGGCCTTGCGGACCGCCTCGGCGAGCACCTGGTAGCGCATCGGGTGGTAGGCGGCAAAACCGAGATCCTGAAGTTCCAACCGCACCGAATTGATGCCCAGGCGGCTGGCGATGGGGGCATAGGTCTCGAGGGTTTCGCGGGCGATACGGCGGCGCTTGTCGGGGCGCATGACACCCAGGGTGCGCATGTTGTGAAGCCGATCGGCGAGCTTGATGAGGATGACGCGGATATCCCGCACCATAGCCAGCATCATTTTGCGGAAGTTCTCGGCCTGGGCCTCGGCCTTCGATTCGAACTCGATGTGGGTAAGCTTGCTGACGCCGTCGACCAGCTCGGCGACCTCTTCACCGAATTCGGTGACCAACTGCTCTTTGGCAGTGGTCGTGTCCTCGATGACGTCGTGGAGAATGGCGGCAACGATGCTGCAGGCGTCCATGCGCATCTCGGCGAGGATGCGCGCCACGGCAAGCGGGTGATAGATATAGGGTTCGCCGGAGAGGCGGTGCTGACCTTCATGGGCCTCGGCACCAAACAGATAGGCCCGGTAAACCTCGGCGACCTGGGCGGGCTCAAGATAGGACTCAAGCAGATCGCACAGATCACTGATGAGGAAAACCGGGCCTTCCTCCAGCACCGTCATGATCGGCGCCGGGTCAGGTGGTCTCTTCGCGGGCCTCATCCTCGCTGACAGTCGGCGCGGCGGCGGACAGATCTTCGGCGGCCGTTGTGTTCAGCAGTTCGCGGCCCACCTTGCCTTCTGCGATCTCGCGCAGGGCCACGACGGTCGGTTTATCGTTTTCCCAGTCCAGCAATGCCTCTTTCCCGTTGGCCAGCTGACGGGCACGCCGCGTGGCAAGCAGCACCAACTGAAAACGATTGTCGACGTTATCGAGGCAGTCTTCGACGGTTACTCGAGCCATCCGGCATTCTCCTGCTTTAGGGCGTTTGGCTATTAAGGAGTCGGATCATAACCCGGATGCATAGGAAATGACACATCGGGTGATGAAGTATCCCCTTCAAAACCCCGACCGCATAGGGTTTGTAGAGTTTGGGCTACAGCCCGAATTCGTGTCGGCCTGAAGGCCGATCTACGTTGGCGAAACCGGTGCTTTAGTGCCCCGGTTCCTTCAATAATAGCTGCAGGTTCTCGCCATGGCGGGCCTCCTGCACGGGTCGATGCAGCCGCTGGCTGGTGACAATGCAGCGCAGTTCATCCAGTGCCGTATCGAAGTCGTCGTTCACCACCAGATAATCGAATTCGGCGTAATGGCTCATTTCGCTGACCGCATCGCGCATGCGACGGTCGATAATCGCCTGATCATCCTGCCCGCGCCCCTTGAGGCGCTGCTCCAGCGCCTCCATCGAGGGCGGAAGGATGAAGATCCCCACTGCCTCGGGTAGTCGTTGGCGGACCTGCTGCGCCCCTTGCCAGTCGATCTCCAGAATCACGTCCCGACCCGCCGCCAGGCGTTCCACCACGGTCGACTCGGCCGTCCCGTAAAAGTTGTCGAAAACCTGCGCATGCTCCAGGAACGCGCCCTGTTCCGCCATCTTCAGGAAGGCATCGGCCTCCACGAAATGATAGTCGACCCCGTTCTCCTCGCCCGTCCGCATGGGGCGCGTGGTGTGGGAGACGGAGACCTCCAGCCCAGCGGTGGATGCCACCAGCGCTTTGACCAGACTGGTTTTTCCCGCCCCGGAAGGGGCGGAGATGATGAACAGCGTACCGTGGGCGGCAGCATTTGCCGTCATAAATGAACTCCTTGGTGTGTGCATTTACCCGCGCGTTACCGGATGTTAGATGGTTTTCGCGTTACTTTCTCGGCGTACACCCTTGATGGGGTTCGCAGGCTCACCCCATCCTACATTTTGCAGGCGGCAATCGGTGACCAAACCGAATGCCGTATCGCTGTCCTGTTATTTAGTGTTCGTGGGCTCTACCGAATCCTGCATTTTGCCGCAGATTGTAGATGGGGTGAGCTTGCGAACCCCATCATTGCCGTTCGCCGAAGTCTCCCTTGACATCCGTGTCCGTACCCCAGTCCGGAGGGTATGATCCTTGCCGTACGTGCTGGTGAAACGTTGAAAACGGCCAGTCGGCGACACGCTTTACCCAGTCGTGTTTCAGCGGGTTGATATGGACGTAATCGACGCAGCGCCTGAAGTCTTCCTCGTCACGTATCGTGTGTTCCCAGTAGCGGCGCTGCCAAATCCCACGCTCCTCTTTGCCTGCACGGCTCACGGACACCGTCTCCCGTTTTGGAATCGAGCGTGAGAATGTCGCTTTTATCAGTGACCAGCGTGTCGCAAAATCGGCGTCGCCCGTCGGCAGTGTCCAAACGGCATGCATGTGCTCGGGCAGAACCACCCAGGCATCAATGCGGAAGGGGTGATTGTGCCGAGCGTACCGAACTGCGGCTCGGAACCGGTCGATTTCGTCGATCAGCAATCGGGATGTGCGGTCATACAGGTTGACAGTAAAAAAGTACGTACCGCCCATGACCCGGTTGCGGCGGTAATTGGTCATGATGACCTCCTTGTCCTGATGGGATTCGCGGGCTCACCCTATCCTACATTGCTTTTCTTGACGTACACCGTCGATGGGGTTCGCGGGGCTCACCCCATCCTACATTTGGTGCCGTTGTTTCGTTCTGCCCCTGTTCGCGTATCTGCCCGGCAACCGTAGGATGGGGTGAGCCTGCGAACCCCATCATCTATTCGATGTTCTGCACCTGTTCGCGCATCTGTTCGATGTAGACCTTCAGGTCCACCGAGGCGCGGGTTACCTTGGTATCGCTGGATTTCGAAGCCAGCGTATTGGCTTCCCGGTTCAGCTCCTGCATCAGGAAGTCCAGTCGCCTGCCGACCGGTTTTTTCTCCTTCAGGACACGGCGTACCTCGTCGATATGCGCATCCAGCCGATCCAGTTCTTCATCCACGTCGAGCTTGTTGGCGAAATAGACCACCTCCTGTTCCAGTCGCCCCTCGTCCAGCTCCGCACGAGCCTCCGCCAGCCGCTGTTCCAGACGCTCGCGAAGCCGTTGCCGGAGTTCCGGAAGGCGCGTGCGGACCTCTTTCACCACCTCCCCGATGGCGTCGCAACGCTGTACAATCAACGACTCGAGTCGCTCACCTTCCCGTTCGCGCGTGGCCACCAGTTCTCCCAGGGCCTCTTCGAGCAGCACCATGAATCGTTCCTGAAGCTGATCGGGATCGGGGCGCGGTGATTCGAGAACCCCGGGCCAGTGCAGGATATCCATGGAGCTGACCGGCGAAGCATTATAGATTAGCGCATCCACTTCGCGGCTGAATTGGGCCAGCTGTTTGGCCAGCGCCTGATTGAGCTGGAGTTCGGCACCTCCGGCGGGTGGGGTGTAGCGCAGCGATACGTCCACTTTGCCGCGCCCGAGGTGTTTACCCATCTGTTCGCGGATGGCCGGCTCTCGGGCGCGGAACTCCTCCGGAAGCCGTAACGCAATCTCCAGGTAGCGATGGTTCACCGAACGTAACTCCAGTGCCAGGGCGCCCCAATCACCCTGAATTTCTTGCCGTGCGAATGCGGTCATGCTGCGCAACATATGAGCTCCCTGACGTGTATGCTATATAAACGCGATTGAGCATCTTAAACCGAAACCAAGGTCGTCACGAACTTGCCTGTCGAGTTGGTCGGCCCACGTAATCTCCAATGTCCGAAACTACCGAAAACGTCAACCTGCCGGTCGGCACCCGTGTCGATAACTATGTCATCAGCAAGGTCATTGGTGGTGGCGGGTTCAGCATCGTCTACCTGGGCCATGTCGTGGACAGTGGGGCCCAGGTGGTCATCAAGGAATACATGCCGCGCAAGCTCGCCAAACGGGCCAGCGACGGTAAGACGGTGCGCACCGAAGACGAGGCGGCAATGGAGAAGTTCACCCACGGCCGTCGGCTGTTTTTCCAGGAGGCGAGCATTCTCGCCACCCTGAAGCACCCGACTATCGTCAACGTGATCAACTTCTTCCGGGCCAACGATACGGTCTATATGGTCACGGAGTTCCACAAGGGCATCGATCTGCAGGCCTATATCAGGCGGCATAAGGGAAATCTTAGCGAGGAGCTTATCCGCAAGGTCTTCACGCGCCTGCTCGATGGCCTCAAGGCCATTCACGGGCATGATCTGTTACATCTCGATATCAAACCGGGCAATATCTATCTGCGGGCACATGGTGAACCGCTGTTGCTGGACTTCGGCGCCGTCCACCAGCAGCAGCAGAGCCGTAAATACCAGCCGGGACAGGTGGTCACACTCGGTTACTCCCCAATCGAGCAGTCCATGGCGGGGGGCTATGTGGGTCCCTGGTCGGATATCTATGCCCTGGGCGCCACAATGCGGACCTGCATCGAAGGGGTAGCCCCCCCGCCTGCCGAAAAGCGGCGCCTGAACGACACGATGCGACCGGCCGTGGAGACCTTTAAAAAACACTATTCGAGTGGTCTCCTGGCCGTCATCGACTGGGCAACGGAGGTGGATCCCCTGCACCGGCCGCAGAGCGTCGATGAACTGTTCGAGGCCATGAACGACCCCGGAAAAAGGGACGACAAGCGACAGAACAGCTCGGTGCTGGAGCGTATCGCGAACAGTCTGCCTTGGGGAAAGGGGTGACCCCATGCGCTACGAAACCGGTTGTGTCAACCGTCTGGGAAACCGCGCTTCCAACCAGGACCGGCTGACGGCCATCGAAAGCGATGATGGCGTTCTTCTGGTTCTTGCCGACGGGATGGGCGGCCTGGAGCAGGGGGAAATTGCTGCCCAGGCAGTTGTCGACGTTGCCAGCGAGCTCTACCTGAACTCACCCCGGCCCGTGCCGGATACCGGTCGCCTATTGTGCGATATCATCCATCGTTCCCACGATAAACTGATTGAGGACCTTTCCGCTGATCAGGAGCATTCCAGCTTTGGAACCACCGCCGTTCTCTGTCTGATTCAGCACGGAGAGGCGCACTGGGCCCATGTCGGAGATAGCCGCTTATACCTCTTTCGCGGTGGCCGCACCATCTATCGCACCCGTGACCATTCCTATGTGGAAAGTCTCTATCAACAGGGGCTGATCGATGATGAGGAGCGCTCCAGGCATCCACGCCGAAACCAGATTACCCAGTGTATCGGCTGCACTCGTTATCGCCCCGAGGTGGCATTGGCAACACCCATAGCCTTGCAGGAAAAGGATGTCCTCCTGCTCTGCTCGGATGGCCTTTGGGATCCGGTCAGGGAGAGTGAACTGGCCGATCTCCTCGGTTGTGCATCGACCCTGGAGGAATCGATGGAATTGATGGCGGATCGGGCGGAAAACAGTGCCTATCCCAACGCCGACAATATCAGTGTGGTCGCCCTGCGTTTTCTGAAGTGCTTGGGGCGCCGCCGTCCGGTCGAACTGGTGCGTGAACGCCCCGCACCGGAAAAGTTGGAGAGTGCGATCGATCAAATTCAGCAGATCATCCACGAGTACGAAAAAGAGATGGATCGGTAGGAGCGGCAGCTGCCGCCCCGAAACCTCAAGCAGTACCGCCCAGTCCCGTCGCTCCTGCGGCAGGGCAACCGCATACTTTGAAGCGAGCGGTGTAAGTCCTTGATAGCAGGTCGTCGGCAACAGCGTACCTGCTATCCAGGACTTGGTTCTCGCCGGCATCAAAAATGGGAGTATGCACCCTGGCTCCTGCGGCGTCTTGTTCGCACCGGGCTGTTGCTCCGTTTACAATACCCCGTCAAACCACCCATCCAGGAGTACTGACCATGCGTCCGAGCGGACGAGCCCCCGACGAACTGCGCAACATTCGCTTCACCCGCAATTACACCAAGCACGCCGAGGGTTCCGTATTGGTCGAGTTCGGCGATACCAAAGTGATCTGCACGGCCAGTGTGGATGAGCGTATTCCACGTTTTCTCAAGGGCAAGGGCTGTGGCTGGGTGACCGCCGAATACGGAATGCTGCCCCGTTCCACCGGCTCGCGCATGGGGCGTGAGGCGGCTCAGGGTCGCCAGGGTGGGCGCACCATGGAGATCCAGCGCCTGATTGGGCGCTCCCTGCGAGCGGTGATGGACCGCGAGGCTCTCGGCGAGCGCACCGTCACCATCGATTGCGACGTGATCCAGGCCGACGGTGGCACCCGTACCGCCTCCATTACCGGTGGCTTTGTGGCCCTCGCCGATGCCATGCAGCACCTTCTCAAGAAGCGGGTTATCAAAAAGAACCCGCTGCACGGCAAGATTGCCTCTGTCTCGGTGGGTATCTACGAGGGCACGCCGGTTCTGGACCTGGACTATGCGGAAGACTCCACCGCCGAGACGGACATGAACGTGGTGATGAACGACGGCAGGGCCTTTATTGAAGTCCAGGGTACCGCTGAAGGGCACGCCTTCCGGCGTGATGAGTTCGACGCCATGATCGATCTGGCCGAAGGCGGCATCGCCGATCTCATCCGCAAGCAGACCGAGGCGCTCGAAGGTTGAAGTAAAGTTAACCACGGGATGCACGGGGAGCACGGAGGGATAGGAAGGTTTAAAAGCCTTCCGGTTCCTGTTACTGCTTCTTCAGGTCCGGATCTCACGAGTGCAGCAAGGAAAGCCCCGTGTGCCCCGTGCACCCCGTGGTCAATAGTCATAAGGATTCTGATATGAAGCGAGTTGTACTGGCCAGTGGCAACAGGGGCAAGGTGCGGGAGATCAACGAGATCCTCGCCGGCCTGGATATCGAGGTGGTGCCGCAGACGGAGTTCGGTGTGGAAGAGGTCGATGAGACGGGACTGACATTCGTGGAGAACGCGATCCTGAAGGCCCGTAATGCCGCCGGGCATACCGGGCTGCCCGCCATCGCCGACGATTCGGGTCTGGAGGTGGATGTCCTCAAGGGCGCACCCGGGATCTACTCCGCTCGTTATGCCGGCCCCGGCGCCACCGATCGGGCCAACCTGGAAAAGCTTCTCGAAGAGTTGAGCGGCATCGAAGACGCCAGACGCACCGCGCGCTTTCAGTGCCTGATGGTCTATATGGAACACGAAGCCGACCCCACCCCCATCATTTGCCAGGGCAGTTGGGAGGGGCGTATCACCCACGAGCCGAAGGGTGAAAGCGGCTTCGGCTACGACCCCGTCTTTTATGTTCCCGATCACGAGTGCACCGCCGCACAGCTTCCGGGGGAAGAGAAAAATCGCCTCTCCCACCGTGGTCAGGCCCTGCGGGCACTGGTTGAGGCGCTGAAGGCATAAACAAACGGCGGATCACCACGGAAGACATGGCGATCCGGACTAAACACCCTTCAGATATCTCGGTAGTCAAACTGCCATGCGCAACGCCTTCGTAGGTCGGGCTCTAGCCGACAATGTCTCTGTTCTCTGTGGTTATGCTGCCGGGTTTCAGGGTTGGTGGAACGCACAGGCGCGCTCTTTGCCTAATGGAGTGTACTGTGCATTGGCCGTGACAAAATCATGCTGAACTACACTTCCGTACTGCCGCTTTCGCTCTACATCCACTTCCCGTGGTGTGTGCGCAAGTGCCCCTATTGCGATTTCAATTCCCATGCGGTGCGGGACGGCATTCCCGAGGCGGCATTTATCGATGCGCTACTGGCCGATGTCGATGGCGAGCTGCCGAGGGTCTGGGGCCGGTCGCTGACCAGCATCTTTATCGGCGGCGGCACGCCCAGCCTGCTGAGTGCCGAGGCGCTGGACCGGCTGCTGTCGGGCCTGCGGGCCCGGTTCGGTTTCGAGCCGGACCTGGAGGTGACCCTGGAGGCCAATCCGGGCACACTGGAGCAGGGTCGGTTCGCCGAATACCGTGCGGCCGGGATCAACCGCCTCTCCATCGGCGTGCAGAGCTTCGATGATGCCCGGCTGGAGGCCATCGGCCGTATCCATACGGGTGCGGAGGCCGCAGTCGCCGCCGAGGCGGCCCATCGCTGCGGGCTGGATAACTTCAATCTCGACCTGATGTACGGCCTGCCCGGACAGAGTCCGGAGGCGGCCCTCTCCGACCTGGAGCAGGCGATTGCACTGGAACCGGCCCACCTCTCCTATTACCAGCTCACTCTGGAGCCGAATACCGCTTTTCACCAGGCGCCACCGCCGCTGCCCGATGATGAATCACTGTGGACGATGCATCGACAGGGCCGTGAGCGCCTTACCGCGGCGGGTTATCGGCCCTACGAAATCTCGGCCTTCGCCCGCCCCGGGCAGCAGTGTATTCATAACCTGAATTACTGGAGGTTCGGAGACTATCTCGGGATTGGTCCCGGCGCCCACGGCAAACGCACCGACACGGCACTGGGGCGCATCGTGCGCTGCCGTAAGCCGCGCCATCCCGACGCCTGGCTGGCACAGGCCTCCTCCGGAGAGGTGATGGGTGAGCAGCATCGTGTGGGCCGTTTCGATGTGCCTCTGGAATTCATGATGAATGCGCTGCGACTGTTTGATGGCTTCGAGCCGCAACTCTTCGAGCAGCGTACCGGTTTGCCCCTGTACGCTGTCGAAAAACCGCTCAGGGTTGCCGAAGAGCGGGGACTGATTCATTGGGGCATCGATCGCATCTCTGCCACGGAGCGGGGAAGAAACTACCTGAACGAACTGCTGGAGGGGTTTCTACCCGATTGAGGTGAGCATGCAACAGTCCGCCAAGACGGAATGCCCCTACTGCGGAGAGCCGCTGGAACTGGTGATTGACCCATCGGTGGCCGAACAGGATTATATCGAGGACTGCGAGGTCTGCTGCCGGCCCCTGCGTGTCCTGGTCTCCGGGGCGGGCGGCCAATCCCTCCGTATCGAGGTGCGGCGTGAAGATGAGTGCTGACTACCGCCCTATCGATTGTGCAGTTTACTCCGGTTATGAACTGGCGATCATGCATCGGCAGAGGCTTCGAATGCACTGGCGCGATGTCGATGGCAACTGCTGCATCGGCACCCTGCGACCCCTCGACCTGAAAACCGAAGCGAGCAAGGAGGAGTTCCTGTTCGTGGAGGACCTCGATGGCCGACACTTTCGCATCCGGCTGGACCGGATTGTCTCTGCCGAGGCGGTCATCCTGCAAAAGGATGTCCGGTGACCATCGCCACCTTTTTTTCGCTGTTGATCAACATTGCGGTGGGAATCTATTTTGCCCGCTATTACCCGCGTCAGGTCGAACGGCAGTTCCGGGGCAGGCGGGTGCCACCCTTTTTCGCGGTATTGGCCGCGATCCTCAGGCCCATCGGCTATCTGTTGATTATCGCTTCGGCCGGTTATGCCGTTTACATCGGCATAACCGGCTAGTGGTCAGAGCGTCATCGGGTTGCGACGGGCCAAAGCCCGACCTGCATCGCCGGCGACAGGGCCTGTGCGCCCTTTCCAAGTAGCAACCGGACGAAAAGTGCATGGCGCCTAACCGAACTCTATTCGGAGACATCTCACCGGTAGGAGGCGCGCCCTCGCGGCGATTTTCGTCAAATGCAGAGCGCCTGACCCACCTACGACTCAGATCCGGCCCTCATGGACCACGTTATAGAGACCCTCGGGGTTACGGCGGCCGAGCATGGCGAGGTTTTCCTCGAGGGCGGGACTGGCGCCCGGGCGGGTGCCGAGGTTTGCGTTCAACCGATAGGTGCCGTTCGGCTCGAGCTTGAGCTCTCCCTCCAGTCGCAGCGGACCGCCATCATCGCGGATTTCGGCGTCGATACCTCCGCCCTCACGCGGTTTCAGCACCACGCGGAGGTCGCCCAGGGAGGCGTCCAGCGGGGAGATGAAGGCGGCATCACTCCAGATAACGCTCCCCTCGGCGGATACGGGGCGACCCTCTTCCAGTTTCAACTCTTGCAGGGCGAGGGTGATATCGCCGCCCAGGCTGAGAGGGATGGGCAGAAAGCCCGCAAATTCGTTCGCCGGGGAATGGGCCTCGACATTCTTTAGAAGCGCCCGGCCATCCGGGGCGGCGCTGCCATAGCCCTGTAGCCGGGCACCTTGCCAGGTCATATTCCAGTCGCCACCGATGCGCCCTGTCAGCAGTGCGAACGGATTGAGATCCCAATGGATCTGCTGGAGTCCGATTCCGTCGATCCTGAGCGACTCCATCCGGCCGGACCAGATGCTGCCGGCCACGCCGCTCACGGCGACCGATACGCCCTGGGACTTCAGCTGCGGGAGCGCGAACCCAAGGGCTTTTTGTGCCGGCAGCATGACCACGGCAAACAGCAGATAGGCGACCAGTCCGAGGGCTAGATAACCGGCGGTGCGTTTCATCCCCTTTCCTCCAGGACGAGTCGTGCGTTGACCAGGCCCGCTGACTCCCCGGGATCCACTACCAGCGTCGAGATGGAGACCCCGTGCTGCTCCATCAGTGTTCCGAGCCAGCGCATAACGTCATCGAAGGGCGCGTTTTCCAGCCAGACGCGCACCGAACGCTGGCCATCGGGCTGAATTCGCTTGAGTGCCTCGGAGAAGCCATGGCTGCGAGCGGTACGGTCGGTCGTCGCCAGCAGTGAGGTGGTATTGGTCACCGGCTGTGAAGCGCTACCACGCAACTCCTTGACCTCCACCGCAGCCTGGCGCATCCAGGCGAGCGTGGCACGCTGCTCGGCTACATTCTTCTCGAGCTGGACGATATGCGAACGGTAGGGGTCCCAAACCATTACGTAGAGGAGCAGCAGGCCGAGAGCGACCGCTCCAGCGAGTAGCGTTCGACGCTCTCTGGGCTGCAGGTTCTGCAAGAACTGTTTCATGCCCCGGCCCCCTGGATGGTCAGTCGGCTCTCCACCCGGTCGTTCCGGGCACTGGCACTGGCGATATCGACCTGGAGTCCACCGGTGGCTATAAGCTGCTCTTTGAGAGCGTCGAGATTCTGGAGATTAGCAAGGGTCAGGTCGATCTCCAGTTGCGCCTGGCGATAGCGCAGTCCCTGCAGTTGCAGGCCCTGGGTCTGGTTAAGAACGGGGCTCACGGTCGCCAGCAATCCGGTAAACGGGTCGTAGCCGCCGCCGCGCTGCAGGGCTTCAAGGTGCTGTTGCATCTGCTGGCGCGGCGCGACCACCCGGCGCGCATCCGGGAAGGTATCCCGGTAGAGTGCCTCAATTTCGGTCTGTAGCCGGGCGTCATCACGGCTCAGCTGCCACCAGTGCTGGATCGAGAGTCCTCCCTGGATGGTCAAGATGACTGCCGCCAAAATTGCGGCGTTACGCCAGGGCCGCCAGCGACGGCCGATCTCTTCGCGGTGTCCATAACCCCCCTGAAGGAGATTCACTGGGTGAGTTTCGCTTACCCCGCGCGCCAACACCGCGAGCGGATCCGGGCACTGCTCCGTCTCGAATGGAATGTCTTCAACCAGTGCCGAAGTGCCGACTTCACCGCTCCGGCAGTCGAATAGCCGGATTCGATCGGGTGGCTCTGCGGCGCCCTCGACGGCCATGGCGAGCACTTCTTCGACGGAGTCGATGTCGAGACCCAGCCCCGCGTTGATTCCGGTTCGCAGCAGGCCTTCATCAGGTCCCAGAAGCAGCGACCAGTTACCATCTTCAAATGGCAGCGTTACGCTCTCCGGGTGCAGCGCATGGGGACGGAGGCCGGCGTCGTGCAGTTGGCGCAGCCAGTCATCCATACGCTCCTTCGCTACGACAGCCGCATGGGCCGTCCCGTCGCTCTCAATGCTGCCGACGGCGAAATGCAGGGCTTCAACATCGCCGGCCATGCGATCTTCCAGGGCGAAGGGCAGGGCCTGTATGACCCGTTGTCGTTTGCGGGTGGGGACCTTAGTGGAGGTGAGCAGGCAATCAGTGCCCGGTACCAGCACGACGACACGGGCACCCTGGGCACGACCTGCGATATCACTCAGTGGGGATAGGCCTTGTTCGATTCCGCTTTCGCCTTCAGCCCGCCATGCCATCGTCTCGTCCGGAGTGTCAACGAGGCGGATGTAAATGGTTTCCTTCATCAAAAAGCTCCTTGTGCGCGGCGCAAAATGCGGCTCCCGTCTGCATCACGCCACAGTGTACTATGCATGCGCAGGCGGATTCGTCCCACCTCGACATCACCGTGGATGCCGAACCAGTTGCTGGAGACGGTGATCTTCGCCAAATTCTTACGGCCCGCGACGGCCTGCTGCTTGAAGAAGTCGTTGGCCGATTGGAAGCCCTCATCGCCACGTGCCGCCACCAGTGCCTCGGCATCGGCTTCGGTCAATCCGGCGGCGAGACTCATCATTACGGGGAGCGGCGCGGTGTTGACGTTGATCTCCGTTCGCTTCGGTAGTGCCGTCACATAGGGGGCCAGCGCCTCCCAAGTCTCGGTATCGACGCCAGCCACCAGACGCAATTCGCTGACATCGACCATCGGCCCGTTGGCCGTCCGGTAGGCGGGATCCCGCGACAAGTAGCTGCCGTCCTCGGCACCCGAGGGGACCAGGACGTTACTATCACTGTCCAGCCAGTCTGCGATCGGATCGGCCAGTTCCGCATCAAGGGAGAGGGCCGCGAGCAGCCGACGGAAGTGGCGGAGGTCAGGTCCGCTGATTTGATCATTTTCCACCAGGTTGTTGATGTTGAAGCGACCCTGGAGATCTTCCAGAAAACCGCCAACCTGACCACCCTCCACCTCGATGGGTGGCAAAATAGTGGTCCAGTCTTCGTTGAGATGATCGGTGTCGTTGTCTTTCCGATCGTCGCGCAGGATCTGCGCGGCCCAATCCTCGATACCGAGCAGATAGAGATACGCCTGCTCGCCCTCCAGCAGATTGCCGGTACGGCGGATATCCACCTGCTGCCGAGCCACCATCGACACGGCGGCGGTGGTCGCGAGGGCGACGACCAATAGCGCCGTCACCAGGGCGACACCACGTTGCCTCATACGCCGCCTCCGGGCACCATCCAGAGGCGCTCCACGACTCCCCAGTCTTCCAATTCCAGTGAAACCGAGATCGCCAGGGGCAGGGCCGGGCTGTTTCCCTGCGGCGGTGGCCAGGTATCGGACCACTCCCGGTCGGCATCCAGGAAGCGGATCGTGAGCTCTCGCACTTCTCTGAGCATCGGCACCGAATAAGGTTCGCTGTCATGGGCGCGGTCGAGTACCCGCCAGACGGATCGGAACAGGTTATCGTCCCTGAGCTCCCACGCGACCCGTTGCAGGGTGCTGCGCTGCGCGCCGGTGGGATTGGCCCATCCGCTTCGGGTCAGCTCCAGAGCACGGTGTCCTTCGCCCCCGATGAGTGCTGGCCGGGTATCCCCGAGTTCATCGCGGATCGGGCGATCGACAATCTGAATTACATCGCGGCCCAAAAACAGCATCGTCCGCTCGACCTCGGCGAGGCGTCCCGCGTGTTGGGCGGTCTGCTCCCGCGCATCCAGTACCGTTCGCAGTCCGCTGAACGCCATCGCTGCCACGACACCGAAAACCCCCAGCGCCACCAGCAATTCCAGTAGGGTGAAGCCGCGGTGTTTCCTCATTGTTGTGGCTCCGGCAGGAATCCGGTCCGTCGCACCACGGGGTTATCGCGCCGTTCGAGAGGAAATACGGAGACCTCTACCCGGCGTATGGCCTTGTTGGAGGTTTTGGAGATCTCGGCCTGCCAATGCCACTCCCGGCCACCCATTTCCGAGTCACCGCGGCGTATGCCGGTGGCGGGCCACTGCTCCTCCAGCCGTAGCTCGGAAACCTGGTTCATCGCAACCCAGTGGGCGAAGGTCTTGTCACGCAAGTATGCAGCGTTGTTTGCGTTGTCCCCGCCGACCTTGATCAGGGTGCCGAGCGCCAGTGCCAGAACGGCAAGCGCCACCAGCACCTCCAATAGGGTAAAGCCGGCTTGTCTTTGAGATTTGGACATTGAAGCTAAAAGGTGCATCCGTGTTAACACACCGGCGATTGGAGGGTTTTTTGCACCGAACGTTTCATAAATCCATGGCCAAAGCATAATGATGTGACGCAGGTTTATTATCGCACGCAGGAGCGGCAGAGCCGCGATAATCCGGTTAATGCCCTGCGAGCCCCTGGCCTCCGGCGCTCCTGCGCTGCGGGCAATGATGCCTGGAGCTGTCAGGATCCCCGATTTCGGGAGCAAGTTCGGGCCATAATAACGGAAATGTCCTTGACCTCACACAACCCGGGGTGGTTCGGCTGGCTGCTGCCTGCGGTACCGCTGCTGCTCTTTCTGCTTCTGCAACTGACCGGCAGTGATCTCTGGCTTTACCGGCGCGAAGCAGTACTGGAAGGCGAGTGGTGGCGCCTGCTGAGTGCCCATTTCGCCCATTTGGGTTGGCCACATCTGCTGTTGAACAGTGTGGGAGTGGTGATCGCCTGGCGTCTTTTCGAACCCTGGTGGCGCCCCGCCATCTGGTTCGCCGCTTTGCTGTGGTGCTCTCTCGCCACCGCATTGGCCCTGCTCTGGCTCAGCCCGGAGCTGGCCTGGTATGGCGGCTTTTCCGGGGTTCTGCACGGGATGTTTGTGTTTGGCGCCGCTATGGCGCTAATTGAGGATCACGACGGACTGGCCGGTTTTGTGCTGCTGCTGTTGACGGCAAAGGTGCTTTGGGAGCAGTGGTTCGGAGGCTCCGACGCCCTCACTGCCGAGTTGATCGGGGCCGCCGTGGTCGTGGATGCGCACTTCTACGGCGCCCTGGCCGGACTCCTGCCTGTCCCGTTCATTCACCGTCGATGACCAGCACAGCCCTTGTAGGCCGTAGGCCGTTTTCATTGCGAGCCGTACCCCCTGCTGCGCAGACCCGAATCAGTGACGAACCTTTAGCCGTCATTGCGAGGAGCCTCAGCGACGCGGCAATCTGGTACTTGGCACTTCGAGATAGCTTCGTCGCTGAGGCTCCTCGCTATGACAAGAGGGAAGTTCGTCATTCGGGCGGGTGCAGCAGGGGCTACGGTTCCCAATGACGGCTAAGAGTTCGTCATCGATTCGGGGCCGCGCAGCGGCGGTTCCACTCCTGATGAACTTGCCCCGTTGTCATTACGAGGAGCCTCAGCGACGAAGTAATCTCCCGCTCCCAAAACCCCAGATTGCCGCGTCGCCGAGGCTCCTCGCAATGACAGGTAAACGTTTGTCACTGATTCGGGGTGCGAAGCGGCAGGTACGGCTCGTAATGACAGCTCCGTAGGGCGGATTAGGCGCGCCCCGTGCGTGGATGGAGCGATTTCCTACCCGCGCCGCATCCGCCATTCCGACCTGGATGAAGGCAGATTGTCGGGGCCTGGATGGTCAAACACGACGGCCTGAAGGCCGTCCTACGGGGTGTGACGTCATGTTCGTTTAAAGACGAGGTCCCAGACGCCGTGGCCGAGCCGTTCGCCGCGGCGCTCGAACTTGGTCTTCGGTCGATAGTCGGGGCAGGGAACGAAATCACCGCCGGGGGAGGTGTTTGTGAAGCCCTCGGCGGCACTCATCACCTCCAGCATCTGCTCGGCGTAGTCCTCCCAATCGGTGGCCATATGGAAGAAGCCGCCCGGCTCCAGTTTACGTCGGACCAGCTGGACGAAAGCCGGCTGGAGAATGCGGCGTTTGTGGTGGCGTTTTTTGTGCCACGGATCCGGAAAGAACAGCAGCAGGCCGTGCAGCGAAGCGTCCGGGATCTGCCGCTCCAGGATCTCGACGGCGTCCTCGCTCATCACCCGCACGTTGGCGATGTGCTCCGCCTCCAGCTGCTGCAGCAGCCGTCCGACCCCCGGCCGGTGGACCTCGATGCCCAGATAATCGTTTTCGGGATGGGAGGCGGCCATGGCCGCCAGGCTTTCGCCGTTACCGAAACCAATTTCGATGATGTGCGGGGCGTGCCGCCCGAATACGGCGTCGAAATCAATCAGCGATCCGTCGGCTTCGATGCCGTACCGCGGCCAGAGCGTGTCGAAGGCACGCTGCTGCCCGGGCGTAAACCGTCCCTCGCGGCGTACGAACGAACGGATACGGCGGTGATGTGCGTCTTTTTCGGTCACGGTGGGTTTATCAACCACAGAGTACACAGAGGCTTAAAAAGACAGATCTTCCTCTGTCACCTCTGTGGTCTCTGTGGTTAAGCACCTTTTGCCCTTAGAAAAAGGTGCCTTCCAGCGGACTGGAGGCGCTGGCGTAGCGCTTGCGCGGCATGCGTCCGGCCCGGTACGCCTCGCGTCCGGCCTCGATCGCCTTTTTCATGGCCGAAGCCATCAGCACCGGATCTTTCGCTGCGGCGATGGCGGTGTTCATCAGTACGCCGTCACAACCCATTTCCATCGCGATGGCGGCATCGGAGGCGGTGCCCACACCGGCATCCACCAGGATGGGAACATTAGCGTTTTCGACGATCTCGATGATGTTGTAGCGGTTCTGGATGCCCAGTCCGGAGCCGATGGGGGCCGCCAGCGGCATGACCGCCACGCAGCCCATCTCTTCCAGACGCTTGGCGATGATCGGGTCATCGGAGGTGTAAACCATCACCTGGAAGCCGTCCTTGATAAGGGTTTCGGCTGCCTCGAGCGTGGCGGTGACGTCGGGATAGAGGGTCTTTTCATCCCCCAGCACTTCCAGTTTGACCAGGTTGTGCCCGTCCAGCAGCTCCCGCGCCAGTTTGCAGGTGCGAACCGCATCTTCCGCGGTGAAACAGCCGGCGGTATTGGGGAGGATGGTGTACCGGTCGGGTGGCAGCACCTCGAGAAGATTGGGCTCATCCGGGTTCTGGCCGATGTTGCTGCGGCGAATGGCGATGGTGACGATCTCCGCACCGGCCGCCTCTGTGGCCGCTCGGGTCTCTTCCAGATCCTTGTACTTGCCGGTACCCGTCAGCAAGCGGGACTGGTATTCGGTGCCGGCGATCACCAGCGGATCGTTCTGCATGTTGGGCATGGGGCTGCTTCCTGAATGCGGTGGGCGTGTGCCCGGAAAAGGCTGATTATAACGCGAGTGCTATCCGCCGCCGATGGCGTGGACCAATTCGACCCGATCTCCGTCGTCGAAGACGTGTCGCTCATAGTCGCTTCGGGGAACGATTTCGCGATTGACTTCCATCGCGATCCGCCGCCCCGAGAGGCCGAGCTCCTCCACCAGCCGGGCTGCCGTGTAGCCTTCGGTGACCTGGCGGGATTCGCCGTTTACGATGATTTCCATGGCGGCAAAGCCTAGCGGCAGGCAGATCCGCCGTCAAACCCCTTTCGCGGGCAGCGGCATGTCCGGGAACGAGGTACCCTCAGAGGTAGAACGGTAAATATACGCCGGGCCTACCCCTCTTCTTGGAAGCCCCGGATCGAAGTGCTATTATCGGCGGGCCGATAATCCGGCCACGGCGGGTGTAGTTCAATGGTAGAACGGGAGCTTCCCAAGCTCTTAATGTGGGTTCGATTCCCATCACCCGCTCCATCCCTAATGCCGGTACGAGGTGCGAGATACGAAGCCCCGAGGGCAGCTCGTCCCCTCTCTCTTCGCAGTCCCACAGATTTGTGCTCTTGCCTCGCAGGTAGCCGTACACCTGCTGCATAGTTTCCGCTATGCGTTTACTATCCTTTTAGATGCCCTTAGAAGGACCCAAACTATATGCGACGCGTACTCAAATGGCTGGCCATTCTCGCCGGCGCACTTGTCCTGCTGCTGATCATCGCGATCATCGTTGTGCCCCTCTATGTCGATCCGAATGACTATCGGGACCAAATTGGCAATGTCGTTGAGCGGCAGACCGGGCGCGAACTGACCATCGGCGGCGACATTGAGCTGTCGCTATTTCCCTGGGTTGGCGTCGAAATTCACCAGGTGCGCCTTGGCAATGCGGAGGGTTTCGGCCCGGATCCCTTTGCGAGCGTCGAAAAGGCGGAGGTCCGGGTCAAGCTGCTGCCGCTGCTTCGGCAGCAGGTGGAGATGGATACGGCCGTTCTGGACGGGCTGCGGCTCAGCCTGGCCCGTGATGCGCAGGGCCGGACCAACTGGGATGACCTGATCGCCGAGGCCGCGGAAAAGCCTGAAGAGGAACCCGCCGATCAGCGCGGGGGGCAGCCGCTGGCCGGACTGGCCATCGGCGGCCTTGCGGTGAGTGACGCTCGGGTTGTTTGGGACGACGCGATGACCGGTCGCCAGGTGGAGGTGGCCCCCTTCAATCTGGAGAGCGGCGCCATCGAGCCGGGTGAATCCTTTCCCCTGGAATTCCGTTTCACCGTGAAATCCAACCAGCCGCAGCTGAGCGGGGAGGTGGCATTCGAGGCACAACTGATGCTCAACCCCGACACCGGCCTGTATAGCGCGGACGATGCCCGGCTGGAAACCGACCTGCAAAGCCCGCTGTTTCCGAACGACCGTTTGCAGGCCACGCTCGCCAGCACGCTGTCGGCCAATCTCAATGAACAGACCGCCCGACTCGAACGGTTGCGCCTGAGCGCCTATGGTGCGGAGTTGAATGGTGAGGCCGAGGCATCGCGCATCCTTGAACTGCCGGATGCCCGCGGCACCATCCGTGTAGCCACGGAGGATGCGGAGGCACTGGCGACGCTCCTAGCAGGTTTCGGCCTGGAGGCGAAGCCGGCGGCGCTGAAGGATGCCTCCATGGAGGGGCAATTTGAAACCTCACTCTCCGATGGCACGGCAACTCTCGAAGCACTGTCGATCAATGTCCTGGGGCTTTCGGCAACGCTGCAGGCGACGGCGAACAACCTCCTCGACGAGCCCGTTGCGTCCGGCCAGCTGGAGATCGAGCCGTTCGTACCCTCTGAAGTGGTCGAGGGACTCGGTATCGAATTGCCGCAACCCTCCGACCCGAGCGTACTCAGCAAGGCCGCGCTGACCACCCGCTTCGAGGCGGGTGGGGACCGCATCTCGCTGGCCGATCTCAAGGCCCAGCTGGACGACACCAACCTCACCGGCTCGGCCTCTTTCGGTCAGCCAGCCGCGCCCGTGATTCGCTTCGACTTGCTCGTCGATGCCATTGATGTCGACCGCTATCTTCCCCCTCCCGAGGAGGAGGAAAGCCGTCAGCCGGCCACCCCGGCTGGTGCGGCTGCGGCCGGCGCCGCTCAGCTGCCGGTGGAGACCCTACGTTCGATGAACATCGACGGCACGGTCCGGGTAGGCCAGCTTCAGGCCGCCAATCTTCGCTCCGACGACATCCGCGTGACCATGCGGGCCGAAAAAGGCCTGTTCCGCGCCCACCCCGCAAGTGCCAAGCTCTATGGCGGTACCTACCAGGGCAACGTGGTCTTTGACGTCCGCGAAGAGGTGCCGCGTCTCGGTATGGATGAGCGCCTGGACGGCGTCCAGGCGGGCCCGCTGCTGGAAGATATGATGGGTGAGGCCCATGTGACCGGCACTGCTTCGGTCAGCGCCAAGCTGAGTGCGCGCGGGCTGGAGCAGGAGAGTGTCCGTCGCACACTCAACGGCAACGCTGCCTTCGAGTTCCGGGACGGTACGGTCAAGGGCATCAATATCGCCCATCTGATCCGCACGGCGCTGGCCAAATACCAGGGCAGGCCGGCACCGGAAGAGGAGGCGCAGGAGACCGACTTCGCCCTGCTGCAGGGCACCTTCAACATCAAGGATGGACTGGTTAGCAATCAGGACCTGAATGCCAAATCGCCCCTGCTGCGGATCGATGGTCAGGGGACGGCGAATCTGGTCTCCGAAAAGCTGGATTACCGCGTGCGTACCGCCATCGTCGGGTCGCTTGAGGGGCAGAAGGGAAAAGAGCTCGAGGAGTTGAAAGGCGTGACCATACCGCTTCGGATCACCGGTACCTTCCAGGACCCGAAATTCCGCGTGGATGTGGAATCCGTATTGAAAGAAAGGGTTGAAAAGGAAGTGGAAGAGCGGGTCGAAGAGGAGAAGGGCAAGCTGCGCGAAGAGCTCGAAGAGAAGCTTGAAGATAAGCTCAAGGGCCGCCTGGAAGGGCTCTTCCGCTAGCCCTGTCACATGGATGCGTTTGCGCGGCGACTGCTCGCCTGGTTTGACCAGTATGGGCGCACGGACCTGCCCTGGCAGCGGGAGCGTACGCCCTACCGGGTCTGGGTGTCGGAGATCATGCTCCAGCAGACCCGGGTCGCAACGGTGATCCCCTATTTCGAGCGGTTTACCGAACGGTTTCCGACCCTCGCTCAACTCGCCGAGGCTGAGCCAGACGAGGTACTCGCCTTCTGGAGTGGTCTGGGTTACTACAGCCGTGCCCGTAACCTGCACTCGGCTGCACGGCAGGTGGCCGCCGGGTGGCAGGGGGAGCTGCCGGAGCGCATCGATGACCTGATGGCGCTTCCCGGCATCGGGCGCTCCACGGCCGGCGCGATCCTCGCCCAGTCCCTGGGCCAGCGCCAGCCGATCCTGGATGGCAACGCCAAGCGGGTGTTGGCCCGGTATCACGCGGTCGACGGCTGGCCAGGGCGCACGGCCGTTCAGCGCCAGCTCTGGGAGTGGGCGGAAACCCACACCCCCCATAGCCGGATCGCCGACTATACACAGGCCATCATGGATCTGGGGGCGACCCTCTGCACACGCGGACGGCCGGACTGCGAAGCCTGCCCGCTTGGCTCCGATTGCCAGGCCCGGCAGGCCGGAACCCAGGCCCGTTATCCTGAACCCAAGCCGCGCAAGACCCTGCCGCTTCGTAACACCACAATGCTGATCGCGCAGGATGCAAACGGCCGTCTGCTGCTCTGGCGGCGACCGCCGACCGGGATTTGGGGCGGCCTCTGGAGTCTCCCGGAGCACGATCCCGACGAATCCCTGTTTGATTGGTGCCGCGAATCGCTCGGGCTCAAGGTTTCCGAGCCGACCGCCGGCCCGGAGATCACCCATACGTTCAGTCACTTTCGATTGACTATCAGCACGGTGCTCTGTCGCGCCAAAACCGCAACCGAAGTGAAGGACAGGGGTGATTTCAGCTGGGACCTGCCGGAGGAGCTGTTTCAGCGCGGGCTGCCGGCGCCGGTTCGCCGCCTCCTGGAGGCAGTGACTGAACCCGTTGGCTAACGACAAGATGTTGACGCATCGTGATCTGGCAGGCTGTTGAAAAACTCCCTCTCCAACAGGAAGAAGGAACGAAACCCTTTTCAACAGCCTGCCCGGGGCCTAAATAGCTGTGCCGAAATGGTCACCACTTTGATCCCTTCTCTCTTCAGGGAGAAAGTTAGGATGAGGGGGAGTGATGAACACGATTTCAAAACAGCTATTTAGGCGAGGGCAGTGCAACTCCCCGATATCCATTACGCTATGATTACATGCTTGTGCAAAGACTTGTACCCGCTTTCTTAGATCTATGGCGTAACTGCTCGCCCGGTTGATCATGCGCGGCATAGGAGATTCGTCATCCCCGCGGAGGCGGGGATCCAGTTGAGCCATGCCGCTGCTCTCTGGATTCCCGCCGCGGGAATGACGGGGGAGTGAGCAGTTACTGTATGGCCGTTAATTGGACGAGAAACCCGTAATCGCCGTGGAATCCAGCCCTGAGGTCTGGTATAAAACCCTACTGTTTCAATCAACTTGGATCGGCCGACTGCCGGCCTCATCCCTATCGAAATGGAGTGAACGATGACTCGAATGGTGCACTGCGTAAAACTAAATAAAGAGGCTGAAGGACTCGACCGTCCCACATACCCGGGGGACCTGGGCAAACGCATCTATGAGAACGTCTCGAAAGAGGCGTGGCAGATGTGGCTTCAGCAGCAGACCATGTTGATCAACGAATACCGTCTCTCGCCGATGAATCCAAAGCACCGCGAAATGCTGGAAAAAGAGATGGAGCGTTTCTTCTTCGGCGAAGGCAGCAGTACACCCGAAGGCTACGTCCCGCCGGAAAAGTAACCATCTTGACTTCGAGGCCGAGACCCGCTTAAATACCCGCCCTTCGGCCAGGTAGCTCAGTCGGTAGAGCAGGGGATTGAAAATCCCCGTGTCGGCGGTTCGATTCCGTCCCTGGCCACCATCTTTTTTCCTTGCTTTTCTGGGGCTTAGACCCGACTCACCCTGATGCGGCGAGCCCCTGAGCAAGGGACCTCCGGTCCCTCTCCGGTGCGACTGAACTTCTCCTTTCCCTACCTGGACTAACATACCCGACGGACCAGCGCCCAAGAGTTCCGGTACCGCTCTGGTGTACTCACAGCGTCCCGAAAACTATGGGTCCTCGGCAAACTCCCTTCCTTCGTGGTCCTCTACTAATCAAGTCCCGTGAGGGGGCCCGTGATCTCACTATCGAGCAATTCACTTTCAAGCATGAGTGGGGGCAATGTCCTCTATCTCGTCAGATGCCCTCACCTTCTAGTTGGGCACTGCGGCTTGGAGTCGCTGACTGACCAGTGGTAAGCCGTCCAGACGGAAAACGGCCACAAGCGGACATTCCCATCGAACCCCTTGTAGGCAATATCCTACAGACATTCTGGTCTTCGCACGGCATTATCGATGTGTGCTATACGGCGCCGAACCGCATAATTGCCGAGGGAGCCCTGCTATGTGGCCACCGGCCGCATATTCCGTTGTTCCGGTCACTAGCCGCATATCAAACCTGGGCGGCTCTTGGCTGGCGCTAACTGCCTGCGCCCGTACGCTAAATCGAAATTGGCTGCGCAAGGTCTAAGTGTGTTATCCGGTGCGCAACCGCCGACATTTCGTTATAGCCAAGGAGAGTTCAGTGCCTTTTGACTTGCCGGAAGAGCAGCTGGCGCGCGCAGAAAGCGAACTAGGCGCCAGGTTGCCCAGCGACTACCGTGAAGCGATGAAGATAGATAACGGTGGCGAGGCGTCAACTCAAGAAGAGGATTGGGAGTTTTACCCCATCAGAGACACCTCGGATCGAAAAAGGCTTTCTAGAACGTGTAACCATATCATCAAGGAAACCGAGTCATGCCGCGGATTCGGAAACTTCCCGGATAACGCGGTTGCCATTGCGGGTAATGGCCTCGGGGACCAAATGGTTCTCCTAAGAGAAGGAGAGTCCTTTCGAGATACAGTGTACCTGTGGTTGCATGAAACGGGAGAACTCCAAGAGTTGGCGGCTTCGTTCAGTGAAATCGAAAAGCTATAACAAGCCGGTGAACCCGACGCCGGGAAACAACGCAGCGCTTCGCGGCCAGCCTAGTGGCGGCGCGGGTTACCGGCGGCGTTATGAGTCCTGATTGATGAAGCGCATATATTCGGCTTGGGGAGTTAAAGAAGACGGCGAGGCACGGTGCCTAGTGCAAGGAGAAGGTCCGCCTCGGTTCGCCAATGGTTCAGTTGATAGTGAATGCCCAGATTTCTATTTCCGTATCGAGGCAAACTCATGGGAAGAGGCAATGGCAATCTATCACCTCCGGCAAGGGTGGGAACCCTATAAGCCTCATGGCGAGCCAGAACAATGTCCCTCCTGCGGGGCTATTTACTACCCCGAAGGTAGTGGGCAATGTTGGCGGTGCGGAGATGACTCATAACACTTCGCTCCAGCCGACGTCAGGCCGCTTCGCGGCCTTCCCCGGCTGAGCTTGACGTTATGCGTGAGGAATGAAAATGCTGAATGAATACGGATTCTCTGGCCCGGACTGGGACGCAGCCAAAGAAGAAGCGAAAGCAGTCCTGGTGGGTGTTGCCCGTCGGAAAGGCCGCATCGCCTATTCTGAGTTGGCTGCCCAAATACATTCTATAGCGATTGAAGCTCATGACCCGCGGATGTTTCATCTTCTCGGGGAAATCAGCTCCGAAGAAGATCAGGCAGGCCGGGGGATGCTCACCGCAATCGTCGTCCACAAAGCAGGAGATATGCAGCCTGGCCCTGGGTTCTTTGAGCTTGCGGAGTCGCTAGGCCGCGATACATCTGATCAACTCGCATGTTGGGTGTCTGAGTTCAACCGTGTTCACGATTACTGGGCGAACCGAGCAGGAAACGCATAACACCACGCTCCAGCCGACGTCAAGCCGCTTCGCGTCCTTCCTCGGCTGAGCTCGGCGTTAGGCCAATAGACGAACAGCAAATATGCCGATAAGTGATTCAAGCCCAGAAAGAAGGAATTTAGTCCTCATTTCCGTGGCCTTCATTCTTTTCTATGCCGCAGGGGGCAGCTTTGACGGTGGGGAGATCAAGCTTCTCGTCGTTAACCTTCAGTTCTCTAAACCAGAGATCCTAACCATTTCGGCTTGGGTTCTTCTATTTTGGTTCGCACTGCGCTTCTATCAAAAAACTCATTTGGATTACCGTAATGAGTTGTGGAGCGAAATTATAAAAGGAGGGGTTTCCAAGTCGCTATCTGCAAAGGCCTGCAAACTGGCACGAGACCAACTGCAAGGAGCTAATCATGCAGATTATTTCGATAAAAGAGTGTCCGCACAAGATATAAGTAGCAACGGCCTTTGGGGCATCTCTGTCGTCTGCAATTTCCAAAATGGCAGCGGTACAATTGTGCACCACCAAGAAGTTGTTGAACTAGGTGGTATTCAAGGTTTTTTCTATCGCCAGCGAGAAGTCGTATCCCACACCATTACGGGAAATGCGATTGCTGAGCATTTGGTTCCATACCTTCTGTTTGTTGCCGCTGTGCTTGCCCCATTGTGGAGTCGAAATGTGTAATATCGAAGGCCTAACTAGTAGCTCCAGCGGACCCCAAACACTGCGCGGCTTTTTGCGCATGCCTTCGGCATTTTTACGCAAACGCCGCTCCGCGTTTGGGCCCGTTGAGCACTGGCGTGGGGCTGCACAACAAGTATGGCGATCATGCGCAAACTGACAACTGAATCACCCCAGAGCAAGCCTCGGCACTTATGGCGATGGTCGGCGGCTGTAGCGTCTTCATTTTTTGTGAAACCATGCATGAGTGGTCAGGTGCCTGTGCTGGATCGAAGACACCACGGGATAACTGAGCTGGCAACGGCATTTAGTGGCGGCACTAGCCATGGTTCCCGGTCATCTGCGCCTGAGAGTTACGCGGAGGGCCATCCCGATGGATGACGTCGAGCGCGCCTTTCGCGAGCTTCAGTTCAAAACCGCCTACTTGGAGAAAAAGGGGAACGAGTTTCAAGACTGGTTCGCCACCATCATGGAGAAGCGGTTCCCGGGCGACTTCATTCGTGTCCGGCCGTGGGGAAAGGCGGGTGATCGCAAGAACGACGGGTACGTGAGGTCGAAGCGCTGGCTTTTTCAGGTCTACGCGCCGAACGACATGTCGGCCAAGGCGGCGCTCGCCAAAATCGACGAGGATTACACTGGGGCACTCCCCTGCTGGCAGGAATACTTTGACACATGGATCTTCATGCATAACTCGAAGTTGGGCCTCGGCCCCGACGTGGCCGCCAAGCTCGTGGAGCTTGATGGGGCGGGGCCTCCTGCCGTCGTTGCGTGGGGCTTCGAGGAGCTGAGGCGAATCGTGTTTGAGCTCAAAGTGGCGGAGTTGGCGTCGCTCTTCGGTCCTGTGCCTCAAAAGCGAGATATCGTGAATCTAGGGCTTGAAAGCCTGTCGCCTGTACTCGACCATATTTCGGCGATGGAGCCAAGCCTGGAGCCTGATCTGCGGCCCCCTCCGGCCGACAAGATCGACCGCAACATGTTGTCTGAGCACGTTGCGATCTTGTTGAAGGCGGGCATGACCCGTGTTGATCTCGTCAGGAAGTATTTTCGGGTGCAGCCGGGGAGAAGGGATGAGATCGCCGAGAGTTTCCGTCACCGCTACGACGAGGTACGCAGCGACAGCCTCAGCCCCGACGAGACATTCGCCGCTCTCCAACGTCACGCCGCTGGTGATGGCGTTCCGTCGCCTTCGCGCCAGAGTGCGGCACTCGCAGTTCTGGCGTTCTTCTTCGAGGAGTGCGACATATTTGAGCGGGAAGGAGTCCAAGGAGGAACGGCATGATCCTCCCGACCAAGGGAATAGGACCCGACAAGGCGCTCCTGTCCGTCGGGGCCTTCATCCTACGTGAACTCGACGAGCCGAAGACCGTCTCGCGACTGTGGAGTGATCTGCGCCGAGTCGAAGAAGGTCCCCCGGCTCTCACTTTCGACTGGTTCGTCCTTTCGCTCGACCTGCTTTACCTGATGGGCACGTTAGACTACATCGGCGGGCGTGTCGTGAGAGTCGGTCCCGTCGAAGCCGAGGGGGAAGAGTGATTCACCGGATTTACAGCGATCTGCCCTCGTTCAAGGAGCTGCAGTTCACCGAAGGTCTCAACATCTTGCTGGCCCAGAAGAGCGAGGGTGCGACAGAGCGGCACACCCGCAACCGTGCCGGTAAGTCGAGCATGCTCGAGATGGTCCACTTCCTACTTGGCTCCAACGCTTCCAAGGACTCCCTCTTCCGGACGCCCGCCATCGCCGACTACGAGTTTGGCATGGAGTTCGACCTCGCCGAAGAGCGCACATTGGTGCAGAGACGGGGAGCCAAGGCTAGTCCGCTGGCTGTCGAGGGTGACTTCTCAGCTTGGCCGGTGAAGCCACGACTCAAGGATGGTCGCTATTGGATCAGCAACAAGAACTGGCGGCTTGTTCTCGGGGCGCTGATGTTCGGCCTCGAAGACTACCAAGAGAGCTGGACGCCGTCATTCAGGTCGATGATCTCCTACTTCGCTCGGCGGGAGCGTAGCGGAGGAATGCACGTCCCCGTCAAGCAGAGCGAGAAGCAAGCTACGGCAGACCAGCAAGTCAACCTGTCGTACCTCCTAGAGCTCGACTGGACGATCCCGTTGGAGTGGCAGCAGGTTCGAGAAAGAGAGAGGAACCTCGCCGAGTTAAAGAAGAGCCTGAAGAAGGGCTCGTTCGGCCAAGTGATCGACAAAGCGTCCACGCTGAAGACCCAGGTGCTTGTCGCTGAGGATCGGGCCAACCGCCTTAAGGAGCAGGTGGCCACCTTCACGGTCGTCGATGAATACCACGACCTCGAACAGGAGGCGTCGAGGATGACGACGGACCTCGCCGCCCTCGCTGACGAGAACACGCTGGACCACCGCTATATTAGCGACTTGGAGCGGGCGATGGAGGAGGAGATACCGCCGTCTCCGCCCGACCTCCAGAGGTTGTACCGGGAGGCAGGCGTGGTCCTGCCCGACGTCGTGCAACGTCGATTCGACGACGTGAAGAGCTTCCACGAGTCGGTGCTCCAGAACCGGAAATCGTACCTCCAGACAGAACTGGCGGCGGCGAAGCGCCGGATCGCAGAGCGGGGCGAGGAGCAGCAGCGGCTCGATGCTCGGCGTGGCGAGATCATGCAGATCCTTAATGCCAATGGCGCACTGGACCACTTCACCGCACTCCAAGCAGAAATCGCCAGAGCGGAAGTCGAACTCGAATCGCTCCGGAAGAAGTACGAAACGGCCGATGCACTGGAGTCGGGCACCACCAAGCTCAAGGTGGAGCGTGCACGACTCCAAGAACGGCTGCGGGAGGACTACACCGAGCAGCAGGATGTGGTGAAGGCGGCCATCCTGACGTTCCAGCGGATCTCGTCGTCCCTGTACGAGGACAAAGCGGCGGGTAGCCTGACGCTGACGCCTACCGAAAACGGGCCGGAGTTCGAGATCGAGATACAGGGCGCTAAGAGCCGCGGCGTTAGCAACATGCAGATCTTCTGCTTCGACATGATGCTCACGCTATTGAGCATCGAACGGGGTCGGAGCCCGGGGTTTCTGATTCACGATAGTCATCTGTTCGACGGTGTCGATGAACGGCAGGTCGGGACCGCATTGGCCCTCGGCGCGAGACTGGCCGAGGAGCATGGCTTCCAGTACATCGTGAGCCTCAACACGGACGACGTTCCCACCGAGGTTCCCGACGGATTCAGCATTGAGGAACACACACTCGATGTCCGGCTGTCGGACGCAACCGAGGAAGGCGGGCTCTTCGGCTTCCGCTTCGGCTGATGCACTTTTCGCTGAAGAGGCGGCGGAGCCCTCAAGCTGTGGAGAACGGTATGGATGACCATGAACTCACTTGGTATATGCACGAATTGTTGATGCATGGATGGGGTGCGAGCCCTAGATATTAAGATACAGGACGAGCTTGCGCATCTCAGCCCGGATGGCGTCGATTATGGAGTCGCGGGTTCGGGTAGTGAGGTAGACCTCGCACACAACTACGGCGTTTGGCGCCGAAACAGCAGTTGGGTGACGCCCAGCGCCCTACAAGCTATTGAGATACTTGCTGATGATTGGTATCTGTTTTCCCCTGAGACGAAAAAGCTATGCTTTAACGATGCCAGTCTAGAGTATGGTGGTTCGTTTGATAGTGGTGACCGGCCTAATTATGAGTCCGGAACTGCAAAGAACCTCTTGCATTACTACCACCAAATTGGCCGAGACGTGGATATCAATCGAAAGGGATGCACAACCTATGAAGTTTTCTATACCGATGCAGTTGGATGGTTAAAAATGACTTTTGACTCGTCCGAGTATGCGGCGCCAGTGACCATGTATAAAAAAGACCTTTTAGAAAGTATTGCAAACTCGCTTGGAGGGAAGAGATATCCCGAGAGCACGATTCACTATCGATTCTGAGCTTGGGGATAGATGATGGCTTCCGTGAATAGAAACGTAGTAATGGTCGCGCTATTCGCTTCCATTTATGCATCGGGTGGAATGGCACAGCTGAAAGACCCAAGAACCCGAGACGAAAACATTTCGGCAACAACTATTAACACCTCTGTAACAAAACTGAGTTCCGGGTTCTATGAGTACACATATGACTTTGCATTCCCCGAGGAAAACTTAGGTCGAGTTCAGTTCTTTAAAATTGATCTGTCATGTGAGCTAGACTTTGGAAATGTCGCATTTCCAGAACCTCCGATATCGGGTGGTAAAAATTATTCGGAAGATGGGAATCACGTGCCGGTCCAACTTTATCATTCCCAACAGACTTTTTTTCCAAATCTATCGGTTGATAACGAAGCCATATGGCTGTTTCTGGAAGGGACACCGGGTACCAGCGCATCAGGACTAAGAATAATTAGTCCGGCCCCGCCGGGACTGAGGAATTACAAGCTACAGCCGGAAATGGAGCCGTTTGGTTGGGATTATTCAGAATTTGAAGAAGATCCGACTATTCCCTGGATTGATGACTTTACTGTGGAGGGTCTAATTAAGGCGCCAGCATGTGCGTTCGATGACCCTGAGCCGGAAAAGTTTGCAGGTTCCGTGCACTACTCGCAGAATTCAGATACAAACGAACTATTGATGTATGCAGCTCCCCTCCGGAGTCAGTGGCACGCAGAACCTGATGAAAACTCCGTTGAATTCGAAATCTTTTATTCAGACGACATTTACCCAGAAAGCGTTAAAGTTCAGCCGGGCTGGGTGAGAAAATATTTAAATCCTTCTAAGGGCGGCAGTGATACCGTAGAGATACGGCTACGTCCTGGGATGAATAAAATTATATTTGAGGCGCGTACTGAGAAGTCTAAAGGCAACGCAGACCGTGATAAAGGTGCAATGTTTGATAAAGACGTGGACGTTTTTGAGATTAGGAGTACTTCGAAAGGGCAATCGAAAAAATGACTGTCAGCTGGTGCCGTAGGAGGGTTTCGGTTGTTATGGTGATGCTGTTTGCGATAACGGCATGCTCTCGCGACGATACAGAATTGAGTGCTGGGGCAATCCTTTCCTTGGAAGGGGTACTAAAAGATGCTCCGGTGGTAGAATTGCCAAATGGCCGGAAACCTCCGGTAAATATCAGATACGGTCAAGAGCTCGACCCGAGCACCTTTGTTGCGTTAATTGATGGTGTCGATATATCGACACGCTTCCATCCAAAGCCTGGCACAGTCGAAGCCGTAAACATACCGTTTGAAGATGACAGCAGCCAAAAGCTTGTTATTCAAGCCAAAAGCGAGCAAGGAGCCAGCACCCACACGATATCCCGTGAGGTAAGATTTTCTGAGGTGGGGAAAAAGCAGGTTAGCTTCACGCGAACACTCGATGAAGAGGAAATGGCTGAGTTCGATGCTGTCATGAAAAAGGCAAGAGAATTGAATATACCGTTAACGGAACGACGGACCTTTTTAAAAAAAACATGGGTTTGATAGTCCAAGGGAAATTCTGGAATAGCAACTAGCATTGGTACCGTCGCTTTATCTAGTTTTTCCCTTCCTTGGCTAAGGGAAATCCCGCTGCCTAAAATTCTCTGCAGTAGGGCCTACCGGATAGAATCCGCAATCTAACACCCCGTGGTAAGACCCAGGTCAGCAGTGCGTGACAAAGACCATGCGGGGTGTCTTATGCCCAACGAAGAGCTGTCGTTGAGGCGGAGCCCAAAGGGGCCGCTTTGGTTCGGATGCAGACGTTCCATCTTTTGATCAGTTGAAGCCCAAAAGATATCAGGTGCGGGATGGAGAACAGAGTGAGCGATCACTGTCTTGAAAATCCCCGTGTCGGCGGTTCGATTCCGTCCCTGGCCACCAAATAATCAGTAACTTACGAGAAGCCGCCTTGTGCGGCTTTTTTCGTGTAAGCGCTATGTAAGCAACGGATTCAGACCTCCTGGTCGTAGTGCTTCCTCGTTTCCCGCTCTGATCTTCGGCACTCCCTCGCCCACAGCCATGCCGCGTAACTTGTGGATCTCCCCCCATAGGAGCCGAAGAATTATTTGGTCGCATACCCGGGGGGGGGGAGGGACCGTGGGGAGGGGGTATCCGCCCCTTTTTACCGGCCCCTCATAGATTGAAAGAAAATCGCTGAAAAAGTCCAAAGGTGCTTACACCTGTATGAGTTGCGGTCCCCGCCGACACCCTCTTCAAGGACCAGTATCCGGACCTCAAGGCCGACCTCATCATGGCCAACCCGCCCTCCAACCTGAAGGAGTGGCGCGCCGCCGACAGCTGACTGACGATCCGCGCTGGGCCGGCTACGAGGTAACCGGATGCTGTATTAGGCCCTAGGACACCCACAAGTCTCACTAATACAGGTGAGAAGTAATCCGGTCCAATTCGGAAAGGGGCGAAAGCATATCCTTCGCCGCCCCTTCCGGACAGCCTTACTCCTTCACCTGCTCGATCGTGACCTTCGCCACCGGGTTTCGCCAGTCGTGGCTGGCCGCACTAAGGTCGCCGATGCCGTGAATACCGGCATGTATGTGGACGTAACCTTCCCCACCGATACCGGCCGAAATACCCTCGCCTGCACAGATCGGTGCCGGACCGGGAATGGACAGACAGAGTTCGTCATTCGGCTCGCTGCCGGCGTCATAGGCAGGCGCATAGAGCGTAACCGTCTCTTGGTCCTCTTTGGGAAGCGCTGCACTCTGCACTGCAAAGAAGCCGTCGTTGGTCGGTACCAGCATGGCTGCCATGGAAACATGATCCCTCTTTTTTGCCTGTATGGTGATGCTAACCGTCCCTCCCGGCGGGACCGGCCCGCCCGCCGTCGCGGTATCACGCACCCGTTCATCGCCGTCCAGGAGCGTCTTTAGTGGAGCAGTGGCACCACCTTCCGCCAACGCCGACAGTTCCATACTGGCCGGAGCACCCTCGGTGAACAGGAGGCTGGCAGGGCTGTGGCTGGCGACCAGGACGGGTGTAAATACCTCACCCCGAGTCAGATTGGTGACCGTCACCTGATAGGTCTTTCCGTCATCAGCAAGCGCCATACTGCCCGTCAATGAGCCGAGCAATAGCCCGGCGATAGCGATATTTTTGTGCATAATGATCTCCATCCGTAGGTTTTTCGATGCGAGAGCAGGTGCCCTCGATGACCAAGTATCGGAAGGGAATTTAACGGCGGGATTGCGAAACGGTCACGAATTCATCACGGCGCTGATTGAACTTCGAATTTCCAGGATAGTCCGCTTACCTGTGTTCAGCGGACGCTTGGAGTCGAGGTCTCGGCCGGCAGCAAAGAGTCGATCCGCGCCCTTAGCCAAAAAAAAAACTGGCCCTGATTTACCGGCGTACCAACAACCTGAGAGCCGTTCAGCTGCTACTCGGAAACCGCACGTTGGAGAGTACTGTCAGATATCTCGGCATCGGTCGAGGATGCGCTTTAGCTGTCAGAGCAGATAGACGTGTGATCGTGCATGAGGGTGGGCGCTCCTCAGTGAACGCCTGCCTTAGCTGCGGGAGCTGCAGGTAGCAGTGAAAAGAATGAAGACCTGGTAGCCCCGCGATCATAGATTCCGAAGAATCCTTAGACCGGTGGCTTTGCGCCCCTGTCTTTCGACAGGTTTGCCTTTATCAGGCCTACTCAATTTGTAGGTGAGCCCGGCGCGGCTGTCAAAAACTTTTTACCGCGGCATTCGGAAACTCGACAGGCAAAAAGGTTATGGGCGATATCCGGCCAATAGCCGCCGGTCGTTCCGAACCGAAATCAATACCGGTTTGTGCTGAAAAGCGGTCCGTCCGTCAAGCCTTCAGCCGGGGCACTAAGCACTCGCCTCCACCCGGTTGCGACCCCTGTCCTTGGCGCGATAGAGGGCCTCGTCGGCCGCAGCGAGCAGTGCCCGAAAAGTGCTGTTCCTCGCTAGTTTCACCGCTACACCGGCGCTAATGGTCACCGATCCACTTACCGGGGAAGTGACATGAGGGAGGCCCAGTTCCTCGACGGCCTTTCGCATCGTTTCGGCCAACTGGAGCGCCGGTTCTGATTCGGTCTCCAGCAGCACCCCCAGGAACTCTTCGCCACCATAACGCACCAGCAGGTCGGTGGGACGACGTAGGCACGACCTCAAAACCCGAGCCACGCGGCGTAGGCATTCGTCCCCTTGCTGGTGTCCATAATGGTCGTTGTAGGCTTTGAAATGGTCGATATCGACCATGATCATGGCTACCGGATGCCCGTGGCGGGTTTCGCGCAGCCATTCCCGCTCGATGAACTGTTTAAGGTAGCGGCGGTTGGCCACGCCGGTCAGTGGGTCATGCAGGGTCTCGCGTTCCAGGGCCTGTTGGGCCTGCTTGAGGCTGGTGACGTCGTTCATGACGCCGAACAGGGCCACAGGCTTACCGTCAGTATCGCGTTCAATGCGCTTTCGATCTTCGAACCACCGCAGGGTACGGCCGTCGCTATGCCACATCCGGTATTGCTGCGTGCAGTGCCTCGCATCGCGGAGCGCCGCCTGCAAGCTGGAGAGGACCCGATCGCGGTCATCCTCATGCAACTGGCGGACCCAAATCATCGGGTCTTGCTGCCACTGCTCCGGTTCGAAGCCAAGCAGGTTCTTGATGGCAGGGCTGATGAACTGGGCGTGATAACCCGGGAGAGCCACGCGATAGAGGATGTCGGGGACGAGTTCGACCACTTCGCGAAAACGGGCCTCGCTTACGCGCAGCGCCTCCTCAGACTGTTTACGCTCGCTGATATCCAACCAGGTTCCTCGTAGCGCCATCACCTCGCCACCAGATGACTTTATGGCCTCACCTCGGCTTACTACCACGCGCACCCTGCCGTCGGGCTGCACGATTCGGAGCTCATCCACAAATCCCTCGCCGGTTTCGATGGCCCGCTGCGCCAGGGCTCGTACACGTTCCCGATCCTCCGGGTGGACCACTTCAAGGATCGACTGGAGTGTCACGGGAAAGGCTTGCGGGGCGTATCCGGCGATGCGGAACATCTCGTCCGACCAGCGGGAGCGGTCGTTTAATCGGTCCCACTCCCAGCTACCGAGGTGGGCCAAACGCTGGGCCTCCTTGAACCCACTCTCCGCCTGCAGGCGGGCGGCCCACTCGCGCCGCTCCAGCAGGGCACGGTCGAGCAAATCGGCGACGGCCCGCAGTATGGCTCGCTCCTCGGTGAGAAACGGCCCCTCCTGCGCGGGCGGGCGCTCCTCCCGGTAGAACACCTCCAACGCCCCTACGCTCTGGCCATCCACTCTGATCACTTCTGCCTGCCGCCACACTGTTTGGGCGAATGGTTCGGTTTGATAGCTAGCGCCCTCTACCGTGACCCGTACACAGGTAATCTCCGGATACTGGTAGGCGGGGACCAGCGCATCGACCGTGCCGCGTAATATTTCGTCCAGTGGACGGTTCCGCTGGTGGGTGAGGGAGGCGACCGCGTACAGACAGCGCAGCTCTTTGTTGCGCTCGCCAAGCTTGTGTGCGGTGTGCTCAAGAATCTCTGCGGCACGCCTGCGCTCAGTCAGGTCACGGGTCACCGCCAGCACTGTCTCGACTCGTCCATCGGGGCCGAATTCCGGTACCACGTGTGACTCGAAATAGCGCTCGCCTCGGGGGGTGGGAAAGGTAAACTCAACCTTCTCCTCCTGGCCGGTATCGAAGACCCGACGTGTATGGGTTTGCCAGTCCGCCACCAGCGCCTCCGGAATACCCAGCTCGCGGTTGGTTTTGCCCAGGAAGGTTTCCCTTGGGATGCCGGTGCTTGCCACCATGGCCGGATTAACATAGAGATAGCGCAGCGACCTATCTAGCCGGGCGACGTTATCGGGGGTGTGCTCGGCCAAGGTCCTGAATTCTGTCTCACGTTGGCGACTCTCTTCCAGGCGCTTGCGCTCGGTGACCTCCTCAGCCAGCACATTAATCCCCCAAATGTTCCCGGCCTCGTCCTTGAGCGGCAGCCAGTTCTCAATCCAGAATCGCTCGACTCCGGGGTGGGCGGCGGTTTCCCCGCTGATTTCGACGTTCAGCACCGGCTCGCCCGTTTCAAGTATTTTCTCGGCGACTTGCTCCACCTGTTCGGCGAGAGCAGGTACAACCTCGCGCACGGTTCTCCCCAAATGGGATTCGATTGGAACGCCGTTGATTTCGGCCAGTCGCTGGTTGACCCGTTGAAAACGCAGCCCAGTGTCGAACACGCACAGGCCGACGGGCGCTTGTCCATAGATGGTCTCCAGTTCGATGGCCTGCTGGCGATAACGCGCCTCGCTCTCACGCAGGTTCTGCTCGGCCCGCTTGCGTTCGGTGATATCGGTAAAAAGGTGAGCGAACTGCCCCGGGGTGGTGCGGTAGGCGAAGACCTCAAACCACTTGCCCAGCCCCTCGGTGTAGGCCTCGAATCGCGCCGGCTCACCAGTCAACGCCACCCGACTGTAGGTCTCAATCCAGAGCGGCTCGACACCGGGCACCAGTTCGCGGGCTGTTTTGCCTTCGGCGACGTGCGGAGGAAAACCGGTCAGTCGACCAAACGCCTCATTGACCTCCAGCAACCGATAGTCGTAGGGCCGGCCCTGCTCATCCAGGATGATTTCGGCCAGGCCAAAGCCCTCGATCATCGATTCGAATAGTGCGCGGTAGCGCTCGCTGCTCTTAAGGCACGCATCGCGCTCGGCCCGCAGAGCCTCGACCTCCCGCTTGAGTGCCTTCATCTCATTGGCAGTCAGGTCGCCCACGCCGGCCCCTCCATTCTGCCTCATAACGCATTGCTTACAGCATAGCGGGGTGACAGGCCGACCCGTCTTGGTAGGGAATAGTTACCGGGAGTTAGCAAAGCATCGTTTGCCCGCGTCCTCTGATCGCTGCTTAGCCAAAATCCGACAAGGAGAGCGCGACAGGACGCTTTGGGTCGGAAGCGGAACTCCACCGGCATTTTCCGGACGAGGGATATTGGTTCTGTCTTTTTGAGGCTCCTTTGGGCAGACAAAAGGGCGACTAAGGCCAAAGGGACCAATCGTGCCTAATCTTTAGAAACAGAGGAGAAGTCTGAACGAAAGAGCAGGGAGGGGAGTTCCCATGCGCATGACGATATTTCTTGCTTTGGGCTTGTTGGGCCTGGGAATCGCGGTATCGCAGCCGTCAGCCGCTCAGCAACACGCCGCATCCGGCCACGGCGATGAAGTCCCACTCTACAACGACCTGGGTGACCATCACTACGCTATCACGACCGACGTTCCCAAAGCGCACGCATACTTCGATCAGGGCCTCAGGCTCTACTACGCCTTCAACCACGCCGAGAGCATCCGTGCCTTCCGCGAGGCACAGCGGCTGGATCCGCGATGCGCCATGTGTTGGTGGGGCGAGGCCCTCGCCTGGGGCCCGAACATCAATCTGCCAATGGATGCGGACGCTGCGTTGGCGGCCTACGACGCGCTGCAGGGCGCGCTGGAACGGCGTGAGTATGCGTCGGAGCGAGAGCGTGCCTTCATCGATGCGCTCGCCGAACGCTATGCGCCCGAGCCACAGGAAGACCGCTCCGACCTGGATAAGGCGTACGCCGAGGCCATGGGGCGCATCGCGGCGCGCTGGCCGGACGATCCCGAGGCGGTCGTACTCTACGGCGAGGCCGTCATGGATCTGCAGCCATGGGATTACTGGACCGAAGACGGCCGGCCAAAGCCCGGCATGGAAGAGGCGTTGGCGGGTTTTCAGCGAGTCGTCGACCAGGATCCGAATCACCCGGGAGCATGTCATTTCTACATCCACGCGGTCGAGAAGCTTTACCCAGAGCGCGCGGTCCCCTGCGCGGAGCGGCTGGCGGACCTGATGCCGGGGGCCGGGCACATCGTCCACATGCCGAGCCACATCTATATCCGGGTCGGGCGCTATCTCGACGCCATCGAGCAGAACGAGCACGCCGTGCACGAAGACGAAACCTGGATCGCGGACCAGCGGCCGGGCTATGGCATGTATACGGTGGGTTACTATCCCCACAACTACGACTTCCTGGCATTCGCGGCCTCGATGATCGGTCGGAGCGACCAGGCGATCGCGTCCGCACGCAAGGTTGCCGACCTCATCCCGCCGGAGATGTACGGCACGCCGGGGATGGACTTCCTGCAGCACTGGTCCAGCCGACCGCTGCTGATGCTCGTCCGCTTCGGTCGCTGGGGCGAGATCCTCGCGACCGACCCACCTGCCGCATCGATGCCGCATGCGCGCGCGCTCTGGCACTATTCCCGCGGCCGTTCGCTCGCCGCTAGCGGCGAAGTGGCGGCGGCACGTGATCAGCTGCAGGCGCTGCGCCGGATCGCCGGGGATTCGGCGGTCGACGGCATGCGCATGGAATTCAACCGGTCGCGAGACCTGCTGGCGGTCGCTACCCACGTGCTGGCCGGTTATGTCGAGGTTGCAGCCGGTGACCTCGAACAGGCCGTCGCCGAGATGCAGGCAGCCGTCCGCAGCGAAGACGCGCTGCTCTACGGAGAGCCGCCGGAGTGGTCCGTCCCGGCCCGCCAGGACCTCGGCCGCGTGCTGCTGCTAGCTGGCCGCCCGGCGGAGGCGGAACGGGCTTTCCGCAAAGACCTCGAACGTTTCCGCGACAACGGCTGGTCGCTCTACGGCCTCACCGAGGCGCTTAACGCCCAAGGCCGAGCGGAAAAGGCCGCTGCGGTACAGCGTGAATTCAATCGGGTCTGGGGCACCGCTGACGTGTCGCTGCCACTCGACTGAATCGCCGAAGCGAGAACGAGCGGGCCGGCAGCCAAACACATGCCGAACGCTTTCGTCAGTCGCCTCGCCAACCGACATTCTTCTAACCGCCAAGGGGCAGCTCTGGGTCGCTACCTGCTCAGTGGTGAGCCGCACAGGTCGAAATCGGCCAGAAGCCGTCAATTCCGGACTGCTGTGCTAACGACTGATGCTGCAGGGGAAGGAAACATCACGGAGCACTGACGCGGCCCATGGGCCCGGCCAGCTTGCTCCGCTGCGGGGTCGAAACTTGGAGTTGTGGTGGTCTCGACAGCTGCTGTTCATTTCGGCCAGAAGGTCCTGACAATCGTTCCCCGTGGGCTATTATCGGCCACTTCGATCTGTCCGCCGTGACTTAGGACGATTTTACGTGCCACCGCCAGGCCGATACCGGTGTGGCCTGGCTTGCCGCCGCTGCTGAACACGCGAAAGATCCTCTCCTTCACCCACGCTGGGATACCGGGGCCATCATCTACTACCTCCACGCACCAGTGTTTCCCGTCATCATGTGCTCGGATCCAAACCGATCCTTCGGAGCTGTCGTGGTGATCGATGGCATTGGTGATGAGGTTCTGGAAGACCTGACGCAGGTGCAGTGGGTTGGCGAGAATAGTCGGTAACGGTTCCTCCAACTCGATCCGAAAGCCAGGTGGAATGGTCAGGCGGACGAGCAAGTCGCCCAACAGGGGGCCAAGCGCAACGGCTTCGCGATCCTGCGTTGAGAGGTCCAGACGGGCGTAGCCGAGCAGCCCATCGATGAGCGCGTCCATACCCATAACTCGCTCGCGCAGAAGTCGTAGCCGCAGCCGGTTCTCCTCATCGAGTCCCTCTGCCACATCCTCGTCAATAACATAGGCGAGGTTGGCCACGGCCCGTAAAGGCGCTTTCAGGTCATGGGAAACCACGTAGGCGAACTCCTCCAACTCCGCGTTCAGGCGCTCTAGCTCCTTGGTTTTACGTACCAGCACCGCTTCGGCTTTCTCACGGGCGTCCCACTCCTGCCGTTCCCGCAGGCTGCGGCTGAGCAGTTCGGCAACGGCGTTGAGTATAGCCCGCTCTTCGGCGAGGAATGGCCCCTCCTGGGCCGGTGGGCGCTCCTCTCGATAGAACACCTCGATGACGCCAGAGAGCTCGTTGTTCGCCCCAAACGTCACCGCCTGTCGCCAAGGGGTTTGCTCGAACGGCTCGGACCATTCCGTGTGACCATCAACAGTTATCCGGGCGCAGGCGATCTCCGGGTATTGGTAGGCGGCGGCTAACGCCTCCGCGGTGCCGTGCAGTACCTCTGCCAGGGTACGGGAGCGCTGTTGCGTGAGAGAGGCGACTGTGTACAGGCAGCTCATCTCCTTGACACGTTCGTCAAGGTCGTGGGCGGTTCGGCGCAATGTCTCCTCGAACCGGATGCGATCGGTGATGTCGTGTGCCACGCCAAGAACGGTGGCCACCCGGCCGTCCTCTCCGAACTCCGGCACCAGGCGCGCCTCGAAGTAGCACTCCCCCTGGGGGGCCGGGAAGCTGAACTCAAACGCCTGTGCACGACCGGAGGCGAATACACTCTGGATCCGCTCGTCCCACAGCGTCACTAGTGCCTCCGGCATACCCAATTCGGCATTACTTTTGCCGATGAAGGCTTCCCGTGGCCACCCGCTGTAGCGCTCGATCATCGGATTGACGTACAGGTGACGCAGCGCCCGGTCGAAGCGGGAGATGATGTCGGTCGAGTTCTCGGACAGGGTGCGGAAGTCCTGTTGGCTCTGGCGAACCTCCTCCATACGCGACGGTCGCTCCGACATGCTCTTTCTCCGTAGAAAAGGCTAGCACCCTCTTAAGATCGCGTCTTTGGAGGCGCTCACGCTAATGGTTAGCCTACTGGAAAAAGAACAGAAGTTCGTATAGCCAATCCTCTGATAAAGTTGAAGGTTCGCTGATCGGTGTGGGATGGATAATAGAGTGAGCGCTCACCGTTTTGAGAATCCCCGTGTCGGCGGTTCGATTTCGTCCTTGGCCGCCAGAATTCAAGCAGTTAAAGCCCGCGCCAGCGAGCTTTTTCGTTGGGTGTGCCAGGCATGGCACTTCTGAACAGGTGGTGCTGGGACAATCTTGGGGGCGCAAGTCCCCTGTGGGCCTGGCAAGCGGAACTAGCCGACCGCATGACCATTTCAACCAACTCCTGGAAGGGGGCCCCGAACCTCTCTGTCGACGGCAAAGTCAAACCAGGAACGGACCCGCGGCAGCCTGTCGGGTTACCATGGCCATCCGGCCCTCGGGGCCGTGAGCGTTTCCGATACGCAGGTCGAGCCGGCACTCCTGCGCATCCATTCACCATCCCCGGCAAATGGGTATCCCATGGCAGAACACGAAGATTTCAGCGCCCTCCTCAGCGAGTTCGAGCAGAAGACCCCTAATCCAAGCAGCAAGGCGCCCCAGGTGGGCGAGCGCATTCGCGGCCGGATCGTCTCCATCGGTCAGGAGCAGGCCTTTATCGATGTCGGCGCCAAGGCCGAGGCCGTGATCGACGTGGCCGAGCTGACCGATGCCGAGGGGCAGCACAGCGCGGAGGTCGGCGATACCATCGAGAGCATGGTGCTCAGCCGGGACGACCACAGCGGCACCCTGCTGCTGGGGCGCGGCAGCGGCCGGGCCGTTCATGACAGCGCCGAACTGGAAAACGCCTATGCCAATGAGCTACCGGTGGAGGGGCTGGTCTCGGGCGTCACCAAGGGCGGCCTCGAGGTCCAGGTTGCCGGAATGAGGGGGTTCTGCCCGGCCTCGCAGGCGGAGATTCGTTTCGTCGATGACCTCGATGCGTTCGTCGGCCAGCGGCTGAGCTTTCGCATCACCCGCTTCGAGGGCGGACGCCGGCCCAATCTCGTGCTCTCGCGCCGGGCGCTGTTGGAAGAGGCTGCGCGCCGGGATGCGGAGGAGCTTCGGGGCCGGCTGGCGGTGGGGCTGGTACTTCCGGGCACGGTGACGGCGGTCAAGGAGTACGGCGCCTTTGTCGACCTCGGCGGGATCGAGGGCATGGTCCACGTCAGTGAACTCGCCTACGGCCGGGTCTCCCATCCCAAAGACGTGGTCACTCCCGGCCAGGCGGTCGAAGTCTCCGTGCTGAGGATCGAGAAGAGCGAAAAACCGGGCCGCGGTGAGCGCATCGCCCTCTCCATCCGCGCCCTCGCCGCCGACCCGTGGCAGGGGGCCGAGCAGCGCTATCCCGTGGGAGCACCGGTCAAGGGTATGGTCACCCGGCTACAGCCCTTCGGCGCCTTCGTCGAGGTCGAGTCGGGCCTCGAAGCACTGGTGCCCATCAGTGAACTGGGGAGCGGCCAGCGGGTGAGTCACCCGAAGGAAGTGGTCAACCCCGGCGACACCGTCGAGGCTATCGTCCTTAGCGTCGATAGCACCCGCCGCCGACTGAGCCTGTCGCTGGATGCCTCGGCCCACGAGGAAGCCGCGAACCTTGAAGCGTACCGGCCTGGTGCCGACCCAAAGGCCGAAGAGGCTGTGGGTTCCTTCGGCCAGTTACTACGTGAGAGTCTGAACAAGGGCAAATAGGGCGAGTGAATCAAGCGGTGCGGTCGCGGCAGCCTGCCGCGCGCCTCTGACTTCTACGCCCAGGCAGCCCCGGGAGACCGAATCAAAGCGGACAGTCGCGGTTGTCCGCCGGGCGACAACTCCAGGAAGGTAGCCTTGAGCTTGCAAGCGACGTAAACGCACGTTGTGGATCTTCTGATGAAGGCCTTCTTGGGGACTGTGCGGGCAAGCGGTGCGGCTGAAGTCGCCCACGAGGACTCCTCATGACAGCGTTGCTTGGAATCGACTGCGCTACACAGCCGAAAAAGGTAGGTTTGGCTCTCGGCGAATTGCGTAAGGGCCGCGTTTGCATTCTTGAGTGTTGCATAGGTAGCGCAACGGCGTCTCCAGTGGACATAGCGGCCGACTGGCTCGCCAACGTTGAAAGCGCTTTGATCGCTCTTGACGCGCCCCTTGGCTGGCCGATATCTCTGGCAACCGCATTGGCCGACCATCGGGCCGGCTCAGGCATGCGGGCGCCTGCCGATGACCTCTTTCGCCGACTCACCGATATCGAAATCAGGCGCCGATTGGGCAAGAAGCCCCTGGAAGTCGGCGCGAACCTCATCTCCAGAACAACCGTCGCTGCACTGGAGCTGCTTGAGGGGATTCGGGCGAAAACCGGGCTGCCGGTTTCTCTGGCATGGGCGCCGGACGAGCCCGAACCGATCCGTACCATCGAGGTTTATCCAGCCGCCACGCGCCTCGCGCACTCGGCACAAAGTGGCGGTGGCAGTGTGGAAGGGCTCATGAGGGTACTCGATCGTTCGGGGTTCACCCTTGAGGGGGTTGGGCCTGACGCGATGGATGCGGCCGTTTGCGCTTTGGGGGCCGCCGATTTCTTGGGTGGACGAGCGGTGGGGCCGGAATCGAGTGATATGCAGCGGGTACTCGTTGAGGGTTGGATATGGTCGGCCGACCGACCGAGCGTTAACTGAGCACTGCCAGCAGCGGAATTCGGGGGTAATTGGTGCAGAATGGTGTCGTTTCGTGCACGATCCGTCCGAATGACAGAAGGTTGGAGTTAGTGTGGGGAGAGAAGGCACTTGGGTTGATCAACCTACCGACGAGCCGGTGAATGTGGCGCGTTGGAAGGCGGACGAAGAATTCGGCGTCTATCCCGAGGGTGCCCGGGACAAAAGCCTGCTTATCTCTCCGGAACCGAAACCACACCTGTTTCTGATCCCGAGCCATCGCTATCTTTTCAAGAAATCTTTTGAGCGATATCCAGAGCAATTTTGGGCGGAGATCATCGCCTACCGAGTCGGATGCCTGATTAAAGCGCCTGTGCCACCGGCCTTCGTGGGTTGGGATAGTGACAATGGCGTTTGCGGTGCTCTGGTCGAATGGTTTCTGGAGTACCCCGGAGACCCAGCGGAGCGCTACGTCCCTGGTGGCGATATCATGACCGACATGATCAAGGGGTTCGACCGAAGGCGGGGCCGCCAACACAACTTCGTCAGTATCGAGCGGTACTCTACGGTTTCCAGACGGAGCGGAAAGCTGGATGGCGACTGGCTGTTGTGGTGGTGCGATACGCTTTTGCTTGACGCCCTTGTCGGTAACACCGATCGGCACCAGGATAATTGGGGTCTCCTCTGGCGCGATAGCGAACGGGCCAGAATGGCACCGGCTTTCGATAACGGAACCAGTTTGGGTCATGAGCTAGTTAACCGAAAGCTGGCCGGTTTTGCGGACCCCGACCGTATGGCTCGGTATATCGAGCGAGGAACCCACCACATGCGCTGGAGGCTTGGTGATGAGTCTCAGGCCCAGCACTCGCAGCTGGTGGTGCAGCTTTGCGAAAGGCATCCGACGCTAAGAGAGCGCGCGAAAATGCGGTTGAAACAGTTCAACATGGATACGATGAGGTCTATCATCACCGGAATGACGGCCTTCGATGTTCCGACCCCGCTAAGCGAAGAGCGGGCGGAATTCGTGTCTAATCTCACGGAAACACGTTATCGAAAGCTTCTCGAAGCGCTTTGCGGATAGCTATGCAACTGATTGAACATACTTTTCTGCCTTTCCGTTTGCTCCTTACCTGGCAAGCCCCTGAGGGCAAGGAGCGGAGACGGTTTGCCGTGGGCGAACTGCGGGAAGCACAGGGTGGACTCTCATTTCGGTACCTGACGGAGAGCGAGGATTTCCGGAAGGCGCAGGAATTGGGCTTCAACTGCTATCCCGCCTTTCGCAAGACGAACCAGGTGTATTTTCATGGCGTCCGTGAGGCCTTTTTGCGTCGGGTACCGCCACGTTCGCGCAAGGACTTTCCCAAGTTTCTTCAGCAGTGGCGGCTTCGTGCTGACTCGGAGCTGCCCGATTTTACCCTCCTGGCGTATTGTGGAGCCAAGTTGCCGTCCGACGGATTCTCGCTGGTGTGGCCGCTGGAAGAGGTTACCCCGCCGGGGGAAGTCCTCCTTGAGGTTGCGGGTTTTCGCTACCAGGACATCCGATTAGAAGAACTGTCTGCCGGCATGCCGGTTCGCTTTACGCTGGAGCCAAGTAACCCTAAGGATCCAAATGCGTTGCGCATGGATGTAGACGGACGTCCTATCGGGTACGTCAACCGCTTCCAGCGCAATGCGGTAGCCAACTGGCTCGGACGTCACCAAATTGATGCATGGGTTGAGCGCTTCAATGGAACCTCCGAACGGCCACTGGTCTACGTATATTGCCGGGTATCAGAGCAGTCCAGTGCGCAACTGCCCCGAGCGGCTACTTGCTAGAGCCGCGTCTAGATTCGTTGTACCAGATCGCATCTCGCTTCCGCCCTCCACCTGATCAAGAAACTGATTTTCGGCCCGGCGGTCCGATTGGTGCATCTTTGGATTCGCGGAAACTTGCGCGAATGCGGGATATTGGGTGTGCCAGAAGGGGAGTGTTTTCTTGTTCATGCTTATCCCAAAAATGAAAAAACCGCCTCAGGCGGCTTTTTCTCCCCATGGTAGAGCCGAAGCCGACTGCGCCAAAGGGTAGGCTGGTCTTGACCATATCGCTTATTGCCGATGTCGACAATAAGCGATATTAGCGGAGATCGGTCGGGAGTCGGGCTAAAAGGTCGCATATCTACTCAAGCTTGATATGGCCTGTTCAGCGATCTCGGCACGAATTCATGGAATCTTCGGGTTGGTGGCTTCCACATCAGGAAGGAAGTTCCCCGAAAATCGAGGTCCTCGGGCCAGGGTGGGCTACAACGGCTTGAAACGATCTGAGAGATTCAAGTGCGGCACAGCGTGGACAAGATCATTTTAACCTGCTTTCGTAGGATTTGAACAGTAAGCAGGCGCCGCAAGTGTTTTTTTCATCTGGATTCGCACTTTTTCGCGAGAACTGATGTGGTTCCATGCAGTCAATTGTGACTAACATCACCTAAATCCCGCCGGCAATCGGCGACCCTTTGTAAAATTCTTCTATTTCCAGGGTCTGCAATGAAATTACGATTTCTGATTCTTCCGATTATGCTTGTAGCCGCTGACGCCAGCGCGGACTCGACTCTCGATGCTGCCATCGGTGGCGGGATCGGTGGCGCTGCTGGTGCTGCGATCGGCAATGAAGTAGGTGGTCGCGACGGCGCTATTGTCGGTGGGGCTATCGGCGGCGCGGTCGGTGCCGCAGCGACTACTGACACCAAATCCAGTCACCCGTCCCCAGCTCCTGCTGTCAGTGCACCCGCCGTGCGGATAGAGCACTCGTCACCCGGTTTTTGCCCTCCTGGCCAAAGGAAAAAAGGGCGCTGTTAGTCGGCTCGATTAGCCTGCCGGCTTCCGACGCCCCTACAAACCGATGAATCCCAGGCAGGGGTTACTTTCCCAGTTCATTCACCAGCGCGGCGACTCGGTTTCGAATGTCGTCGCGGGCGGCCCGGAACACATCCATAATCTCCTCTTCGGTGCCGGTTGCGCGGGCCGGGTCCTCCAGGGGCCAGTGGACCTTGCGCGTCCCCGGCGGTAGCAGCGGGCAGTTCTCGTCCGCGTGGCCGCAGACGCTGACCACCAGGTCCGTCCCCTCGAGCATCTCGTCGGTCAGCCGGGTCGACTCCTGGCCGGAGATGTCGATACCCACCTCTCTCATCACCGCAATCGCCCGCGGATTCTTGCCATGGGCCTCGATGCCGGCCGATTGCACCTCGATTTGTTCGCCCGCGAAGTGACGGGCCCAGCCTTCGGCCATCTGCGAGCGGCAGGAGTTGCCGGTGCAGAGAAATAGCAGCTTCGGTCTTTTCATCATTGTGCTTCCCTCCCATTGTTGATTTTTCGTAACTAATCACCCCCTCCGTCATCCCCGCGTAGGCGGGAATCCAGAGAACAGAAGCATGGCTCAAAATGGATCCCCGCCTGCGCGGGGATGACGGAGTTCCTGGGCCGTGCGCGATCACCCGGACGAGCAGTCACGATTTTTCGAGTGATTGATCTGGTACAGCACAGAATAACATCTGCTTTCTGAAATATATGGTTGACAGTATATATGCTTGTGCATATATTGTGCACGATGAATATCGATGTGGATACCTTCTTTGCCGCCTTGGCGCATCCGTTGCGACTGCGGGCGTTGCTGCTCCTGCACCAGGAGGGAGAGCTTTGCGTCTGTGAGTTGACCTATGCGCTTGGGGTGTCCCAGCCGATGATTTCCCGTCACCTTGGCCAATTGCGACAAGGGGGGCTGGTCAGTGACCGGCGCCAGGGTCTGTGGGTCTACTACTGCCTGGCGGCCGACTTGCCGGAGTGGGCGCGACAGGTCCTGGCCTCCACGGCGAAGGGCGTGGCCGGGCAGGCACCTTATAACGAGGATCACGCCGCCCTGGCCAGTATGCCCAACCGGCCGGGTTCTGCCTGCTGTGGCTAGGAGCCTGTCGGACTTAACGCTGATCTACTACGGAAAAGCCGGATTTGGCCATATTTTCCGATCTTTCTCGTTAAATAGATCCACTATTCGCCTCGAAAGATCGAAAAATCTGTCTCAAACCGGCTTTCCCTCGCTACGATCGGTCAAGTCCGACAGGCTCCTAGCCTTAGCAGTGCTGTTGAAAAAAGTTTTTTGGTAACTACTCACCCCCTCCGTCATTCCCTGTCACCCCCGCGTAGGCGGGGGGTAGGCGGGAATCCAGAGAACAGAAGCATGGCTCAAAATGGATCCCCGCCTACGCGGGGATGACGGATTTCCTGGGCCGTGCGCGATCACCCGGGCGAGCAGTTAC
>NZ_JAENYR010000016.1 GCF_016841685.1 Thiohalomonas denitrificans
TCGCTGGGGCTCCTCGCAATGACGGCTGAACGTTCGTCACCGATTCGGGGCCGCATGCGGCGGGTACGGCTCGCAATGACGGCTGAAGGTTCGTCATTGATTCGGGCCTGCGCAGCAGGGGGTACGGCTCGCAATGACGGCTGAACGTTCATCACCGATTCGGGGCCGCGTGCGGCGAGTACGGCTCGCAATGACAGCTAAATGTTCCCCAGTCGATTCGGTGTGCGGAGAGGGCTCGCAACCAAAAAGCCGCGCTTATCGTGAAATTAGCTGGTCAAACGAGGCTGTCCACCACCGGAAGGAAAGGCAGAGCATTGACCGGCATCCGTTCCGAATCGTTGCCGCACAATAGAGGATCCGGCAGGCGCACACCAAGCGCTACGGGGTCATTCGGCCGTTGCGAGGATCGCGCGCGCGTCGGCACTGAGCGGGATCAAATCGCTGCTGCTGACCTGGCCGATTCGGTGATACCCCATTGCTTGCAGATACATTCCGAGAATCGCCTGTGTGCCCTGGAAGAAATTCGCCACCCGCCGGGCGCCGGTATCCAAGTCAATCCGTCCGCGCAGCACGGGGTCCTGAGTAGCGAGGCCCGTGGGGCAGTGTCCACTATCGCATGCGCGGTAGTACTCACACCCCAAGGCAAACAGGGCGGCGGTGGCCAGCGCGCAGGCATCAGCCCCCAAGGCCTTCGCCTTGATGATGTCAGCCGGTGTGCGGATACCTCCGGTGGCGATGAGGGATACGCCTTTTCCCGGATGGCTGCGATTGTGCACATCGACCATTCGCCGCGCGAGCGGTAATGCCTGCACCAGAGGCATGCCGAACTGATCGCGGACCGCCACCGGTGCCGCCCCGGTTCCGCCGCCGAAACCGTCGAGCGTGATGAAGTCGGGCGATAGCGAGAGCGCCGCGGACATATCGGCTTCGATGTCGCCGGCGACCAGCTTGATACCAATCGGCTTATCGGGGAAAAGCGAGCGGAGGTGGTCCACGCGTGCCTCGAAGGCGGCCAGGTCGGGCAGGTCGGGGAAGCGGCCCGGAGAGTGCGCAGGCTGCCCGGGCTGGATCCCGCGAACCCTGGCGATCTCATCGGAGACCTTGTTGGCCGGGAGTTCGCCACCCAGGCCCGGCTTGGCGGACTGGCCCAATTTGAATTCGAACCCGTCCGCCAGAGCGCAATTTTCTTCGTTCCAGCCGAAGTATCCGCTCGCCATCTCCAGCAGGTAGAGCCCGGCAGCTTCGCGCTCCGCGGGCAGCATGCCGCCCTCCCCCGAGCCGATCAGCGTACCGGCACGCCGTGCACCTGTCGCCAGCGCGATCTTGGCTTCCCGGGAGAGGGCTCCGAAGGACATGTGCGAGACGAAGGCGGGCAGCGCGATTTCGAGCGGTTTGTCCGCTCCCGCGCCGATGACTACCGTAGTATCGATCGGCTCGTCCGATAGCCGCGGCAGATGGTGGAGCTGTGCGGGGCGAAGATGGAAATGGTCGAAACCGGGGAATGGTGAAAGATCGGTGGCCTCTGAACCCATGGCCTCAACGGCCGGGCCCTTGCCCTTTGCCAGCTTGCGGATTTCCGCCTTGCCGCGGGTATCGTCCGACCAGCGGCGCCAGCGCGCCTGATAACCTTCGAAGGTGGAAGCAGGCAGCGGTGGCACAGCTTCCGCATCCACCAGCACACGCCCCTCTTCGAGGCGGACGGGGAAAACCGAAATCCGGTCGCCGGGGTTATAGGGCGAGATCCCGGTCTCGAGATCGAAGTTCCAGCCGTGCAACGGACAGACCGCATCGCCGTCTTGCACCGAACCTTGCGACAACTGCCCCTCCCGGTGCGGACAGCGGTCATCCAGGGCGTGGACGGTGTGGCCCTGGAGGAACAGTGCCAGAGGTCTGCCGTTGACCCAAACCTCATGTCCCTTATGCTCCTCGAGTTCGTCGAGATCACACACCCGTTGCCAGTTCGCCATGAAAATAAACACCCTTACAAAGTAGACAACCGTTCCGCGCAATCTAACAGCTTCCGGCAGCGAGCGTCGAATCAGCACTGCGCTATCGGTTCACTGGCTCAAAATGGCATTCAGCATCCGCTTCCTACTGCCTGGGCCAGGTGAAACGAAAGGTGGTGCCGCGTTGCGCAGGGCTGGACTCTACACTGATGCTGCCGCCGCGGCTGGCGACCAGCTTGCGTACCAGGCCGAGCCCCATACCGCTACTAATGCCATTTCCCTGATCGAAAGAACGAAACATGTCGAAGATCCCCTCCTGCTGCGCAGGGGGGATCCCCGGACCGTCGTCGGTGATAGTGAATTCAAAGAAATCACCCTGTTCCTGCGCGTCGATTCGAATCCGGCCGTTGTCCCTGTCGTGGTGCTGAATGGCATTGCCGATGAGGTTAACCAGCGTCTGACGCAAGGGGAGGCGCTCGGTCTCCAGGGTGGGCACGGCTTCGCCGATTTCGATTCGAAACCCGCTGGCGGCAGCGCCCACTTCGGAAGAGATCTCGCGTATCAGTGCAGCAACGTCAATCAGCTCGGTTCCGGCCTCCGGATTATCAGCTTTGGAGAAAGCCAGTACGCGGTTGATCAGGTCATCCGCCTGCCGGGCACGATCGCGCAGCATACGCAGATACCTCCGCGCTTCGGGATCCAGGTTTTTGCCGTAGTCCTCTTCCACCACCATGGCCAGATTGGACATGGCACGTAGCGGCGCTTTCAAATCGTGGGAGAGCATATGGGAGAAACTGCGCAGCTCGTTATTGACGTGAGCCAATTGCCGCGCCCGATGCTGCAGCGCAGCTCGACTGTGAGCCAAGGCATTTTCCGTACGTTTGCGATCGGAGATGTCGAGCAGCATCGTGCGACACCTTTCCTGGGAACGGCTACTGTGTTCCGGTACGCTTTCCAGCAACGCATCGAAATCGCTGTAATCCTTCCTTCGCAGGCGCAATTCCGTAGCCCCAAAGTGGCCGGAATCCAATACCTGACGAAGATGACGAAAGAAGACCGATGAGTCTCCCGGGGCGACATGAGGCGCCAACGGCTGTCCAATCAGGTGTTCACGATCGACACCGAGCATGGCGGCGGCGGTGAGGTTGATCTCCAAAACCTGCCCGAGCCGGTCCAGGGTGAGATAGCCGACCGGGGCATAATCGTAGAGGTCCGCGTAACGCTCGCGGGTCTCCTCCAGAACCTGCTGAACTTCGCGTAGCTCACGATTCTGCGCCTCCAGCAGCTCCCATTGTGAGAGACTCCCGTTGCTTTCGCCCTGATTTTCCTGATTGCGTTTCATGGTTCCATAGGCCGGGGGTGCGTCCCGACTATTCCGGATCAAGGCCGACGACCGGTTCGGCGGTAATCACGGCGGCGGGAGTGTCGCTGTCACTCCGTAGCGGCGAAAGGGTCAAGTCCACGGTGTGGCGGTCCCCGTGACGAGTGAGATGACAAAGACGGAGCTGCTGATCCTCCGATTCGAGCCCGGCGCGTGCGAGGGCGTCGCGCAGTGCTCTCTGAGCATCGTTTACGAATAATTCGAAGATGCTCATGTCCATCGCCTCCCGTTCGGTATACCCATAGAGCCGCTCGGCGGCACGGTTCCAGCTGACGATGCGCCCATCCAACTCGACGACTGCGATGGCATCACTGGTCTCGTGCACCATGCCCGCGCGGCGGCAGGCAGTGGTCACGTCCTTGAGATGAGTAATGTCGACATAAGCCAGTACGGCCCCGTCGATGCGGTTGTCCTGTGTCTTGTATGGCCGTATTTTGATGTAATAGAGCCGTCCACTGTCGTCTTCGGCCTCGCGGGTGGCCGGGGTAAGGGTGTCCATTACCCGATGCGCCAGCTTCTCCAGGTCGGGCACCGCCACTTTGGCCCGGATGTCGCTGATTGGCCGGCCGATATCGCTGGGAATAAGATTGAGCACATCCTCGGCCATGGGCGTGAAGTAACGGATGCGCAGGTCGCTGGTGAGCATCACTACCGGAATACTGACGCAGGTCAACAGGTTCTGCAGATCAGCATTGAGCTGGCCCAGCTCACGGTTGCGCGCCTCCAGCTCCTGATTCACAGTGGCTAGCTCTTCATTGGTGGATTGCAGCTCCTCACGACTGGTTTCCACCTCCTCGTTGTTGCTCTGCAATTCCTCATTGCTGGAGAGAACCTCCTCATTGGCGATGCGCAATTGCTCATTGACCTGCTCCTGGTCATCGATGATCGATTGCAGGTATTCGCGAGTCTCAGCCAGTTCGTGCTCCAGCTCGGCCACTCGGGCACCGACAGCGCCGCTCTGAGTGACTGGCCGATGTTGCATCAGCACAGGCTCGAACACCACCAGGTAATAGGCCGGAACCCCCGCGGGCGCCTCCAGCGGCCGCACGGCCAGATTGACCCATTCGCCGCCACCCTCGTTGTGGAGCGAGATATGCTCCTTGCGGGCGGCCTGGCCGGTCTTGATCGCCTGATTGAGCAAGCTGCGCAGGGGAATAACCAGATCCCCCTTTACCAATTTCAATAGATTCAGACTGGCAGCGCCGGGGGCGGGTTGCAGGTAATGGCCGGCACGACGGCCGCGAAAGTGACAGACTTGTCCGGTCTCGGTGACGACCACCGCCGGCGGTGCGAAGTAGTCGAGCAAGCAACGGTCCGCCGCCTGTTCCGGACTCCAAGAGGTGCGTGCCGCAGGTGCGGGAGCGGTCTGTGGTCTTTCCAGAGCCGCCGTATTGCCGAGCGCGCGGCTGTCGTAATGGACCCGGGTCGTCACCGCCTTCTTGCGATAGATCTTATTCCGGGTGTCAACGGCCGAGAACAGATCCGCCGCGCGTCCGGTGCTTTCCGAATGGCCCAGGAGCAGGAAGCGGTCGTGGTTCAGTGCGTAATGGACCACTTGCAGTGCGCGCTTCTGCCAAGCCGGCTGAAGATAGATCAGGAGATTGCGGCAGCAAACCAGATCAATGTGTGAAAAGGGCGGATCGCGCAACAGATTATGCACAGCGAAGACACACAGGTTGCGCAGCGGCTTTATCACCTCATAGCCTTCCGGGCTATGGACAAAGAAACGCTGCAACTGGCTTCTGGAGAGCTTCTCCACCGCCTGTTCGGAATAGACGGCACGCCGGGCCTGCTCGATAACCCCGGCGTCCAGGTCGCTGGCGAAGATCTGGATGGAAACCCGGTCGGCTTGATCGCCGAGGAATTCCAGCAGACTGATCAGCACCGAATAGACCTCCTCGCCACTGGAGCAGGCGGGAACCCAGATACGTACCGGGGCGTTTACCGGTCGTCCCTGAATCAGGGCCGGGAAGACCTTTTCCTGCAACGCCTTGAAGCTCTCCGGCTCGCGGAAAAACTCGGTCACATTAATGAGAATGTCCCGGAACAGGGCATCCACCTCCGCCGGTTCCCGTTTGAGGAGAGCAACATAATCCGGCAACCGATCACAATGCTTCGACACCATATGTCGCCGGACCCGACGCCAGATGGTGGCTTCCTTGTAGCCGGAAAGGTCGTGACCGGTACGGCGCCGAAGGAGCTCGAAGAGATCATCCAGCTCCTCGCCTTCAATCTCCTTGAAACTCGGCTCCTTGAGCGTTCGCAGGTACGGGTGACGAGCGAGGCGGGCCAGCTCGGTGGCGATCTCGGCCGGGGGTAATACCCCATCGACTCCCACGCTTGCGGCGTTCTGCGGCATGCCCGGCTGGGTGGCGGACTGGGCATCCTGAGCAAAGGTAAGACCGCCGGCATTGCGGATGGCCTGGAGGCCGACGGCACCGTCGTGACCGGCTCCCGAAAGGATAACACCGATGGCGACACTGCCCCGATCCCGGGCCAGGGAACGGAAGAATCGATCGATGCGATCCGGCGAGATTTGCTGCTCTTCCGGCTGCACATGAAGTCGGCCCTTTGAGAGACTCACGTTGCAACCGGGCGGGACTGTATAGATATGATTGGGTTCGATCTCGAGGCCGTCAGTTGCCTCCTGCACCGGCATGTCGGAGTGGTCCTGCAGCAACTCCGAAAGAATACTCCGGTGCCCCGGAGCCAGGTGCTGAACCAGCACGAATGCCATACCGGTATCGTCAGGCAGGGCCCCCAACAGTTCGCCGTAAGCGCCCAAACCGCCGGCGGACGCACCGATCCCGACTACCGGGATGTCAGCGCTGCTTTCGTCGGAGCCCACGTCTTCAGTTTCTCTATTCATCTCCCCGCGTCATCCGAGCCAGTGCCAAATCACCACCCTCCGCAGGCGACCGCATATTTTGAAGCGAACGGTGCAAGCCCTTGATATCGGGTCGACAGCCCTACGACGGCATGGACGGGAGGTAGAGCAACGCATGGAGCAGCTGCCGAGGGATGCGGCCGTCGAACGTACAGGGACTCATTCACAAACACCCCGATATCAAGGACTTATATCGCTCGCCAGCATGGAAGGTTAGTATGCGCTACCCTGGAAGGCGAGCGGGCGAGATTTGATCACGACCGTATGAGAATAAAAACCCCATACAGAATAAGTTTAATACGAAACTCCGTCCACAAAAAAACGGGCCGAGCCCCGGATCCTCCACAATCGGAGGGCGGGGCATCGGCCCGTCCTTATTGGCGAGCTCGAACGCGCCTTCTGGCGCGTTTCGGCTCAGCCGGTCAGCAACGCTTTACTGAGGGGTAACGTTGCTGGCCTGGGGACCCTTGGGACCATTTTCCAGGGTGAAGCTTACGGGCTGACCTTCGGCGAGGGTTTTAAAGCCGGAGCCCTGGATTGCACTGAAGTGAACGAAAACGTCTGCGCCGCCATCATCCTGAGAGATGAAGCCAAAGCCTTTGGATTCGTTAAACCACTTCACGGTACCTGTAGACATAATAATCTTTACCTTTGAAAATCAAATATATAGAGGGTTGTGCGTACAGGTAATGAAGAGGCGATTCGAGGAGTATCTCTGAGGCACTGCTGAAATTACCAATAACAATATCTGTAGCAAGCCAAACTATAGGCTGATTTCCGAGGGAATGCCAGAACTATTTTCAGGCTGCACTCACTCACCCCCTGTCCGGCCGCAAATCATAACCGGGGCCGCACCTCCATGTGCCTGATTTATGTTCCCTATTCGACCTTTATGTAGGCGAATTCTTCCGATTGTAGCTCAGCGATCCGCACGACCCCGGAAGGGACCGCTTCGACCGGCTCATAGAGCTGATCTTCAGCGACTCCGGCCTGGCGGCGGGTAATGCTGCATAACTCCAGCTTCACTCCCCGGTCGCTCAAGGAGAGCAGTCGGCCCCTGATGCTCTCCCGACGCTCCGCCAGTTCGGCATCCTCGGCGAAGGGGGTGTCGGCCAGCTTGTCGTCGGTGAGAAAGCGGATACCGTGGGCGACGAACACAATGCGCAGGTCATAATCGACCAGTTCGTTCTGGTAGTGGTTCACCATGTTGTTGATGCTGGTCAGCATGGCGCTGAAACGGCGCGGGTCGGCAAAGTCGGCGTGGTAAACGACCTTGACCACATCATCGGAGAAATCCGCAGCATTCGTCCGCCCGGAAACCCAGCTCGTTGCGAGCACAAGGAGCGACACAGCCGCCAATAACCCGCCGCGTCCGAGAGCCGTGCCGGTCGGGATCACTTTCATAACGCCTCCTGTAGATGACCGATCATCGATGCACTACTATTTCGTGCCGGGCGCCCTTGCTCGCACGAAGACTGAAAAAATGACGGTATCAGGATGCGGCCCGGGACTCTAACAAGATAGCCGAAACGACCGGCAAGGACATCCCCTCTTCCGGCCCGATACGGTCGGTTGGCTCGCCGGCCAGCCGGAAAGCGCCAACTCGGCTAACATGAGAATCATGCAAGGAATTCAGGAGTGACCATGGAAGTCGGAAAGCCCGTTCTGGTTGTTTTTGCCGTTCTCTTTTTGGCCGTGGGGTGCCTAGGTGGCGGCGGGGCCGCTGTTGATAACGACGGGAATACAGGCTCCACTGACGGCGCGCACTCGGTCACGATGACAGTGGTAGCCGATGGGCTGGAGAATCCCTGGGCACTCGCCTTTCTGACCGGCGGCGATATTCTGGTGACGGAGCGCCCGGGCCGGTTGCGGCTCATTCAAGACGGCAATCTGGTCGAGGAGCCGGTCACCGGGCTGCCGGAGGTGTGGGTTGGCGGGCAGGGGGGACTCCTCGATATCGAGCCGCATCCCGACTTCGCGAATAACCGGCTCATTTATTTCTCCTATAGCGCAGGAACAGCTTCGGAACAGACCACCCGGGTGGCTCGGGCCCGGTACGAAAACGGTGGTCTGTCGGAGTTACTGATGGTCTTCGAGGCGGAACCCTACCGGGACAGCAGCAAACACTTCGGTTCGCGCCTCGCTTTCGATAGCCACAATTTCCTTTATATCAGCCTGGGAGAAAGAGGTGAGCGTGACCAGGCCCAGGACCGGCTCGACCACGTCGGCTCGATCATCCGCATCCATGACGATGGACGGGTACCGACCGACAACCCCTTCCTCTCTGCACCGGACGCCCGCTCCGAACTGTTCAGTATCGGCCACCGTAATCCCCAGGGGCTCGCCCGGAACCCGTTCAGTGGCGATATTTGGAGCCATGAGCACGGACCGCAAGGTGGTGACGAAGTCAATCTCATCCGTGCCGGTCTCAACTACGGCTGGCCCGAGATCACCCATGGCACGAATTACGACGGCACCCCCATTGGTCCGACCCAACAGGAAGGAATGGAACAGCCGCTTTACTACTGGGTTCCAACCTCGATCGCACCATCGGGCATGACGTTCTACACCGGGAATCGATTCTCCGCCTGGCAAGGGGATCTCTTCCTCGGAGCACTCGCCGGACGTGCACTGGTACGCCTGCAAGTAGCGGGGAACGAAATCACCGGGGAAGAGCGGCTACTGGAGAGCGAACAGATGCGAATACGGGATGTGGCCGAGGGACCGAACGGCTATCTATGGATTGTGACCGACCATAATCCGGGACAGCTGATACGCCTGGAACCGTCGGAGTAGCAGCCCGGTTCATCCCGGCTTTACCGAGTACGGAGATAGAGCTTTTCGACCTTTTCCCTGGCCCAGGGTGTACGGCGCAGAAATTTCAGACTGGAGGCGATACTTGGGTCGTTGGTGAAGCATTTAATCTTTATGCGTCGACCCAACTCTTCCCACCCGTACTCCTCCACAAGTCGGGTAAGCATCATCTCAAGCGTCACACCGTGCAACGGGTCGCGGTTACTCCCCTCACTCATCGCCGCCACCACCGCCCGCGCCGTCCATTTCCGGTTTAATCTCAACCTTTTTTACCCGAATCGGGTGACCGGCCAGCATGGTGCCGTTGAGGTTCTTCATCGCGGCCTTGGCCTCACCGGACCTGGGCATCTCCACGAAACCAAAGCCTTTCGAGCTATTGGTCTCTTTGTCCATGACCAGTGAACAGGACTGCACACTTCCGTAGGCCTCGAACAGCTCCCTGAGCTCTTTCTCTGTGGTGGTTCGGGCGAGGTTGCGAATCAAGAGTTTCATGTACCAAATTCTCCGATTGGGAAAGCGGGGCGAGCCGTGAGACCCGGCTGGCATTTAGCCATCAGCAGCCGTTTAGCTTAACCGAACCGGCCCGCAAATACCGGCTAGCGCATTACCGCCATCCATGGCGGCATGCTTCGCTCTAACTCCTCCATCCATGGAGTCGTGCGGCCAAGCCTGATTGGCCTCGTGACGGTCGCTATTCTCGGACAAGTTCCTAGCAGGCTCACTACTGGTGTCCGATCAACAAAAAGACCTTCGAGTCGTTGATCCGCCCCAATATCCACGTGTTGGGCAACGCCTCCGTCTCTGCCGGCATGCCCAAATCCGGCTATAGCGCCAATGTGCAGGCCAAGGTCTGCGCAAGGACCATATCGGACATGCTCAACAATCGGGACCCGGGTGATCCTTCCTACATGAACACCTGCTACAGCATCGTTCGCAAGGATTACGGGATATCGGTCTCCGTGGTTTACTCCTTTGATGAAACCAACAACCAAATCGTCAAGGTGAAGGGCGCTGGCGGGCTCACCCCCTCCGACGCCAGCGATGAAGCCCTGGCCCGGGAATCCAGGTACGCCCACGGCTGGTTCCACAACATCACCAATGATATGTACAGCTGATTCCAACCTGCCAAAACCGAAAAGAAACGGGGCCTGCAGGCCCCGTTTCTTTTCCCGCATCCGACCCCCCCCGCACGACGGCGAAGCGGCAAATGCACGGGACTGAACTACTATCGGGAAAAGAGATAGCGTTGATTGCAGCCATGGAGGGTCTCCACCATGCACAAGACACTGGACGATTTCAAAAACCACTTTCCGGATGCTTGGGCAGCCTACGAAAATCTACGGAACACCTGTGATCACGACGGGCCACTCGATAAGAAGACGGTCGAATTGATCAAGGTGGGGATTGCCGCAGCACAAGAACATGAGGGCAGTCTGGTGTCCCATGTATCACAGGCGCAAAAAGCAGGCGCAAGTCCCGAGGAGATCTATCACGCGGTGCTGCAAGCGACCGGGATTGCCGGCTTTACCGTCACCCTGCACGGGATGCGTACCGCAAAGACCTACATCGAACAGTGAACCAGCTGGCGGCGAGCGGGTTCGGGTTGCCGGGAACATCGACCCGCTGGCGACCATCGTCTCGGAAGCGCTGCAGTTGACTGCAGCCCCCGAGGTGCCGTTCACATGAAGCGGCCCTCCGGTTCCGTTCGAAGGAGGTCTCCTGTTCCAGAACGGCGCGGCTGAGCACCGACCCCTCCTCCCTCTATTCGGCCGGTTCGATGGTCGACTCTTCAACGAGTGTGGGATAGAAGTAGCCCATACCGAAATCGATATCGAGCTTAACCGTACCGGTGGCGCGCACCCGATCGCCGACGTCTGCGGTCTGTTGGCTGGTAAAGATCAACGGATCGGCATCACCCGACTCGTCCACATCCTGAATATGGACGAAGTTGCGGTTCATGATGCCATTATTCGCCTTGACCACCTCCCCTATGACAGAGATCTGCTCGCCGCCCAAGTCCGCGCGGTTGGCATGTACATCGGCTACCGACAGGGTTTCGGCCGGCGCGGCCGAAGAGAAGAAGAGTGCTGCAAAAGCAAGCGCAGAACACGGCATCGATTTCATAGGCATATCCTCGTTGGTGAACCCCCGTTCTACCACACCGACGCAGTGAGAAAAACTTGCCGCTGAAGATTAGACGATGTCTGGAACGGCAGGGCCGGGTGATACCGCCGGAGTTTCGGCCATGAGGTGACCTTGAGCGAGGTTACAGGGTGGTACCAGGGAACTTACCGCTCTGGACGAAAGCCTGGTGCAACAAGGAACCAGAACGAAGATGAGTCAAATAGATTGACTATTCTGAACGAAGAAGGAATCTGGGAGGGACCGCAATGGCTAAACGCATCGTAATCTGTTGTGACGGGACCTGGAATGACGAAGAAGACAACACCAATGTTTTCCGAGTCAACGAATTAATCCCCGAGAGCGTAACCGATGGAACGGAACAGGTGGTGCGTTACGACAGAGGAGTGGGAACGGGCTTCGGAGAGCTCATGCGGGGAGGAATTGGTGGTTACGGGCTTTCGGCCAAGATCCTGGAAGCCTATGAATTCCTGGTTCGGAACTACGAAGAGGGTGATGAAGTCTTTCTCTTAGGATTCAGCCGCGGTGCATTCACCGTTCGCAGCCTATGCGGCTTTCTGGGTGCGGTAGACGTACTCGCGCCGAGTGAGATTGGCCTTATTGACGAGGCCTATGAGTTCTATCGCCACAAGGCCTACGATCGCAGCCGTTCGACTTTCGCATCGAAACTGCGCGACATCCCCCGGCGCCGGTTCTGCGCCAAATTCCTTGGAGTCTACGACACGGTGGGTTCGCTCGGCATTCCGATTCCCACCTTCGCCCGCATCCTGCCGGACCGGCTGGTAGACTTTCATGACACGAATTTGGGCGACAATGTCGAGAACGCCTGCCATGCCATGGCCATTGATGAACGCCGAGGTCCATTCAAGGCAACCTACTGGACGGATGCCCCCGGGTGGGCCCGGCACGCCGACGATTCAGTTGTGCGTCAGACCGTCTGTCAGGTGTGGTTCCCTGGAGTGCACGCTGACGTTGGCGGCGGATACAAAACGCGGGATCTTTCAGACATAGCCTTACGCTGGCTTTTGCGACAGGCTGAGGGAAATGGACTGAAAGTCGACTGGGATGCGTTCGACTCGAGTGCTCGCCCCAATCCTCTCGGAAAACTACACGATTCGATGACCGGGCTCTGGAAGATGATTCACCACCTCTCATGGTCAGTCGATCCCTACGTGCGTCCCATTGGACCAACTCAGCGCCAGCAGCGTGGTGAGCCGTGGTCGGTGGTCACCGAACGGATTCACGAGTCCGTCTTTGAACGGTTGCAGGCCCTTGGAGAAGCGTACGCGCCCCCGAACCTCGTGCTGAACGGCAAAATCCGAACGGATCTCCGTTCGGTGGACCGCTTCATCGAACGCAAATATCCACGGTGTGAAGCCCATGAGGAAGCCCAAATCGGTGAGGCCCGCTGCACAGTTATTGATTGGTCGAACGCTGGAGTGCGCTTGTCTGTAGACGCCCGAATGAAGGTCGGAGCTTCTGTGCTGATCGAGACCCAGCAAGGAAATCATCCCGGCTGGATAGTATGGAGCCGTGGCAATCAGGCTGGTGTGGCGTTCGAGGAGGCGGCGTGATGACAGCCACTGGTCCGGCATGGAGTCCTGGCTTCGTTGCAGGCAGCCAGCGCTACGGCGGAGCCTCTGAGATAGCGGGGACCAAATAAGGGAAGGAGAGTCAATGTTCTGCTTCCCCGGTTGACGGTGCGGCATTCGACCAGCCATCTTCAGTGCTATGCCCTTCTCGATTGGAAAACTGCGCCACGAAGTCCTCGCCGAGCTACTGGAAAAGATCCCGCTCGACGATCCCGCGATTGTGGTCGGGCCGGGGATCGGCATGGACTGTGCCGTTTTACGCTTCGGCAACCGGCTTCTGGTTGCGAAGTCCGATCCGGTTACCTTCGTGAGCGATGAACTCGGCCATTACCTGGTTTCAGTCAATGCCAACGACATCGCGACTACCGGCGCCCGTCCCCGCTGGCTTCTCGTCACTCTTCTGCTGCCCGAGCAGAAGACGGACCATGCCCTTGCCAGTGGTCTCATGGATCAGATAAACCGCTCCTGCCGGGAACTCGGCATTGCCCTGGTAGGCGGGCATACGGAGATTACCTGGGGGCTCAACCGACCCATTGCCGTTGGCGCAATGCTGGGGGAGGTTGACGAGGGGCAGCTGATTACGCCCCGCGGGGCTCGCCCCGGCGATCGGATTCTGCTGACCAAGGGCGTCCCTATTGAGGGTACGGCGATTATAGGTCGGGAGTTGGCAGCGGAGCTGACAGCAAGGCTCGATAGCAAAGCCGCCGCCGCTGCCAGGGCCTTCCTGCATGATCCCGGAATCAGCGTAGTGGCAGACGCCCGAATTGCCACCGCTGCCGGACGGGTCACGGCCATGCACGATCCCACCGAAGGGGGTCTTGTCATCGCTCTGTGGGAACTTGCCGTGGCCAGCGGCCGCCACCTTGCCGTCGATCCGACAGCGGTTCCGGTTCCGGAATTATCGCGGCAAATCTGCAGCAGCATGAATATCGACCCGCTGGCGACCATCGCCTCGGGAGCACTGCTGGTAACCACGCCCCCCGACGATGCCACCCGCATAAAAGCGGCCCTCCTGTCGGAGAAGATCATCTGCGCAGACATCGGTGAAGTGGGCGAAGGACCGGCCGGCCTGGAGCGGCTCACCAAAAATGGCCCTGAATCCTGGCCGTTGCCGGAGCGCGACGAATTGACCCGCCTGTTTGAAAATCGGGATGGCTAGGAGCCTGCTAGCGGTTACCCGGACGGGCGCTCCACCCGCCGGAATGTTCGGCACTGCCAAGCCGCTGCTACCTGCTTTGACGCCTCAACCGGTGTCGGGGCTACAACTCCGAAGTGCACACCTGCACATCTTTTAAAGTGGAAGCAACCTCCACACAACGCTTAAGGTTCCTATAGTCCGTCACCGTGCTCTCATAAACACCCACAAGTTCGTTATATCGGTTGGTCAACTCGTTCTGTTTGTCGAGTAGACCTTCATATTCATTGGCCAAATCATCCAATTCTGATTTGCAGACGAATCCTTCCTGGCTGCACTCAAAACGATCGAAGCAAACGGCATTGTCACCGACAATCTTGTCGCCATAACCAAGACAGACCATCTTCTGGCTGTCAGGGCACGACAATCCGGCTCCGTATGCAGATGCGCTGAACGAGATCATAAAACCGATGAACGACACTAATCGTTTCGATGCGCAAACAGATTGAATCATTTTCCTGGTACCTGGTTGGATTTATTGACTTTATCCGGGCCTCCAAAAAACCGGCAAAGTGTTTTCATTTTCGTGTAACTGCTCACTCCCCCGTCATTCCCGCGGAGGCGGGAATCCAGAGAGCGGCGGCATGGCTCAAAATGGATCCCCGCCTGCGCGAGGATGATGAATCTCCTATGCCGCGCATGATCAACCGGGGCGAGCAGTTACGTTTTCTTTTCCTAACCAGGACAATGTGCAATTCGTTGCGAACTATCCGTGACAGCATCGACGAAAAACCAAAGCGGTTAATGTGGCATATATGAAGTGCTACTGAGCGCAGCATCCGAGTGTGATTCGAATCACGCATTCACAACGAGAGAGAAAATATCGGGACAAAAAAGACGACCAGTGCACGATACCCCGCATCTGCAATGTTCAACACAAATCGCCTCCTCATAGGCCGGCCCGCCACTAAAGGCGGTCCCCAACCCCTCTCCTTGGAACCGTGGAACAAAACATACAGCGCACTTCGATGCACCATTTTCCAATCTACAGAACCTGGCGTTCGCGATGTCGGAAAAAGGTTTTCTCAATCTCCACCAGGATGAGCAGCACCACTCCGAAGGCCAGGATGCGGCCCCACTCGGCCCAGCCGAGCGCAGCGGTACCGAACAGAAACTGAAACGGCGGGGCATAGGTGAACAAGCCCTGCAGAATCACCAGCACACCCACGGCTATGAGTACTGCGCGGCTGCCCAGGATTCCGGCGCGGTTGAGCACGGGCTCCAGGATGTAGCGGCTATTGAAGAGATAGAAAACCTCTCCCATGACCAGGGTATTGATGGCCACCGTCCGAGCAATGTCCGCATCCGCTCCCCGCCACTCCATCCACAAGAAGTGGCCGAAGGTGCCCACCACCAGCAGCGCCGAGACAAATGCCACCCGCCAGATCAGGAAACCCGCAGCAGCTATCCTCCCGGGCGGACGCGGCGGGCGCTGCATCACTCCGGGCTCCGTGGGCTCGAAGGCCAACGCCAGCCCCAGCGTTACGGCAGTGACCATATTCACCCACAGCACCTGGGCGGGGGTGAGAGGCAGGGTGAGGCCGAGCAGAATGGCGGCCATAATGGTTAAGCCCTCGCCGCCATTGGTGGGCAGCAGGAATAATATGGCCTTGCGCAGGTTGTCGTATACCGTGCGGCCTTCCTCCACCGCGTGGGCGATGGAGGCGAAGTTGTCGTCGGCCAGCACCATCTCGGCGGCCTCTTTGGAAGCCTCGGTGCCCTTGATGCCCATGGCCATGCCCACATCGGCACGTTTCAGCGCCGGGGCATCATTGACGCCGTCACCGGTCATGGCCACCACATGCCCGTTGGCCTGGATGGCCTTGACCAGCCGCAACTTGTGTTCCGGAGTGGCGCGGGCGAACACGTCCAGATTGCGTACGATTTTCTCCATCTCTTCGTCGGAGATCGATTCCAGCTCATGACCGGCCATCACGCCACCCTCGGTGCGGATGCCGAGATCATTGGCGATGGCCCGGGCGGTGACCGCGTGATCACCGGTAATCATCTTCACCACGATGCCCGCCTGCTGGCACTGCCTGACTGCCTCGATAGCCTCGGTACGGGGCGGATCGATGATGCCGCAGAGCGCCACCATGGTGAGTCCGCCGCCCTCCACGTCGGTGAACTCCAGCGTAGTCTTTCCCGGGTCGACGTCCTTGGACGCCAACGCCAGGAGCCGTTGGCCGCGTGCGGCGATTTCGTCCATCCACCTTTCCCAGCGCCGGGGGTCGATCTGCCGGTCACCATCCGGTGTTCGTTCCGTGCCGCACAACGCCAGCACCCGCTCCGGTGCCCCCTTGAAGTACAGGATGCTCTGATTACCCTCGTAGTGGTGGTGGTGGAGTGTGGCCATGAACTTATAGGAAGAGTCGAAAGGGATCACATCGTCACGCGGATAGCGCTCGTTGATTTCCGTGTGGTTCAGGCCGCCCTTGAGGGCCGCCGTGACCAGTGCACCCTCCGTGGGGTCGCCTTCCATTACCCACTCGCCGTCCCGCTGATAAAGCTCGGAGTCGTTGCACAGCAGGATCCCGCGCAGGGCCTCCCAGAGCACCGGGTGGTCGGCGGGGTCCACGTCCTGACCATTGCGGCTGAAGCCACCGCGGGGCTCGTAACCTACCCCGCCGAGCTCGAATGTATCCTCGGCGGTGACCAGTAATTTCACGGTCATCTCGTTGCGGGTCAGGGTGCCCGTCTTGTCGGAGCAGATGGTCGTGACCGATCCGAGAGTCTCCACGGCCGGCAGGCGGCGGATGATGGCGTTGCGCCCCGCCATACGCTGGACGCCGATGGCCAGCGTGATGGTCATGATTGCGGGCAGGCCCTCCGGGATGGCGGCCACCGCCAGGCTGACAGCCGCCAGAAAGGTCTCCACGACGTCGTAGTCGCGCACCCAGAAGCCGAAGGCGAAGGTAAAGGCAGCTAGCGCGATGATGACCACCGACAGCCAGCGCCCGAACACGGCGATGTCGTGCAGCAGCGGCGTGGTGAGCGTTTCCACCTCGCCCAGCATGGTAGAGATGCGCCCGATCTGGGTGTCGGCCCCGGTCGCGACCACCACACCGCGGCCCTGACCGAAGGCCACCAGTGTGCCGGAGAAGGCCATGCTGAATCGGTCGCCCAGGTCCGCATCTTCGCCCACCGGATCGGTCTGCTTGTCCACGGCCACCGACTCTCCGGTGAGTATCGCCTCGTCGATGCGCAGGTTATGGATGCGGATCAAGCGCAAATCGCCCGGCACCTTGTCGCCCGCCTGCAGGAAAACGATGTCGCCCGGCACCAGCTCCTCGGCCGGAATGGTGCGACGCTGTCCATCACGCAGCACCTGCGCCTTGGGAGAGAGCATGTCGCGTATGGCATCCAGGGCGCTTTCCGCCTTGCCCTCCTGGATGAAGCCGATAATGGCGTTGATGAGCACCACACCCAGGATCACGCCGGTATCCACCCAGTGCTGAAGGTACGCGGTGCCGATGGCGGCAACAATGAGGATGTAGATGAGTACGTTGTGGAACTGAAGCAGAAAACGCTTGAACGGTCCAGTCCGCTCCGGAGGCGGGAGGCGGTTGGGGCCGAAGCGCTCCAAACGCTCCTTCACCTGATCTGCGCCGAGTCCATTCGTCGAGACATCGAGGATGCCCAGGACATCGTCCGCCGCCAGACTGTACCACTGCGTATCCGGATGTTGCATGTCGGTCATCAAGGGTGTCCTATAAGGATCGTTTTGAGCTCGACGACGACAATTCGCCAAGTAAAATCACAGTATACGTCCCCGGTCGGAGACAGGCGGGCCCGGTGTTTTCCTTCGGACTCCATCGGTCGCGGAAAACCCGGGAGGCTGTCCACCAAACCATGGTAGGCCTACACTTTAGGCTTGAATAACGGAACTTTCGTTCACAGAGCCAGAGCGTCGTCTCGCGGCAGACAGACGAACGAACGGGAACCAACTCGGAGTCGATATGGATTCTTCCGCGAGGGAGCGGCTGCTCGCTACCGCTCTTTGGACACTCATCGCCTTTGCAGTTGGTTACCTTCTGGTGGCAGCGCAGGCGCTTATCATCCCTTTCATTGTCGCCATTTTCGTCTGGTACCTGCTGAATGCGCTCGCAATCTCATTCGGCTCTATCAGCGTGGCCGGGGTCCAGGCGCCTCGCTGGCTGCAGTTCGTGCTTGCCGGCTTGGCTCTTCTCGTCGCCACCAACCTGGTGATTGGCATCATCGCCGCCAGCGTCGGTGAATTGATCGACGCTGCACCGATCTATCAGGAGAATTTGCGAAGCCTTATCGAAAGACTGCAGCAACGGTTCGGATGGGCCGGTCAGCCGGGAGCTTCGCAGTTGTTGGGCGAGTTTGATCTGGGCAGGCTGATCCGCAGGATCGCTGCCGGATTCGGCAGCCTGATCGGCAATCTCGGTTTGATCGCGGTCTACCTTCTCTTTCTCTTCCTCGAGCAGCGCTACTTCGGAGCGAAGCTGGCTGCAGTGCTGCGCACCGAGGAGCGCCAGCACCGCGCACGCCGCCTTCTCCTTGAACTCGACCGCGACGTGCGCACCTACCTGGGAGTCAAGACCCTGGTAAGCGCTCTGACAAGCCTCGCCTCGTGGGCACTCATGCACTGGGTGGGTTTGGATTTCGCCGCCTTCTGGGCACTGCTGATCTTTGTGCTCAACTTCATCCCCAACGTCGGGTCCCTGGTCGCCACGGCCCTGCCCACCCTATTGGCGCTGCTCCAGTTTGCCTCCCTAGCGCCCTTTCTGATCCTGCTGTTCGGCATCGGCAGTATCCAGATGCTGGTTGGTAACGTGCTCGAGCCGCAAATCATGGGCAGATCGCTGAACATGAGCCCTTTGGTAATCATCCTTTCGCTGGTTATGTGGGGCTTCATGTGGGGAATCGCCGGAATGTTCCTGGCCCTGCCGATCACCATGATCGCCATGATGATCTTTTACAACTTCGAGAACACCCGCTGGATTGCCCTGCTGATGTCGCGAGACGGACAACTGCGCAAAGGCTGACAATGTTACGGCGGGAGGACCGGGGCCTACGATGCGGAGAGGACCGATACCTGCACCATTGGGTATTTGCGTGCCTTTGGTGATCACAGTCCGCCCCTGCTGTTACCGGTGCATGGTAGAATTCTCGGCCTTCCTGTCTTTTTTCCTTGCACAAGGCCCAATCCCGGAGCAACAAATCGATGAATACTGAACAGGCGCTGCAAGAACGCAGCGAGTCCAAATGCGAGCTGTGCGGTTCGACCGATGCTCTCGGCCATTATGACGTGCCGCCCGACTCAGATGGCAGTGCCGATCAGTCGGTGCTCGTCTGCAACGCCTGTCGTGAACAGATCGAGGATCCGACGAAAGTCGAAGTGAACCACTGGCGCTGCCTGAATGAGAGCATGTGGAGTCAAGTGCCGGCGGTGCAGGTGATGGCGTGGCGGATGCTCACCCGCCTTGCTGCGGAGGGTTGGCCGCAAGAGCTGCTGGATATGCTCTATCTGGACGACGAAACGCTGGCTTGGGCGAAGGCGAACGGTGACGGAGAGAACACTGAAGAGGGGGTCGTGCACCGCGACAGTAACGGCGCGAAGCTCGCAGCCGGCGATACGGTCACCATCATCAAGGACCTCGACGTGAAGGGGACCAGCCTTACCGCCAAGCGGGGCACCGCAGTGCGTAGAATCTCACTGGTGCCGCACAAACCGGAACAGATCGAGGGGCGGGTCGAAGGGCAGCAAATTGTCATCCTTACCAAATTCGTAAAAAAGGCAAACTGAGGCCCGGCAAACAGATGGTGAGCCACCAGGGACTGGTTTCTCCCGGAGGAATTGGGAGATGCAATCAACAATAGGAATGAGATTGCCTTCCGGCTAAGACACTGCAGAGAACCAGCGACCAATGAATGAATGCCCTGGAGTTCGGAGGGAAAACAGGACGGATGGCCGCCGGGTAGGATCTGCGATGAGCAACGGAAATCTGCGCCGATCCGGGAGCGCCTAGCTCCCTGACTATAATTGCGGCAAATACGGTAATATTCCATTTACATTTAGGAATGGAATTGTGCAAAAGGAAGGGCGGACGCTCCCGATCTCGATGGCCGTCGTGTTCCTGAGCCTGGTGGGCTTCGCCGTGGTTCAGGAATACCCGTTCGCATCCAAGCGGCCACAAGAAGGGCAACAGCCCGCGGAACCCACCCTCGAGATTGTCGAAGTCTCGGCCCGCCTCTGGCAGGACCCGTTCGCCGCAGTTGCCCGGCATCTGCAAAAGGAAGCATCGCCTCAAGGCATGGATAAAGCGCGTCACCCGGAAAGCGGAGAGCCCTCCGCAGTGCAGACCTTTGGTATGGATTCTCCTTCCAATCCCCAAACAGAACATCATTCTGTCACGCGCCTTCACGAGGAGATACACACTCACCTGAAACAGGCCGAATCACTGACCGTTCTCTGCGGAATGCTGTTCGGCGCACCTTACGCCGAAGAGGCGGAGCTGCGCCGGTGGTGGCGCTATGCGATTGTATCGGCACTGGGTAAATCGGGTTACGTTCCCGAGAGCGGTGATAGCATCAAGTTCTTCCGTCCCCCTCAAGAACCATCCGCACCGCCTTTGCCGCCGGCGCCCTATGAATGGTTTGTGCCCACCCGGAGTACGACCGGAGAAGACCCGGTACTTCTGCTTTGGCTCAACGACGATGCCATATCCGCGGATCGCCGCCCACTACGCCGCCTGACGAGACTCCTGTCCGGGGTTGTGGATACGACGACAAACCGGCAGTTCGACATCAGGGTTATCGGCCCGGCCGGCACCACCACGCTGTCGCACATGGCTCGTGAGGTCCTCAGATTGGCCCACCCACCCATCGAACCTGAGGGAGACAAAGGGCGACCAAAGCGGCACTTGGCCATCTCCACGCAGAGCGCTGCTGCCGACGACCGGAGCTCACCGGGCGATGGCGTATCGGACGGCAGCTCCATCACACAATACAAGGACGCGTTGAAAGGACTGGGAGGATTGACATTCCTCACGGCTACGGCAACAGCTGACGACTGCCTGATTCTTAATCGGGCGCTCGGTTGCGGTCAGTCGATCAACGATGTATTCGGCAAATTCGGAGAAGATGACGCGGGAAACCCCCTGCTACGGTTCACACGCACCATCCCCACCGACACTGACTTGGCGCGCAAGCTCGCACGCGAACTCGAGCTTCGAGGCGCCCTCCGGGTTTCGAAGCCTTCAAACATTGTGCTGATATCGGAGTGGGACACGCACTACGGCCGCGCTCTGCCCGACGTCATGGAGCGGCAGTTCAAGGCGCGGGCACGGTATGTCAGGATTGATCGTTTCAACTATCTGAGAGGACTGGACGGCCAGTTACCCGGCAATGACATCAGCGATGACAAAAACCCGTCCGAGAACGCCGAGGATGACGAAGGGTTTGAGCAGGAGCGCGCCGCCGGGGTCTCCCGCTATGATTACTTGCGCCGACTGGTCGCCGCCATCCAGCGCCTGAATGATCTCGCACCGAGTGACAATCGGGTACGGGCGATCGGGATCCTCGGCAGCGATCTCTATGATAAACAGCTTATCCTGCAGGCCCTCAGTCCCGTATTCACGGATGTCCAATTCTTCACGACTGATCTCGATGCGCGACTACTGCACGCGGCGGATTTCTCCTGGAACAGGAACCTGCTTGTCGCCTCCGGATATGGGCTCGAGCTGGCCCGCGAATACCAAGGCGGCGCTCCGCCATTTCGCAGCGGCTACCAAACCGCCGTTTATCTATCGGGCCTTCTGGCGTTTGGCGGCGGGATAGAACCTCCCTCCGTCTGTCCCTCTCCCCGAATCTTTGAAGTCGGCAGAAGCGGAGCGTTCGATCTCAGCGCTTCCCCCGCCCCGAAGCCTTGTCCCGCCGGAGCTTCAATTGGGGCAGCCGCCTCCGTGCACCCGAATCCGCCCGACTTCTTTCCCTCGACCGAAAAATGGCTGGAAGCACTCTTTTTCCTCATCGCCGGGGTCTATTTTGTTTACTACACCTCATCTTCCGTGAAAGACACGCTCCACGCGATGACGGAAAACCGGTCTCCCTGGAAAGTGGGGCTGTTATGGATAACAGGCGTTACGATTGCCACTTACCTGGTTGTCCATTTTGTGGGTGGGGCACTCGAAAACGAGCCATTTTCGCTTACCGACGGCGTCAGCGTGTGGCCCAGCATTTTGCTGCTGCTAACGGCAATTGCGCTTTCCATAACACTCATCTACTTTGCCGTGCAAAACCTTTGGCTTTCCTCACAAAGGCTTGACGCGCGGCTTTCTTTTGGCGCAACCGGCAACAAGAGCCCGAGCCGGCATTCACTATGGTCTTACATCCAATGGATTATTGATGCGCTGCGACAGATTTTTCAAAGGAGGCGCACACCTCGGGAACCTCACGCCACCGGCGACACGGGTGCGGGACAGGCAAGCGACAGCTTGGCGTCATTCGACAGGGCATTCATCTATCCTTGGCGAAGAAACAGGGACAGCGATAATCCATGCGGGGAAAACATCTGGGCAGAATATACCTTCCGCGGCCGCCCTGGTTTACGCTTCTTTCGAATTTCGATCCCGTTTCTGGCCTATTCGGCCGTCGTCTTCCGGATTCTCTCCACCAGCGACTACCAGATACCTGTCCGCGGTGCCCTGGCCTCCGTCTACGCGGAATCAATAAGCCTTGCTGCCTTTTTACTCATGAGCCTTCTGACGTTTCTAGTGGTCGACGCCGCCCGTCTGTGTCGCCGTTTCACCCAACTCCTGTGCCGACCCCGGGTCACCTGGAGCACCGATTCCAAGGAGAAATTCAAGGACACGGCGGGAGAAACCATACCGCATGACGAATGGGTATCGCTTATCATTGTCTCCGAGCGCGCGAACAGAGTCGCCCGCCTCATCGTCTATCCCTTCTTTGTCCTTCTGCTCCTCATCGTTTCGAGGCTCTCCTATTTCGATAATTGGGACACGCCGCTCGGGATCATCCTCATCTACCTGACACTCGCCACATACGCCTTCGTGAGCGTGTTCATTTTGCACCGTGCGACAGAGCAAGCGCGTCGATCGGCTATCGATTCTCTCGAGGACAAAATGATAACGGCCTATCACAACAACCAACAGGCCGATGAGTACCGCATCGTTATCGATCGAATAAAAGGGCTACGTGAGGGCGCATTCCGGCCACTGGCCGAACAGCCCGTGATCCAGGCCCTGCTCCTCCCCTTCGGCGGCGGCGCCGGTCTGATCCTTCTTGACTATTTGGATTGGCTTCGCTGATCGTTCCGGTGAGACGCTTGCCGTTACTTCATGCTCCACACACCGCGTTCCTGATTGGACGGCCAGGAGACCGAAAGTGGTTGGCGGCAATAACCACCTGCTGCGGGAAGCGACGATGGTCTATCGGGATATGATGCCTGGATAGTAAACGAAATCGTCCGTCCACCGACCTTGGTCGATTGGTCGCCCCTGAGCCCGGACGAACAGTTCCATTTGCTGCGAGCCTGCTTGGCAGTTCGTTTCTTACTTTCCGTTACTGTCTGTTACTCCTTGCCAGTTGATTAGCAAACACTCATTCAGCTAACGTGTGCCCAATCCGATTTGGCCCCAGATAGTAACCTTTCTTTCCCGAATCCCGGCATCTTCTCCAAAAAGAACAGAGAGATGAATAATGCTCTACCAATCCCAATCCGGTCCGCTCAAGGGGATGAACCCTCGGGTTACCATCATTGCCACTTCGACCATGGTGTTTGCCCTTATCGCCGGGGTCTTCCATACCGAGCGTACCGCAGCGGTCATCAGCAGTGTGCGCGCCACGCTAGACCCGATGCTTGGGTGGTATTACCCCCTGCTGGTGGCCTTTTTGCTGTTTTTTATGTTGTGGCTGGGGACGGGCCGCTACAAGAACGTGCGGCTGGGTCATGATCGGGAGTTGCCGGAGTTTACCTTCTTTTCCTGGATTACCATGCTGTTCGCGGCCGGCACCGGCATCGGGATCATCTTCTGGGCGGTGGCCCAGCCGATTCTTCAATTTCAGTCGAACCCGTTCAGCGGCGAGAGCACAGCGGCAGAAGTGGCGACCATCGCGATGCGCCTCTCCTTTTTTCATTGGGGCCTCCATGCCTGGGCCATTTTCTCATTCGTCGCCATGGTACTCGCCTACTTTGCCTACCGGCATGATCTGCCCCTGACCATCCGCTCGGCGCTCTACCCGTTCCTCGGTGATCGTATCTACGGACCGATTGGCGACGCCGTAGATACCCTGGCCGTATTCGGTACCGTGTTCGGCATCGCCACCACCCTGGGTCTGGGGGTGCAACAGATGAATGCAGGTCTGGGTTTCGTGTTCGGGTTGCAGTCTTCAGTGGAACTGCAGCTTGCCATCGTCGGTGGACTGATGCTCATTGCTACCATTTCAGTGGTTTCCGGTGTCCATCGGGGAGTGCGCATGCTGTCCGTTGCGAACTTCTGGATCAGTCTGGGCGTGGCGCTATTTGTGCTGTTCTTCGGACCTACCCAGTACCTGATCAGCTCGACCATTCAGGCCACCGGGGATTACCTCCAGAACCTTCTGAGCATGGCCTTCTACACCCACGCGAATCATAATAGCGATTGGCAGGCGGATTGGACCATTTTCTTCTGGGGCTGGACCCTGGCCTGGTCTCCGTTTGTAGGCATGTTTATCGCCCGCATCTCCCGCGGCCGCACCCTGCGGGAGTTTGTCATGGGGGTGCTGCTCGTCCCAACCCTGATCAGTATCGTCTGGATCGGACTGCTCGGCGGCACCGCCTTGCATCAGGAGCTGTTTGGCTCGGGTGGCGTGGTCGAAGCGGTCAACCGGGACGTTACCTCGGCCCTTTTCGTGACTATCGAAAAGATGGAGCTCGGAACCCTGGGCATTTTCGTCAGCGCGGTGGTGAATATTCTGATCGGTACCTACCTGGTCACGTCGGCTAATGCCGGCACTCTCGTGGTCACTACCATCCTCGCCGGCGGCGATCCGGAACCGCCGACCGCGCATCGTATCGTCTGGGGGATAGTCCTGACGCTACTGACCGGCGCATTACTGCTTGCCGGTGGACTGGAAATCCTTCAATCAGCCGTCATTACCGCTGCCCTGCCGTTTTCGGTGGTCATTATCCTCATGATCCTGGGAACCCTTCGAGCCCTCGAAGCCGAGGCCTTCGCCCCGCTGCCGGGCGTGCGCTCCGAGACACCACACGAGCTCTGGATCGTGCCCGCGGAAGCCGGCGAAGAGGCATTGGCCTACGCGATCAAACAACCGGGCCCCGCCCAGCCCGGGGAGGGAGAACAGGCTTCGACGACTTCGGAGGACGAAACCGTTCCGGCAAAACAACGGGCGAAACCGGCTCTTGAAGACCAATCGATAGCCTAGGAGCCTGTCACACGTCTAATGGCGCCTTTAGCGAGGCGAGAAGCGGCAAGATGCAAGGCACTTGCCGGCAAAATCCTGCTGCTCAGTCCCGCCTTCGTCAGGAACGTGGAATGGACAGGCAACGATTTCGAGCCGATGCCCGGGTTTGAACATCCCGAAATCTATCGGGCACTGGATGGCTGGGGCCATGGTGCGATCACCGGCAAAATCCGCGAAGCCTGTGAGAGGCTGATTGCGGCACTCGGCGAAGAACGGGCCCTACGCCTGGCTACCGACTTGCGCGTGACGAGCCCGAAGGACTGGATTAATAGAAGTGCCCTTTAGGGCCGGGACCAGGAATTCAATCAACTCTCACCCTTTATCGAACTCTGACCCTGTATCGGGCGGGATATGGAGTGGCCGAGGTTGGGTGTCAAAGGAGGAATAGTCCCCCGATACTGCACCGGGGAATTATCGCCGTACTCTGTTTTGGTCGCGATAGTAATCTGCGGTTCTGATTATTTGGCGAAGCCAATTTTTCGCTATCTGAGGTCATCGATATATTTTGTGATATCGACAGGCTCCAAATTTGCATTCCAGCTTGCGGCACCGTGATCTGAAATGCGTTTTTCCCATTTTTTAATGCGTGAGCGGAAGACTTGTGGGTCGGTATTGTCTTCGCTCAATTTTATTACATTCATCGCAGCGATATTAATGTTTTCAAATTCATTCTTGTCGAAACTGCGCTTGATACCTGGCTTGAGTTCCTCTTTCATGTCGCTGAAGATAAAAATAATCTGAGTGCCCGCCATTGTGGTCTCGAGACGACCTTTGCATAGCATCATCGCGCCACTGATGTCTGTGTATCTGGCACTGGTCTGTTCCTTCTCAAACTTGTCAAGAACCTGCGCAAACTCAATCCTCTGCTGGTTGGCTTGCGAAGGCCGGTAATTAAGCTTCAGCTGCCCCTTTATGTTCTTTTCATCGTAACTGCTGCTGTCAATGGCAATAAGAAAAAGGCTGTCGCCGGGTAATAATTTCGGCAATATTCCCGCCTGGATGATCTTGACTATCTTTTTCTTTTCCTTCACATAAGTGCCGGAAGTGTCGGCGAGCGCGCATATTGCTGTCTCATATTGCTTGTTATCTGAACATGAAGAAAGCAATAGTGCTGAAGCCGCGGCAAAAAGAGTAAGAAGTATTATCCTGAAAGACACTGTGTTGACACCCTGCATAGAATTCAAATTCATGACTTGCGTTTGATAAGATTGCCGATCTGTGTCGGGATAATGATGTAGGCATCATATAGATGAGTAACGGCTTTCATGATGGTGTTGATCAAGTGGCCCAACATGCCAATTAAATATCCCAGCAGAGTCGTAAGCAAAATCAGCAGTTTACTAAAAACGTGTTGGCTGGTTTCGATCAGCATCTCAAGGGGAACCGCGACCATCGCAAGGATCCACGGCAATACGAATCCCAAAGTGGCCTGCCCGATAACGGTGATTTGAGAATTGTCGGTGTTGGTGGTCGTAATCTCTTTGTTGGCTAATGCCTGTGTTGTTGCCGCGTTCGTTTCGGCTATATGCTCGCGTAACACAGCAAGTGCTGCCTCAACCGATGCGAGGAAGAATAAACCTAACAGCGATGCGTATAAAAGAATACGTCGTTTGCCGAGGGTCATCCCGGCTATCTGAGGAAAAATACCCGTTATGCCCAGCGCCTCCATCAAGAAAATCCCAAGCACGACTTCCAGTGTAACGATTACCAAGGCAGAAACGTCGGAAACTTGTAGTCCAAGAACGCGCGTACCCGCTGGAACGAGCTCCGACATGGGTAATGCTATGAGTTGGAAGTTAATGAAAGCGCCGAATCCAGCGACGACAATCACCAGCATTGAGAAAATAAATAACTTCATCGCCTTGGAGGAGAGCATATCGATGGAGTCAGCCCCTCCATTTCTAACGCTGTCATACTCCTGCATATATTTTTCGATCTTGCCGGTTGTTTCGAGAACCAGCGAGATCTTGGAGTTTACGACGTTCATTACTTTCAGAACCTTATTCCATGTCGGAGATAAGGAACTGAGTATTTTGTGTCTTTTGGCGGCGGTTTTGCGCATTTCGGCCAGAGCTGTCTTTTCACCGTCGATAGCGGATTTATGCAGCTCCTTAAGCATTTTCTCTATGACCCTGTCTCCAGAGCCCGCCCCTTTAATCCGCGCAATGGATTCGACGGCATCGGTCCAGCCGGGAGCTTCAGGGACAACCTGACCACACTCCTTGAAATCGGCATCGATGTTGGCAACACTTTCATCGAGTTTGAGATGTAGCGCAGGATAATCGGCGAGATGTTTGGTGTAACTGGCCTCCATGCGTCTGAATTCCTGGGCAATCTTTTGCTCACAGTCAGCGATGCTCGATTCGAGTAAAACTTTCTTGTTCTTCTCCCGCATCTTCGCAACAACCGATTTTATCCAGTCCGAGGTTTTGGTCAGTCCACCGGCAATGCCCTCATTGAGGCTGTCGAGAGCCGCATGCAGCGGAGTGCGAGCCAAATAGAGGAATATCATGCTCGCAATGATCAGTACTGTGATCGAGAGAACCGGCATTTCAGGCCAAAAGTAAAGACTACTCATCTGTTGCTCCTAGAGTTCTTTTTTCGATTCTTTCTATTTCTGTGACTACTCGCCCCCCTCCGCCATTCCCGCGAAGGCGGGAATCCAGGGGCGGCATAATGGATCCCCGCCTTCGCGGGGATGACGGATGCTCTGTATCGTGCAGGGTCTCGAGAGTGGACCTGGACGAGTAGTTACCTATTTCTACAAATTGATTGCTCTTCCCCAAAACCCGAGATCAACAATTTGTGCTTATTATTCAATGAGTTAGCCAATTTTGGCTCGTTATGCTTTTTAGTTGGGTAGTCTATCGCGATAACTAACAAAAATTATGTGACGAAGTGCAAAATTAAGGGATCGGAGTATCGATCAGACGGAGAGGAACGCTTTGAACCTTATCAGCGGCATGGTACGCGGTCACCGACAGCAAAGACGAGAAGCGCAGGCGCAATGGATCGGCCAAGGTGGCCGTGCGCGAACCCCGCGCGAGAGCAAGCTCACCGGCAAGGGCTTTGAAGTGCCTACCATCGTCTGCCTTCAGGACCACGCGATAAAGGACTGCTGGTGTTTGGCGCCAGTGCCCCGAAAGCCTCGGCCGCAGAGATCAAGCGGTGCTACGGAAAACGCTGGAGTATCGAGACCTAACTTCCGCGACATGCGGGATTCGCACCCGCTGGGTTGCTAAAGAAGGTTTCCGCCTATGAAGTCATTCCGTCGGTTCCCTCCGTCTACAGGCTTGCTTGGCGCAAACCCCATCTATCGTCTGTCTCTATTCCCTGTCCAGCGCTGCAAATGCCTTCATGAGCTGTGTGGCCTCTACTTCAGGGCTTACACCGCAAGCTTTACATATCCAATAGAACTCGACGATGTCGATGCGCCTTTCTCCCAACTCATACTTGGACACAAAGGAGTGCTCCTTGCCCAGTCGGCGGCATAGCTCCCTTTGAGTCAGTCCGGCCCGTTCCCGGATCTGCCTGAGTGTTTCGCTTAGCAGTCGGCCCTGGGCGCTATGTATGGTCTTGCGCATGTCCCCATAATCGGGGCATTATTAGGCTGTCCCCAAAATAGGGACGCTCTTTCGATGAGTGTAGTAGGAGAACCTCCGTTTCAGTGGCGGCCCGCAATCTCTTCTGGCTCGCGACCGCGAAACCGGCAGGCACCGCTACTGCACTGAGACGGTTTACCACCTACATGGATACGGATATGAGGCTACTGGTCGCCGAAGATGAAGATATTCTTCAAGCCCTGTATGGCTTATTACTGCAACGGTGGGGATATCAGTACGATCTCGCTACGAACGGTGCTGAAGCCGTCGCATATGCCCGACTAAGGGGGCACGAATACGATCTTTGCATCATGGATGTGCACATGCCGAAGCTGGACGGTTTGGAGGCCACAAGGATCATCCGGCAAGAGGCCGGTGACTTCCCAATCCTGGGCCACTCGAACGACGAAAGCCTTGAGCAAAAATGCGTGGAATCGGGGATGGACGGGTTCCTTCCGAAATCATGCGACCCGGAACGACTCCGTTCCGCCATCGAGGCCCTGACGTCAGACTCCATTGCGGTCAAGCGAAGAGGAACGGGCGCGGATTGATCGATCAATGATCACCAGTGCACGATGAAAGACCTGACCTGCTCGCCCGAACCCTACCTGCTCGTTATCTCCGGCCACACCCTGAAAGCGCTCCGGAAAGGCGAAGCCCTCGGCGCCAGCTTTGCGGTGCTCTCGCCCATCAAATACACCAAGGCACACCCTGATATCCTGATATCGAACCTCTGGGGTGGGACGGATTAGATAATCGCCGCTCAGCTCAAGATACCCCTCTATGCCCTCGGCGGCATCAGCACGGACAACGAGCAAGAGGCGATCAAAAGAAGCGCGAACGGCGTGGCAGGGAACAGGGGATACTGGAAGGCCTAACGATAAGTTTGGAGCAGTTGGAAGATTAATCGACTACGACCTAATTATTCTGTGCCTTCTGCGCTTTTGGGGGCAAAAATTTATTGCGACAAGATGCCGTGGTTGTACTACAGGCCCTTTAGTCCGCCAGTCGCATTCTGCTCACCCCGGAAGATCAATAGGTGGTTCGGTTCAGAAGCGAACCAGACGAACGAATGCCACGCCAGATTGTCTACGGTCTTCTTAAAGGCCGGTGTACTTCGATCCGCATAAGCAGTCACGAAAGCGACCTGGTCCCGCGGGAAACCGGCCGCATCGGTAAGTTTGAGAAGGGCTTTCTGGCGCCGATCTGAAATTGGACCGTCAGTGGCGACCACCTCGACAAAAATGATCAATGGCTCATCTTCTCCGAGGTCTGCCAGAATCATATCCGGTAGATTCTTATCCGGCTCAATGGTGAGACCAATTTTTGCGGCGAGAGCATCGTCGCGACTAACAACCTTGTTTCCGCTTTCGCTCAGCCACAGGACGACGGGTTCAATCAGAAAACGACGTGAAAACTCTTCGATGACTGCTTGCGAGATCACCGAGCTCGGGCCGGGCGCGAGTCGACGGGTCTCGCCATTGGGGAAAGTAACCACGACGCCGTCCTTGGAAGCGGCAGCGCCGCTCTGCTGAATGGCGATGCGGGCCAGCGCACCCCTGGAAAGATTGGCCTTTCGCCAAGTTTCGATCGCCAACTCGAGCTCATCACTCTTCAGGCCCGGCTCGAAAAGTGCGGCAAAACTCGGTGTCAGCGCATACCTCGGCTTACTCGACGTGGTTGGAAGATCGGTTCGCAGATGAACGGCCCCCGTCGCCACCAGTCCCTCACGCAAGGTCTCATCGCGGATCGGCTCACGGGTATTGTCCGCATACCAGCGATGTCCCGGAGTGTGAAACCCGGGTTTCAGAGCCTCTTTGGCATAGGCAAGCCGCGATCCCGGATCACCCTTTTTCGCCTGCTCGTCAGTCATGCGGTAGACGTGCTTCGGAGCGAGAAAGCGACCGCTACCCTCAACGGCGCCGATGTAGAGCATCGTGAAAATGGTGCTGGCCGCCAGTTCACGGATACAGTAGTTCCGGTTGGGCGTGCCGTCCGGAAAGATCAAAGGCAGGCGCTCGGCAATTTCCTCCCTCGTGACATAGCCGGGGAGCTCTCTAACTTCCTTCATCGGGGGTGAATCCATAGAGCCGGGCGCATTCTTTTTCTATCCGTTGCTGTGGTGCCCCTGCCCGGACGAGTGCAGCGAGCGGCTTCATCGCATCGGGGGCCGGAAGCGGCAGTGCCTCCAGTTCGTAGGCGGAAACGGCCACGCTGCCGCTCAGGCAGCGGAATACGGCATCAACGGTACCGCTGTTCAGAAAAGCGGTCAAAACCTTCGGGCTGACCTTCGGGCGCTTCATCGTGGTCCGAATCATGTTGAGGTGATTCTCCACCACGGCACCGCCGTGTTCCCGCAGGAAGCCGGCAGGCAGTTCGGCGGCAACCAGCCGACGACGCTGCTCCTTTGCCGTGGTCCGCTGGAGCAATACGCAAGGGGCGTCGATGACCAGCCAGCCGTCACGCGCCGTCACCGCGAAATAGGGCAGGTGGTTCCGCTTCTCCGCCCTGAAGACGAACCGTCCCTCGCCAGTAACCGCCTCGGCCCAGATGAGCGGAAACCGCCCGTCTCCCGGAGCATTACGAAGCTGCTTCTTGTGACGGTTCCAGACCAAGGGTCCGGTACTGACCTTGTAACCCCAGTCCGCCAGCCGATGCTGCATTGCGAAGGCCTGCCGAATGAGGTCCCCCTGTGCTGCGGTGCGTGGCACCAGCCACGGGCCGGAGGCATCTGCGGGCAAGGAAAAGTCCCCGGCACGGTGCACGTGGAGGCGCCGGTTCTCCCCCGCGGTAAGCTTGTATGCGGCGGCACTGCGCCGCTCTCCATCCATCCGGTAACAGGCAAGCAGGGTCTCCTGCAGGACGTCCTCGAACACTCCCTTGCGGGCGTCGATAAAGTCAAAGCTGACGGGCGGAGCTTCGGCCGCGAGCGTCCGGCGCAGGTTCTTGAAGTAGCCGCCGGCAAGAAAAGAGGTGGGGCTCACGTAGGCGATTACTCCACCATCCTTGACCTGGCCCAAGGCAATGTCGGTAAAAAGGCCGTAGAGATTGGCATGGCCGTACAGTGTGCGGCGAAACCGCCGACGCCGCTCTTCACTCAGGCTTATCCGACCGTACGGGGGATTGCCGACCACCAGGTCGAAACGCTTATCGGGGAGCTCCCGGGCAAGGGTATCGCACACGGTGACCAGACTCTGTAGCCGCCGACCGGCACGGCGCGTATAGGGCAGCAGGACCGCATCCACGGCCACTTGCGACAACCAGGCCGCGAACGGATCAATTTCATAGCCGTGTAGCCGCGCGCCGATGTTCTGCAACAGGATTGCCGGCGCACAGTCACCCAGGGCGTTGACCATGCGCTGCGCCACCGGCGCAAGGAAGGCTCCGCCTCCGCAGGCGGGATCGAGCACGCGGCAGGTTCGCCAATCCACACCTGCTGAGCCCGCCTGATGCAGCAGGCGCTCCGTAAGCTCGGGCGGGGTGTAGTAGACGCCATGGGCCGATCGCCACGCTGGCGGCAGCATGACATTGTACAGGAGGCCTATCTGGTGAACCGCACACTCAGCATCAAGTTCGCCGGCAGCCTTGCCGAGATTCTCTGCCAGGACCGATGCCGAGTCGGCCAGTGGCGCCAGTTCCACGACCCCATGTATCGACCGGAACTTCTCCGTCCCGCCAATTTCCTGCCAGTACGCGGCTACAACTTGCGCACAGAAGCCTCGCGCAATCGCAAGCCGTGCGTCGGCCTCTTCCTCTGCCGCCGACAGCGCACGCGCCATTATCCGGCCCGAAGCCAGCGCCTCCCTCGCCAGTGCCGGGCCAGGAGAAAACAGGTTGTGCTCGTTCAGGAGATCTGCCATCAGCCGCGCCATTGGGAGTCGCCTCTCCTTGGTCATCTGCTATACCGGTGATCATAAATACACCAGTTAAGCCTGCACCGCAACGGCGATGCAGGAGGGGATCTAACCACGTGTATGGATTGTGCCGGTTTACAGCCTTTGGGGCCAGGCGGCGGGATTGGATATTGTTGCTCTGACCCTAATGATTCCGATGTTGAGCAAAAATGCCTGGAATCGGGGATGGATGGCTTCCTTCCGAAATCATGCGACCCGAATCGACTCCATTCGGCCATCGAGGCCCTAACGTCAGACTCGATTATGGCCAAACGGAGAGGAACGGGCGCGGATTGATCGATCAACGATCACCAATGCACGATGAAAGACCTGACCCTCTTGCCTGCTAGGGCGAGCGAGGCTCCAGCCTCCCTGAGAGAGGCTGTCTGGAAGGGAGCGGGCTCTCAGATCAGGTGTTCGCTAACTTCGCCACGCTCCTTTTTGGTGATTGCGGCGTGCACCGGTCGCAGTTCGGCCACCACCAGGAGCATTCCCGTGCGGCACACCGGGCAGCGTTCCTGGGGGACGCGCCCGGGCACCGGGTCCGCCGCTTTGGGTGTCGAAAGGGGCACTTGGACGGCAAGTACGCTCCGGATTTGGCGCAGCCGCTCGCGCCGGCAGCCGTTGGCCAGGAAGCCGAAGTGACGCACCCGCATCAGCCCCTTCGGCAGAATATGCAGGAGAAAGCGATGCACAAACTCGTGGCCTCCAGGCGCAGCATCTTCTGCCATTCACCATCCCGGTAGTCCTGTAGCGAAAGCTCACCCGTGCTCATCAAGCGCTTGCAGGCGATGGGGGTGATCGCGATCCGTTGGGTGTAGCGGTGCTGATATGTACTCAATCCGATTGAAGCAGGGTTAGCAAAGCCTGTTGGCGATTAGATCAGACGCAGGGTTTGCATGGCTTATTGGCGACAGTGGCGCAAACCGCGCACCAAAGTCAGGAATCTGCTGAAACTCGGCGTACCCATTCAGTCCGCGGTCGCGTGCGGCATCACCAGCAAAGGCCCATGTCGTAGCTCCAAGACACCGGGGATACAGCAGGCAATGCCTATTTGAAATCTCAGGGACTCTACGCGCTGCGGGATGGATGGATCAAGCTGCACTATCCTGAGTAAAACGTCCTGTGCGGCCCCGCATGCAGGGTGTCGTGGGGAGGGAGGGTTAGAGACCCTCCCTTACCCGATTAACTAATACGTTCCAGCATGTTGATGCCGTTCCGCTAGTTTCCATCTCTTCCCTTCGAAGCACCTATTTCTTTCACGCTGCGTCTTAATGAAATGGGCATAAACAGCGCCAAGACCACCAAGGGAAACAAGAAAACCGCTATGACTTTTAAAACCAAACTTCTTTTCGCGAAGAGATAGATCGCGAATTCAATGTAAAGGAAAATCAAGCCGATCGTGATAGCCAACTCGACCGCTTGCCTGATACCCCACACATGTGCGGCAGCGCCAAATGCCGTCATGACCAGAATTATTCCTATATAAGCCTCTGTTCTGCCTTGCTTGCTCATTCAAAGGCTAACGGCAAAGCTGAGGGGCCGAGGAAAGCGCGTAGCGCTTTCCGAGGTCCCTCTCAAGGTTGGGCGCAAGCTCACTTCTTTGCGTGCGCATTGGCGCAAATTTCTTCCCTCATCTTTTCGTCTTCGGCCACTGCGGTCTGGTAGGTGTTTAGGAGTTCGTCAATCCATCCCTTCGTCCGGTCGAGTTCGATGATTTGCTTTTCTAGCGCACTAACCGAGAGGGAACCGAAAGCGGCCTGCGTGTTCGGAACCATACCTGCAAGCTCGGTAGCACGCTTAAGGTCTCGCTCGTACTGTTCCTGGAACCGCTGCATTAGCCCAGAATGCAACATTCCTCGCGCATTCAGTACAGCCTTTCGCGATTGCAGCGCCCTCGGCAATAGATCAACCAAGCTGACTGCCGCGACATGCGCGGCGTTCCTCAATTTATCCAGTTCCAAGCGGCGGTCCGCTTCCCTGACCTCCCTTGAATGTCGATATGCCACGAATCCCATGATGGAGCCGGCGACCCCGGTGAGTGCCCCGATGATTCCGGTCCACATTCCAACATAGGCGATAGTATTCGAATTCAATCACCACCTCCTGCCGAACTGCGCCCAACGTCGCGTTCACCGGCTTGTCCGGTGCAATGCATGGTTATATTTTTACTTACCACTTGCACCCAACTCAACCTTTATCTTATCAACAAGATCATCAAGCTTTGTAGCCTTACTGAGCACAATACCTTTTTGTTGCTCCATCGATTTTAAAATAGATGGCCTTGTAAGCGAGGGGAACAACCAAATCAGTTTAGTTAAACTAAGGATGATTCGAATTTCCGGGCAGTTTGATGGAAGTTCTGGACGAGATTTAAACAAGTACGGCAAGTTACGCTTCAGGCAACGGAGGAAACAAATGTGCCTTGGTGTATCAAGAAAGACTATGAACTCTGCGTTATCTCGAACTGTTTTTGACACTCCCTCAATGACCCAGTTGTCTTGGATGACCCATTGTTGCTCACCAGCCGCTCTCTCTACTTTTGAAGCAGCAATCCATCCCTCTTTCCAAACTACACTATCTAAACTCGCTACCGGTATAGCTAGAGCTTGGCCTAGTTTTTTGGCCAGCGTCGTTTTGCCAGAACCAGCATTACCTGTGATATGTAGTCTCATATTTCCTCAATAATATAACGCCGCGCTCACCGGCTTGTCCGGTGCACCGCTTGGTTAGGCATCTTTATTTTCAACATTGTTCTTGCGTTCCAAAATTGATGCTATATTGCCTAGTTGCTTGCCAATCGCATCCAGGCTCTTATTCGTTTTCAAAAATATTGTATTATTTCGTCCCTTCATTGCTCGGCTAAGTCATACGCAGGGCTATTGCCCGCATGCATCTTCGCCATGTACTTAACATCAAGTACTGATACATCCTTGCCGTTCTTTTTTCTGCGCAAGGGGGTCATATAGTTATACGTGATTTCAACAGGAACTTCGTCACCAATTTCCGAAAGCAAGCCCCCGTACTGCCCAGCTTGATACCTCAGTGCTTTCCCTGGCGCCAATATCGGAATTTTTATATTCAAGAAGCTTGACCTATCTATGTCGCTCGGTCCGTTAATCCCCCAGCAGTTAATAGGGATAGGATTCGAGAAAGTTACATCTCTAGCTGTGCCACCGTCATGGTTACATATGACAAGGTCTATCACTGAGCCAACATCATTACTTGGTTCATAATGTGCGATTACGTTTGGTTTTGACTGCCGATAAACTGCTAGATACGCAACAGCGACCGCAAGAAAGGTAGCTATGGGGCTGATTATGTAAAATAGAATCTGAAAGTTTGTTGGATCAGTTAGCATATTAGTACGTCCACGTATTATCCTTGATGCCTAACGCCCGCAACACGCGCGGCTTTGCAGTGAAGGCGAAGCCGCAACGAAAAAGACGTCGCTGTGCCTGCGATTGTTAAGCATTCATTGCGTCACAGTGGGCGAAAAATACTTCGTCATTGGCAATCTTGCCTAATCATACTGGTGCTCGATATATCCGATACCAAAGAGTGTCACCACCAGTAAAGCAGATGCTAGGATTCTGAAACAAAACAACCTGAACTTGTTTGCCCAATCATGTCTAGCCTCAAGCTTCAACTCCTTTTCTTTGAGCGCCACCCCTTTCGCGACTCTTCGGAGTTTAAGTCCTGAAATGCTCTCTAGAAACGAAGAAACTTGATTAAGGAGTTTTCAAGGTCGTCTTTCAGTACAAAAAAATCTTCGGGCTCATCAGCATCAATAGCCTTATCTTTCAGTTCTTCCAAAGCCGCAAGATCAAGTTCCTCTAGCCTTTTCTCAAAATCTTCTCGCACTTCCGCCCTTGTGCGATTATCAGGAACACGTATTTGAGGAGGTTCATAGCCTCCCACACTGTCCGAAAGTGCTTGTAAATTTTGCATGATACTCGAAGGATCGAACCGTCCAGCCATATCGAAACCCTTTCTTTCGCTTAACCGTGGTTTATACAGAATACGTAATTTGTCATGTTATACCGATTCTGTATAACACCGTGAAAAACCGAAAACCGTCTGAGCACTGCTACATAGGCCAAGTGGGCTTGTTGTAAGTGGCGCGATCGGCGTCTGTTCAGGTTTGGTCGCTTTCGGCTGCATGTCGCAATCCTGCTATCTTGTTTTCACAGACTTCCGCCGTCAGTTCCTTCAAATCCTCAACCCGTTTGGCGATGGCGCTCAGTTCTTCGTCGGTGATGGCGTACCGCTTGCTGTAGCGGGCGTCGACGTAGGCGCGGCGGAGGAGGTCGAAGAGACGTTTGTTTTGGTCGGTGTCTTTGGGGAAGACATCGGTGAAGCGGGGGTCGAAGCCGGCGGCCTGGTTGATCAGGTTCTGGAGGTCGTGCTCCTTGGGGCGGTAGCCGGTCTGGACGAGGAGGAGACAGGTGATGTAGCGCTCGGCCGATTGGTGCAGCTGGAATGCGGCGATCTTGAGGCGCCCACGGGACTGGTAGAACCCTACACCCTCAAAGAATCCATCGGCGCTATCCATCCACTCCTCGAAATACTCCTCCGCATGTCGCAATCGCGTTTTTGGCGGCAACTCCTTTGGCGGCCGTGCCAGCTTGTAGCGGCCGGAGTCATAGAGCAGGTACCCCTCTTTGAGGATGTCCATGAAGAAGTAGCGCCGTTCGGAGAGCATCTGGTTGACGTGGTGGATGGTGTGGACGATGTAGTTGACGCGGGTGCCGTCTGCTCGCGGCTCCAGGGCGTCTTTGAGGTCGTTGTCGTAGGCGACGTTGCGTTCGCTCTTTTTGTCCGCGGTGACGATGAGGATGTCGAAGTCGGAGTGGTATTCGTAGGTGATGTGGTCCTCTTCGTAGCGGTCTTCGACCCAGTCGCCGCGGGCGTGGGAGCCGAAGAGGATGATCATCTCGATATCGTGGCGCTCGCGGATGGCGGCGACGATTGCATTCAGCTCGTCGAGCTTGGAGGCGGGTAGGTGTTTGGGCCGTTTTTTCATTTTGTACCAGGCCGGCGGGCCGGCGGTTTCCATGATTGCGCTCATGCCCGGTCCTCCCTGTCGAAGAACTTCGAGTTGATGTCGCGGACACAGGCTTCGAGGCAATCCAAATCCTGTTCCAGCCGGCTGGCCAGGTCCTGGAGGACATGGGCACAGGCGGCCCGGTCCACATCCTGGAGGTCGGTGGACGGCAACAGCAAGTCGGCGAGCAGGCGCACTTGCGACGCAGCCAGGAGGAGCTCCTCCCTGGCGTTTTTGTGTTCTTCCATAGTGTTCTCCTGATAGTTCTTCCGTGTGTCCCCGGGGCAATCCTTCTGGGGCACGATGAGCTATCAGGTGCGGCGGGTTTGTTTCCCTGGTGCCCGGGTGTTAGGCGCAGAGGGTTTTCTATTACGCCCTCACTCGGACCGACTTCACCGGGTGCTTCGGCCGCCTGAATCGGGTTTATCGTAATCGATGGGTGGGGCAAGCACAAACAGCGGCCTCGATGTCGGATCGAACGCACATCGATGTTGATGTGCGGAGTAGTGCGCGGGAGAGGGTGTTACTCAGGATCGGCTATTCCGAAGTAGCTCCTCTAGTGGCGCAACAATGGAAGGCAAGTCATTCTGCACTATCTCCCAGATAGTCTTCGGATCGGCACCGAAGTATTCGTGGGCGAGCAAATCGCGCAGGGTCCGCATTTCTTTCCACGGAATGCCGGCCGCCGACGCTTGGATTTTTCCCGGAACGTGGTTGGCTGCTTCACCGATGATCTCAAGGTTACGGATCACCGCGTCCAGAACCATTTCATTATTGTTGAAGCTTTCGAAATCCAGCCCTTCCGTGAGCGCTGTATCTTGGCGATGCTCTGCAAGATGTCGCGGATACGAAAATCCCACTCCCAGCAGCCTGTCGGACTTAGGTGCCCGTAGCGAGAAAGGTGGGAGAGTGAGACCAGATTTACCCGATTTCGAGGCGAATTGTTGCTCTACGCAACGAGAAATCGGGGAAATCTGGGCCGCTCTTCCATCGGCGCATGCCTACAGGGATGTAGACATTAGACAACGCAGGAGCATGTTGTCGAGTAGGAGCATCCTAAGTCCGACAGGCTGCTAGAGAGCGGATCGCGCGGCCGTTGCCGCCGCTCTCACCCGTTCCGGTGCGGTGCCACCAGTGAGGGGGTGGATGAGCCTCAGACCTGCGAACAGCGCTCGCGGAGTTCGGCTTGCCGCGCCGGAATTATCCAAGAACACCCTTCTGCGCATGCCTTCTCGACTTTTGGCCGAAGTCGCATCGATCTGAGGCGGCAATGCCTGTTATGGCAATTGTGGGATTTCCTTCGTCTTCTTACGATGGGTGTCCACGTAAGCCGTCGTCAAATTAAGATCTATCATGTTTTTTGATCCCCTGTCAGGTTGGCTATCCCTTGTAGCTTTTTCATTCAGCACCCCCAGGTTTCCGGTTCGTGATCGCGGCGGCGAAATCATTCAATACCTGGATCGTCTCCGTTGCATAGTGCTCCGACAGTTTCTCTTGTAATACCTTGAGGTCACGGTGCGCAACCGTAAGCTTACTCTCCCCTAGTGCGGTTATCTGGATGAGAAACGAGCGACGGTCCACTGGGTGCTCTTCCGTAGAGAGGATTTTGGCGCGGACGAGCTCGTTTACCATCACACTCGCCGACGCACGGGTAATTTTCAGGTACTTGCTGATCTGCGTGACGGTCGGCTCAGGGGCGCTTTCCAGAAATGTCAGCAAACGAAACTGAGATACCTTCAGCCCGGAATACATAAGTGATATAGCGGTGTTCCGCTCTAATTGCTGCGCGGCATGGATTAGCGCAACGACATCCAGCTGTTCCATCAATGGGGTTCTCTGCGCTCGTTTGTTAAGGCAACTAACAAAATATTTCTATTTGTCACCAGCCCACGTGAAGGTTTAACTGATCTGCACGAGGAAAAGACTATAGGGAATCTCGGCTGGCAGAACAACGCTAATGGTCTACACGTCCCGTGGCTGATTCCGCGCACTAAACACAAGTAGAGGAACAAAGGATATGACGGCAAGCACCACACCACACGCAGAACAGAAAACGGATATGGAGATACGGGTTTCAGCACTCGAATCTGAGCTAAAGGCACTGAAATCCCGGGTACCCGAAGATCGGGTCTCAATCATTCTTCTATCGGATAGCTTCGACAAGGCCATGGCCGCGTTTATGATGGCTAATGGCGCTACGGCCATGGGCATGGAAGTTTCTATGTTCTTCACCTTTTGGGGGTGTAGCGTGATCAAGAAGGGCCGCAAATTGAAGGGGAAAAAGTTTTCGCACAAGCTCATCAACACCATGCTTCCTGGCAGCAGTCGCGATCTGGCCCCGTCGAAGATGGCATACGGGCGGCTCGGGCGGCGGTTTTTCAACTACATGATGAAGGGGGAAATGGCTTCACTGGAGGAACAGATAGAAATCGCCAAGGAGTCCGGCGTTCATTTCCAAATCTGCGCACCATCACTGGGCTTGATGGGATTCGAAGAAGATGAATGGGTCGTTCCCGTAGATGTCTGTGGCGTCGCAGCCATGTATGGCGCTGCTCTCAATGCCCGCACCGCCTACTTCATCTCGTAATCCAACGTGCAGCCACTATGCCGAAACGGTTCCGTCTGGCAAGTCAGACGAAGCCGTTTCCCGCGAAACGAAGGCTTGGCCATTATGAGAATATCGCGGTGACATTTACTTGATGAAGCCATTCCCCGGATGGAGTTCCCTGTCACTAACTGTGCTTGATGTGTGTGTGGAATCCAGACCCATTCTTCTCAATGTCTTTGGCGCCAAATGCACGTGACGGGACGTGAATTGGCGCCTTGCCAAAAAAAACGGCCCCGAGTCCGAAGGGTTGGATTAATAGAAGTGCCGCATGCCGAAGTCTACTCAAACCGCCCGATTCGAAGAGTCAGCGGCCAGCAGACGCGGCGAAGTTTGGACGGGTCACCCCAGGCGTCCTCCAGCACTCTTCGGATCTCTTCGACTGCATCACGGCGGGTCGCCTCGGTGAAGCGATTGGTGGCCGACCAGCTGTTGAGGTAGCCCAACAGACGCGCCAAATCCCAGTGCGCCTCCATTGAATAGCCAAGCGGCTCAATTTCACGGAACGGAAACGGCAGCCCGCGATAGCCGTTTTCGACAAAACGCCGTTCCAGTGGCCAGTATGGCTCCAGCACATGACTGTATAACCGATCAATCACCGCATCTACAGCCTCATCCACGCTCAGAAGGTTATAACACCAAACGGCAATGACACCGCCCGGTGCCAGAACCCGACGCACCTCAGTGTAAAAGCGATCGACATCAAACCAATGCAGTGCCTGCGCCACCGTGACCAAATCCACCGATCCCTTTTCCAATCCGCTCCGTTCTGCAGGGGCAACCCGGTAGACCACCTTTGAGATCGGTTCCGCAGCAGCGAGCTGTTCCGCACTGGCGTCTGTCGCAACCACCGATTCAAAGTGCGCCGCGAGTCCGAGGGCGGCCTGCCCGGAACCCGTTGCACAGTCCCACGCCTTTCGATGCGAAGGCGCCAGATCCGCCAGGTACTCGAACAGTGCTGCCGGGTAACCAGGTCGATAACGGGCATAGTTCCCTGCCAGAGCGGAAAAGTGGTCACGAAAGGCTGTCATCGATCGTTTCGTCCATCTCTTGGGCGGACCATCACGTAAAAAATAAATGGCATAGGGGAAACGGCGCGACAGGGCCCGGCGCACAGAACCGAAAACCTTTGTATAGAGTTCGGGCTGCTCCTCAATGGAGATCATTACCCGATCGAGTTCCCCAATAAAAACGCGCCCAAGGCTCTCCTTTTGGCGTGCATACCACTCGAAAGCGGTGCGGATATCGGCCTACTCCTCCTTGCGTAAAATCAGCACGGGTCAGTCCCTTAGAACCCTTTCCCGAACCTCTTGCCATGGCGTCCCCTGCGACGGATCAGCGTGATAACTCGAGTCTCTTTTCCAGTTCATCTTTGTGCCACTCGGGGACAGCCACCGCCTCGGGTAGTTCGGCGATAGAGTCCCAAAGGTCTTCAACGAGCTGGATGCGCTGGTCGAGGGGTATTCGGCTATGTCCGAGGCGGATAGTTTTTCCATGATCACTCTCCGGAGCGTTTGCCCTCGTCCCTGCTAATCGTCTCAAGTGAGACTACAACAGAGCGCGGGCGGCCTGCACCCCGGCTTTGACCTGTTTCGGTGCCGTTCCGCCGATATGATCCCGCGCCGCCACCGATCCCTCCAGCGTCAATACCTCAAACACATCCTCGCCAATCGCACCGGAGAACTGCTGCAACTCCTCCAGGTTCATCTCGGAGAGGTCGCGCCCGGTGTCCACGCCCAGCTTGACGGCCTTGCCGACGATCTCGTGGGCATCCCGAAATGGCACGCCCTTGCGGACCAGGTAGTCGGCGAGGTCGGTGGCGGTGGAGAAGCCGCGGCGGGCGGCTTCGCGCATGTTGTCGGGTTTGACCTGGATGCGGGCCATCATGTCGGCGTAGACGCGCAGGCAACCTCTGACGGTGTCGATGGTGTCAAACAGGGGCTCCTTGTCTTCCTGGTTGTCTTTGTTGTAGGCCAGCGGCTGGCCCTTCATGAGGGTTAGGAGACTGGTAAGGTGGCCATAGACGCGGCCGGTTTTGCCTCGCACCAGTTCGGGGACGTCGGGGTTTTTCTTCTGCGGCATGATGGAGGAGCCGGTGCAGAAGGCGTCGCCGAGGTCGACCCAGTCGAACTGGCTGGAACTCCAGAGAATGAGCTCTTCGGAAAAGCGGGACATGTGCATCAGCAGCAGGGAGGCCCAGCTGAGAAACTCGATGGCGAAGTCGCGATCGGAGACGCCGTCGAGGGAGTTGCGAGTGGGACGGTCGAAGCCGAGTTCTTTTGCCGCGAAATCGCGGTCGATAGGATAGGTGGTGCCGGCCAGGGCAGCGGACCCGAGGGGCATGACGTTGATGCGCTTGCGGCAGTCCTGCAACCGTTCGGCGTCACGCTGGAGCATCTCGTTCCAGGCGAGCATGTGGTGGCCGAAGGTGATGGGCTGTGCCGTCTGCAGGTGGGTGAAGCCGGGCATGATGGTGTCGGCTTCGTGCTCGGCGAGGTCAATCAGGTTGCTTTGCAGGCGCTTCAGTTCCGGGGCAATGGCCGCGTCGATTTCGTCCCGCAGATAGAGACGGATGTCGGTGGCGACCTGGTCGTTGCGTGAGCGGCCGGTGTGCAGCTTCTTGCCGGCGTCGCCGATCATGTCGGTGAGACGCTTTTCGATGTTCATGTGAACATCTTCCAGGGCGATGGACCATTGGAAGTCGCCCGCTTCGATTTCGGCCTCGATCCTCGTCAGGCCGCGGATGATGTCATCGCGTTCTGCCTCGCTGAGCACACCGACGTGGGCCAGCATCCTGGCATGGGCGATGGAGCCGCGGATGTCCTGCTTGTAGATGCGCTGGTCGAAGCCGACGGAGGCACCGAAGGCCTCGACGAAGGCGTCGGTGGGTTCGGTAAAACGCCCGGTCCAGGGCTTTTCAACGGTATTTTCGTCAGTCATTGCGGGACATAACCGGTCGGGGAATGGAATGGGGGGAGTATAACACTGAAGGGCTAGTGGCTAATGGCTAGTGGCTAGTGGCTAGTGGCGAGTGGCGAGGGATGAGGGATGAGGGATGAGAAATGAGGGATGAGAAATGAGAGTTGCCTCTCACCCTTTCACTCCTCGCCCCTCGCCCCTCGCCACTCGCCCCTCGCCACTCGCCACTAGCCACTAGCTAGCCACTAGCCAGGGTTACCTGAGGACTTTGTCGTGGTTATGATGCAGTTTGAATGCAGAGACTAGCGAATATGGCGAGCGAAGCGACGGACAGCGATCAACGGGGAGGTTTCCTGCCGGACTTTTGTGCCCTGCCGATGGTGTTTGGGGTGGTGGTGCTGTCGGAGCTGTTTGCCATTGTTCTGGTACTGGCGGGCAGTCAGCCGGAACGGATATGGGATGATTTGGCGCTGAGTTCGCTGTTCATGCAGTGGGCGGGACTGTCCGGGGCGGTGCTGCTTTGTGTTTTGCGCAAGCCGCTCAGCCGTTTGGGGGATATCGGTGCGGGGACGGCAAGCTACCTGCTGTTGGTCGTGCTGGTGCTTCTGCTCAGTGAGGGGGCCTATCACCTGCTGCTGGATGGGCTGCCCGGTGAACCGGAGGGACACTTTCAGTTTGTCGCCCGCAATCTGGCCGTCGGCGCCATCGTCGCGGGGATCATCCTGCGCTATTTCTATATCCGCCATCAGTGGCGGCTGCAGGTGGAGGCGAAGTCGGAGGCGCGGCTTCAGGCGCTGCAGGCGCGCATCCGACCGCATTTCCTGTTCAATAGCCTGAATACCGCCGCCAGTCTGACCCATAAACATCCGGAGCTTGCCGAACAGGCGCTGGAGGATCTGGCTGACCTGTTCCGCGCGAGCCTGAGCGACAGTCGAACCCTGGTGCCGTTTGCGGACGAGCTGTCACTGACCCGCGCTTATCTGGCCATCGAACAGCTGCGGCTTGGCCACCGGCTCAGGATCAAATGGGATGTGGATGCCATTCCCGATCACTGGGCAATACCACCGCTGGTCCTGCAGCCGCTGGTGGAAAACGCCGTCTATCACGGGATAGAGCCCCTTGCCAGCGGCGGGACGATACGCATTAATGGCCGCCGATCCGGCCGATTTATCGATATCGAAGTGGTCAATCCGGAAATGGAAAACGGGACGCCCCGCACCGGCGGCAACCGGATGGCCATCGATAACATCCGTCAGCGTCTTGCCGGCCGCTATGGACCCGAAAGTGAGCTGGTGGTGGAGCGAAAAGGCGACGAGTACCGGGCGCGGCTGCGCATTCCGGAAAGGAGTGAGGATTGATGAAGGTGTTGATTGTAGATGATGAGGCCCCTGCACGCTCCCGGCTGCGGCGACTGCTGGAGGGACTTGATGCGGAGGTGATCGGCGAAGCGGCCGATGGTGAGGCCGCGCTCAAGGCGGCAGCCGAGGGCAGACCGGACGTTGTACTGCTCGATATCCGCATGCCGGGTGTGGATGGGTTGGATGCCGCACACCGGATGGCCGAACTCGATTCCCCGCCGGCGGTGATATTCACCACCGCCTTTGAACAGCATGCCCTGGAAGCCTTCAACCTGGAGGCGATAGATTACCTTCTGAAACCCGTCCGACGCGAGCGCCTGGAGCGGGCCTTGGCGCGGGTGGTCCAGCGCCTGCCGGGCGAAACGGAAAAACCCGACTCCCTGCGCATCCAACAAAGAGGGGGCGTACGCCTGCTGCCGCTGGCGGCCATCATCTATTTTCAGGCCGACAGCAAGTATGTGACCGTTTACTACGAGGGGGGCGGCGAGGCACTACTGGAGCAGTCCTTGAGGATCCTCGCGCAGCAATTCGGTGAGGGGCTGGTTCGCATCCACCGCAATGCACTGGTAGTACGTGAGCGATTGCTGGGCATGGAGCGGGTCGGTGGCGGTTACCGCGCGATTTTGGCAGGCACTGCCGAACGGCCCGAAATCAGCCGGCGACACGCCAGCGAGGTGAAGGCGCTGCTGGAGGCTGTATCCATTTGAATTCCCGGTTTATTCACACCCGCCGACGTAGCACCGAACGGGGCAAAGTCAAGCTGAACCTGGTTAGGTGCAACCTCTCTCGTGAACGTTTAAGTGTCTGATTTATAATGCCATATTCCGAATGGTTAAAAATTACCCAATCTAAATCGAAGCGCGAGGTGGTGCGGCGTTGAAGCACATTTCCTCAAACCATCCACAAAGTTATCCACAGCTTTTGTGGACAACCGGGAAAAGCGCGCAGAGGCAGGGACTTAGGACCTCAAGCGAGAAATCACGTAAAGAGTTTATGGTAACTCGGCCTACGGCAAACCAGCGCGGGGACTCAGTCCAGATTTTAATCCGGAAACTCGATGGCGGCGGCGCGGACGGTTTTCTCCCGGAGCTGATCAAGCGCGGTCTTGATGCGGCGATCGATGTAGTCACCATAAAAATCGGGCGTGGTCAGGCCGACCATGTTTTCCGCCAGCTGCCGTCCATCGCTATCCACATAGACCAGGGTCGGCGTTACCCGCACCTCATAACGCCCGGCGAAATCAGAAACGGAAACGGAAGTACCGTCAAAGTCGGTAATGCGGCGAAGGTTCTCCAGATCGACACGGCGAATGATCACCTTTTCCGTGTAATCGCCGCTAATCAGCATCGGCTCGAGGAAATCCTCCTCAACGCGCGTGCAGTAATAGCAATGCTCCGCATAGAACATCATCAGCAGCGGGACGTTACGCTCCCGCGCCAGTTTCCCCTCAGCCTGCAGATCACTGGTGACCGGAACGGTTACTCCGGCAAATATCGGCATCGCGGCCATCAAAGCGGTAAGCAGCAGTGCCCGCGATAGCAGTCCCTTCATCTCCATCCCCTCCTCCAGGGTGGTCTACACGGTTCAGGATAGACGGCCGGACACAAGCCGGGCAACAGGCATTCGGGCGACTGCGTACCTGGAAGCGAGGGCAAGAGGGTGCGTTTACCCTGGGCGTTCGACATAGTTTGAAGCAAGTCCTTGATACCCCCCGGCTGTGGAGAGATCCTTGTCCGCTCGACGACACGCAGACCATGGCTCGCCTGTACTCGGGCAGATAATCGGGCGTTAGCCCCCTCAGGCCGGGACCGTGTATGATTGGACGATACCATTTTCGCGGCCCTGTGCCGCCATCAATTGCCACGAAGCCTAATGTCCAGAACGATTCGTATTGCAACCCGCAAAAGCCAGCTTGCCCTGTGGCAGGCGGAATTCGTCGCCAGTGCCCTCAAGCACGCCCACCCGGATCTCGAGGTGGAGCTCGTCACCATGGAGTCCAAGGGCGACAAGATCCTCGATGTGCCGCTCGCCAAGGTCGGGGGCAAGGGGCTGTTCATCAAGGAGCTGGAGGACGGCATCCTGCGCGGTGATGCCGACATCGCCGTGCATTCGATGAAAGACGTACCGGTGGAGGAGGAGATCCCCGAGGGACTTCACGTACCGGTGGTCTGCATCCGGGAGGACCCCCGCGATGCCTTCGTCTCCAACCATCATGACGGTTTCGAGACACTGCCCGAAGGTGCCATTGTGGGCACATCGAGCCTGCGCCGGCAGTCGCAGATCATGGCGCTTCGCCCGGATCTGCAGGTGAAATTCCTGCGCGGCAACGTCAATACCCGACTGGCCAAACTGGACAATGGTGACTATGACGCCATCATTCTGGCGGCCGCGGGACTGAAACGCCTCCGGTTCGAAGACCGTATCACCCAGCTGCTGGATACCAGCGTCAGTCTGCCTGCGGTCGGACAGGGGGCGGTGGGCATCGAATGCCGCAGCGATGATCCTGCGATGAATGAACTGATTGCTGTCCTCGATCACCGGGAAACCCATATCCGGGTGACCGCCGAGCGTGCCATGAGCCGCCGGCTTGAGGGGGGTTGCCAAGTGCCGCTGGCGGGCTACGCCGAGCTGGAACACGGCGTGATCGTCCTGCGCGGACTGGTCGCCCGTCCCGACGGTAGCGAAGTGGTGCGGGGCAGCATCAGCGGCCGTCCGGAGGATGCCGAGGAGTTGGGCAGGGTGCTCGCCGAAGACCTGCTCTCCCGCGGCGCCGGTGAAATCCTCAAAGAGGTCTATGCAGAAGGGTGAGTTGAAAGGGTTGCGGGTGCTGGTAACGCGCCCGGCTCATCAGGCGGAGAACCTTTGCCGTCTGATTGCGGCAGCCGGGGGCGAGCCGGTCGCCTATCCGACCCTGGCGATTACCGCTCCCCGTGACCCGGAGGCGGCGCGGCAGGCATTGGCTCGGGTTTCGACCTACGACATCGTTGTTTTTATCAGCCCCAATGCGGCCACCTTCGCCTTCGAACTGCTGAAAAAACCTCTTCCGCAAGGGCCTACCGTAGCGACCGTAGGCAAGGGCACCGCGGCGCAACTGGAACGACTCGGCCGAGTAGCGGACCTGATAGCGGAGGGCGGCGACAGCGAGGCCCTGCTCGCCATGCCGCAACTGGATGATGTGAGCGGTTGCCGAGTCTTGATCATCAGAGGTGAACAGGGTCGCGAACGGCTCGCCGACGGGCTCCGCAGGCGCGGTGCCGCCGTGGACTATGCCAACGTCTATCGGCGCTCGATGCCCGAAACGATGCCGGACATCGACCCGACAGCGGTCGATGTGGTAACCGCCACCAGTTTCGAGGCGCTGGCCAATCTGGAGCGACTGATTGGGATCGAACGGAACGAAACACTGCATGTACTGCCTCTGGCCGTTTTCCATCCGCGCATTGCCGAAAAGGCGCGTGATTCCGGTTTCCGCGGCCCCCTTGTGGTGGCCCGGGAACCGGGTGACGAAGCCCTGGTGGCTGCTATTGCAGCCTGGGCGCAAACCAACCTCCAGGATTAAGACCCGATGAGTGAAAAGAGCGGGCAGGACCAAACCGAACAAAAAGCGCCGACCAAACGACCCGACCGCAAACGACCCGGTACCCGGCAGGAAGCGAAAGCTTCCGGTAAGTCGGCACCGAAGCGAAGCGGACCCGGTGCCAGACAGGACGCGAGCCCTTCCGACCAACCGAAGCCAAAACGGGGCGGAGGCGGTGCTCTTTTTCTGGCATTGCTGGCGCTGCTTGTGGCCATCGGAGCCGGGGCAGGTAACTGGTACCTCTGGCAGCAACAGCAAGACACTACCGCTCGGGTGGTGGCCACCAACAGCGACTTGCACGATTCCATCTCCGAACTGGAGGCAGGCATCGACCGTCGTATTCGGCAGCAGTCCAAGGAGATCACCGAGGCCGCACGCAAGGGCGATCTGCAACTCGAAGCCCGCACCCGCGAGCTTCAGCAGGCCATCGTCGAGGTGCGCTCCCGTCTGGGCCAGGATCGTACCGGCTGGACCGTGTCCGAAGTCGAACACCTGCTGCGCATTGCCAACCACCGACTGCGCCTGGCACGTGATGTGCAGGGCGCAGAGGTAGCGCTCAGAGAGGCGGAGCAACGGCTAATCGCCTTGGGGGACCCCGCTTTCCTGCCGGTGCGAGAGGCGATCTCCAAAGAGATGCAGGCACTACGCAATATCGGCGGTGCCGATTGGAAGAATGCGGCGATCCGGCTGACCGGTCTTATCGACACGGTGGACGCTCTGCCTGTTGCGGGTCCCTATCAGACCGAACAGCGGGGCACGTCAGGGATCGAAGAGCCGCCCCGGGCGCCTGAAAACGTCTCGAACTGGAAAGAGTTCCTGGAAGCCGTGTGGAGGGATATCCGCTCGTTGGTGGCCATCCGCCAGCACGAAGAAGCCGGTGCCCCGATTCCACTGCTTGCTCCGCAAGAGCGCTATTTCCTGCACCAGAACCTGCGACTGAAACTGGAAACCGCGCGCTTGGCACTAGTCGAGGGTAATCCGAAAATCTACCGATCAAGCCTGGCCGAGGCGGGAGAGTGGCTGAACCGCTACTTTGCCGGAGAAGCCGCCGCTACGCGCGGGGCACTGGAGACCCTGAAAGAGGTGCAAGGCATCGAGGTCAGCCCCGAACTGCCGGAAATCAGCGAATCGCTGCGAGTCTTGAAGCGCGTCCGAGCGCACCTGACCGAAGAAAAGCGAGAGACCGCTTCCGAACAGACGCCTGCCACGACCCCGGAGTCCGAGCCCAATGAACGGGAGGAGGCTACGCCATGAAGTTCCTCCTGATAGCGCTGCTGGTTCTGGTAGGCGTGGTGGGACTGGCACTCCTGGTCCAGGAGGACTCCGGTTATGTCTTGCTCTCCTGGGGTGAATGGACCGTCGAATCCAGTCTCAGCCTGCTGTTGATCGTCATCACTCTGACTTTCGTCGCGCTTCACTTGTTGGTGCGGCTGCTCGTCAACGGTTGGCGGATTCCCGGGCGTATGGCCCATTGGCGCCGGGAGCAGAGGCTGCGAAAGGCCCGTCGCAGTACGCAGCGCGGCCTGCTGGCCCTCGCCGAATGCGACTGGAAGCGTGGGGAACGTTATCTGATCCGCAATGGCGCCGACAGCGAAATCCCGCTGATCAATTACCTCGGCGCGGCGCGCGCGGCACAGAAGCAGGGTGCCGACGAACGCAGGGACAGGTACCTGGCCCAGGCCCATCAGAGCATGCCGGAAGCTGAGCTGGCGGTGGGGTTCACGCAGGCCGAGGTCCAACTCTCCCATGGACAGACCGAGCACGCCCTGGCGACGCTCATGCACTTGCGTTCCATCGCACCCAAGCACGGTTATGTGCTCAACCTGCTGCGTCGCCTTTACGAACAGCTGGGGAGCTGGAAGGATCTGCTGGAACTGCTTCCGGAACTGCGCCGGCAGAAAGTACTGGAGCCCGAGGCGATAGACACCCTGGAGCGCAAGGCCCATGCGAAGCTTCTGCGCCGGCCGGGCCAGAGCGCCTCTTCGCTGCGGGAGATCTGGGAGCGGGTGCCCCGCGGACAACGAAATGGTGAACTGCTGCGTCTCTATGTGGAGGAACTGCTTCGGGTCGGCGAAAACCAGGATGCGGAGAAGCTGCTGGTTGGCGGCATTCGCCAGATCTGGGATCCGGAGCTGGTTCGGCTCTACGGGTTGGTTCAGTCAGACGATCCGGGTCGGCAGCTCTCGGTCGCCGAGTCCTGGCTTGCGGATCACGACCGTCAACCCGACCTCCTCCTTAGCCTCGGCCGTATCGCCGTCCGCGCCGATCTTTGGGGCAAGGCGCGCGCCTACCTGGAGGCGAGCCTCGGCGCCGCCCCCCGGGCAGAGACCTATTGCGAGCTGGGACATCTGCTGGCGCGACTCGGCGAGGGAGAGAAATCCCGGGAATGCTTCCGAAAAGGGCTCGAACAAGCCACCGGCAGCGCCTGCGCCGCCTCCTCGGGAGGGGAAAAACTGCCTGTGCCGAACCTGGCGAAAGCTACCGGCTGACTTCCCGGTCCCCTTCCCTTCACCCTTTCCGAGAGAGGGCCGGGGTAACGGGATATCCGATCAGTCCTTGGCCCATTCAAAGGCATCGCCAAAGCAGTGATCGGCCTGCAGTCCCTTCTCCCCCAAACTATCTCGTGCGGTGTAGACCATATCGGGATGGCCACAGGCATACATTTCGAAGCCGCTCAGGTCGTCGAAGTCGGCGGCGGCAGCGTTCTGCACATAGCCGGTGCGCCCTTTCCAATCGTCACCGGGGCGCGAAAGGACGGGCCGGTAATGGACATTCTCGTGCTCGGCATCCCAGCGCCTGGCCAGCTCGTCGAGGTAGAGTTCATCGATCGATCGCGCGCCCCAGTAGAGATAGATGGGCCGGGTGCAGCCCTCGGCCAGGGCGTGTTCGATAATTCCCTTCACCGGGCCGAAACCGGTACCCGTGACAAGCATCAAAATGGGGCGATCCGAATCTTCGCGCAGGAAAAAGCTGCCGTGCGGGCCCTCGATACGGATGATGTCGCCCTCCTTCATCTCGGAGAAGGCGCGTTCGGTGAAACGACCGCCCTCGACATGGCGGATGTGGAACTCCAGCAGGTCATCCTGGTGTGGTGCATTGGCGAGGGAGAAGGAGCGCTTCCGACCATCCTCCATAATGAACTGCACATATTGACCGGCGAGAAATTGCATGCGGCTCTCTTCCGGGAGCTTCAGCCATAAGCGCATGACTTCGCCAATCCGCTCCAGGCGGCTGACCTTTGCCGGGTATTGCTTGACCGGTATCTCTTCTGAAGCGGCAATTTCATGCACCTCGACCGCCACATCACCTTCCGGCTTGGCGATGCAGAACAGCGCATAGCCCTCTTCCTGCTCTTCACCGGTAATGGCCATCGGCTCATCGTCATATCGGACTTCGCCCCGCCTCACTTTGCCCTTGCAGGCCCCGCAGGCACCGTTACGGCAACCGTAGGGAAAGGCATATCCGCTACGCAGCGCCGCATCAAGAATGCTCTCATCATCTTCGGTGTTGAAGGCGTGGCCGCTCGGTTGAACTTCGACTCTACTCATGGGTGGTCCTTTGATCGCATTCAGTCAGCAAAACTAACCCGAATGTTCACCCAAGGGCGCCACGAACACAAAGATAATGACTATTATCGGAGGCCGTGGCGCCGGAGGCGCTGAACAATTCGGGTTAAAATAGTCAGGTATTAGACTAGTTTGCCACATTCGGGTGCTGTTTTGGATAGAGTCTTTATTATCGGTTTTGGCGATGTCGGGCGCCGCGTGGCCGCAACGTATCGAAGTTCAGGCACTGTCGTCAGTGGCCTGACCCGTCATCCGGAGTCGGCCGACAGCGATCGGGCGGGGGTTCGAATGGTGCTTGGCGACCTGGATCGAGCCGCTACGCTGGAGGAACTGCCGACCGCCGGTTCGCTGGTGTACTACTTCGCACCGCCACCGCCCGAGGGAATTAGTGACCCGCGCATGGCGGCCTTCCTTGAAGCAGCTTCGCAAGCCCCTCCGATGCGCGTGGTCTACATCAGCACCAGCGGCATCTATGGCGATCGTGCCGGCGCCCGGGTGGATGAAACGGCCGAACCGCATCCCGAAACCGATCGAGCACGACGCCGTCTGGATGCCGAAAACCGGCTACGGGGCTGGGGCCGGCAACAGCAGGTCCCGGTGGTGATCCTGCGGGTAGGCGGGATCTATGGCCCGAGGCGGCTACCGGTTACGCGGCTGCGCAAGAGGTTGCCGGTGTTGCGGGAATCGGAATGTGGTTACACCAGCCGTATCCACGTGGAAGATCTGGTCGCCGCCTGCCGCGCCGCCGCCGAACGTGGCCAGGCGGATACCATCTACAACGTTAGCGATGGACACCCCGGTACCATGACCGGCTACTTCAAGGCAGTGGCGACAAGGCTGGGTCTGCCGGCGCCTCCCGAAGTGTCGATGGCCGAAGCGGAAGACCGGCTCAGTGCGGCGATGCTCTCCTATCTGACCGAATCGCGCCGCCTGGACAACCGTCGCTTGACGGAAGAGCTGGGCGTCAGACTGCGCTACCCCGACCTGGAGAGCGGGCTGGCAGCCATCGACCCCGCCCGGGAACTGGCCTCCTGAAGGTCGGCCTTCAGGCCATCACGATACTCAATGCCGGACCATGACATTGCGGAAACAGTTGACAGCCAAACTATCGATAATTAGACTCATTCTTAATCCTGATGCGTCGGCTCGGGATTTAAGAGCAGCCGGCGGATTATGGGGACGACCGTGGTACGGCGGTCCGTCCCGGGGACTGAAAACCGTCCCTGTACGGTGCACCACTTGCTGAGTACTACCCCCTTTACGGCAGCTCACCCGCTGCCGTTTTTTTTTGCCTTCGAAACATCGCCCGGAACCGTAACACGGAGCACCGACCGCGCCCGGCTGCTCACCCCCGGATCACTCCAGTCTGACTGTCGTGCCGGCCTGAAGTCCGACCTGCAGGGGCCAATTCCCGGCCGGGCAGGATCACTGCACACCGGGGAGGGCCCATGGGAAGTCCGGGAGTGGGTAGGGAAGTATGCACTTTCCATCCTGTTTTCCCGTGAATGTCGTTTGGAAGAAACGCAGTAGCGTACCGCTCAACCCGAGTGGACGCAGTTGCGGCCCGCGTGCTTGGCGGCATAGAGAGCGTCGTCCCCCCGTTTCAGCAGGGCATCGGCGCCTTCGCGGGGTTGATACTCGGCGATTCCGAAGCTGGCCGTGATGGACCCGACCGGTGGGAACGGCGCCCGCTCCAGTTCGGCCCGCAGTTTCTCTGCCAGGGTCCTGCCACTATCGAGCTGCGTTTCGGGGGTAAGGATGACGAATTCCTCGCCACCCCAGCGCGCAAGGACGTCGGCCGAGCGCACTGCGTTTTGCAGGCATGAGGCAACATGCTTGAGGGCCCGGTCGCCCACTTCGTGGCCGTGAGTATCGTTGACCGACTTGAAATGGTCGATGTCCAGCAGTATCAGCGTCACTGGACACTCATAGCGGTCTGCGCGGTCCAGCTCGCGCTCCAGGTGTTCCGTGAAGCGGTGCCGGTTGAACAGCCCGGTGAGGAAATCGTGACAGGCACGGCGCTCCAGCTCTGCCTCCAGCGATTTGCGGTCGCTGATGTCCATTCCCACACCGACGATGGCGGCCCGTGTGTGCTCGGGCTCGTCTATCGGCATGGCATTGATGATGTAAGGAATCTCCCGTCCCGTAGCGGTCTGCAGTTTTACCTCAATGGAAACCCCCGCGGCCCTGGCGGCGGTGAACGTCTCAACAAAGGCCTCGAAGTCGCTCTCGGCCGCCAGGTCGGTCAACCGCATCTGTGCCAGGGTCTCGGAGGTGTACCCCAGTTCCCGCTCGAGATTGATATTCCAACGCAGCAGCCGCCCCGAGAAATCCAGAAGAAAAAAGACTTCCGGAAGGCTGTTGATCACCGCATTGGCAAACTGTTTTTCCCGCACCGCGATCTGCCCGGCTGCGGTTTCCGCCTCCTTTCGATCGCTGATGTCGCGGCAGATGGTAGCGAGAAAAGCGGGTTCCCCCCGCTCATCCCGCGGAGCCAGAATCACCTGGGAAACCGGCAGGTCGCGGCTTTGGGTACGGATAACGCCTTCGGACTGCCAGATACCGTCCCGCAACGCCGTCGGGATACCTTCCTGCCGGATCCGTTCAGAGGCCTCACCGGAAAAAAGGCTGCAGGAGGCGCTGTTGCTAATGCCGCAGCGATCCAGAAGCGCCCGCGCCGTACTGTTGAAATAGCTGGGGGCAGCGTCGACATCACCGATACAGACGTAGTCGGGACTGGCCTCGACCACGGCCGCCAAGCGCTGACGCTCCTGATCGGCGTATTCGCGCTCGATGATACCCGCCAACGTATCGGAAACGGCACGGACAAAGGCCGCTTCGGCATCGTTTTGCACATGGCCGGCGGAAACATAGAGGTTGAGGACGCCGAGCACGCCTTTGCTGGAGAGGATTGGCTGGCAATAATGGCCATGATCGACGATGCCATCGAGACAAGCCGGGGGATCGTCACCCAGCTGCGGGCGGAAAACAGCGGCACCCTGCGCTGCGGCCTGGCCGCAATGGCAGTGCCCGAACGGAATACTGCCACATAGACGCTGCTGCTGGGGGTTCAGGTGACGCTGTATCACCAGGCGCAGCTCCCTGCCCCTGGTCAGAAAAATGGCTCCCCCCTTTTCGAACCGGAGCCAGGAGACCTCGAACAGGATATCCAGAACCTTGTCCAGCTTTTCGATCAGGGAGACCGGACGCAGGCCCAGGCTCAGAATCCGGCTGAGGGCCTCCTGTGCCTCTTTTTCCTTGCGCAGCGCCCTCTCCGCATTCTGGTGATTCTTTTCCAGGCGAAGGAAGTAGATGCCCGCCGACAGCTTGTCCGCGAGCTCACCGAGCGCTTCGGCTTCCTGTTGATCGAAGGTATCAGTCCGGGAGGCATGGATGACGAGAGCGCCGTAGATCTCTTTGTTCCAGCGCAAGGGCAGGGAGATGCAGGCGTGATAATCTCCGGATTCAGCTTCGTCGCGCCAGGGTGCGAAGGATTCGCTATCGAGGGTACTGCGGACAATGACTGTTTTGCCGGTGCGGATCGCGGTACTTGTGGGGCCGGCTCCCCTGAGCGAAGAGCCCCGCCCGGCGCACACCTCATCCAGATAGCCGGCTTCATATCCTGCGTACGCCATCGCTTGCAGGAGCTGAACCGTCCCGTCCTCGCCAGGGTAGGCAACCCATGCGAAAAGGTATGCGCTCTGACGTACCGTGACATCGCATATGCCCTGGAGCAAATCCGCCTCGCAGCGGGCCGAAGTCAGTACTCCAGTCGCAGCACGGACTGTTGCCAGTGCCCGATTCATCCGGGATCCCACTCCCCTGCTATCTCCATCCACAATCCTTTATCCGCCTGTTCCTTATGACCTGCTCCGGTTTTCTCCCAGCCCGGGGTGCAGGAACGAGTATAGCGTGAATCAGTTCACATTCCGGCAATTCACCCGGATTAATCGGTTCGTGTGGGCCGGAAGCCGTTAATCCGCCTTCTGCGTGCGCTCCAGCCCCGTCCATGAGAGCTGGACGACCTCGGGCAGCAGACGCTCCAGGGCACGGTTGGCAGCCACGACTCCACCATACGCATTATCCGTCGGCGCCGGTTCGAAGGTCCGCAATGTACGGGTGACAATGATCTCTCTACTGGCCATATCGATGACGACGGCGCGTAGCGCGATTTCGAGCCGACTGATGTCGCCGCTGAAGTCGTGGATCAGATAAAGCAGCCGCGTCTGCAAACGCCGATCGGCCCGCAGCCGTTGAGAACCGTCCACGACCGCACTGAACACACCCCCACCCTCCAGTGCCTCGACCAACAGCGACTGCAGCATTTTCGGTGGCGGTGCGGCCCATTCGTTGAACGCAAAATAAGCCAGTTCGAAAGGCTGTTCCCGATACGCTATGCCCGTGCTGGCAAATCCGGGATTGGCAACCGGTGTTGCCACCTCGATCACCGGACCATCGGCCTCCAGTGAGTGCGCTCCAGACTCTACCGTTAGCGTGTAGGTCATGGTGGGTGGAGTGCGAGTCGGCACACTGCAGCCGGTCAGCAGCAGGGCGAGGAGCATGGGTATGGTGGCGTGGCGGGTCATGGTCTCTCTCCGGGCCCGGGCGTACGCTCCCGACCGAACAGCAGCATGTTGGGACTCCGTTCGAGTCGCTCAGTGAAGCTGCTCAGGGTCTCGGTGAAAGACGAAAGGTCTCCCAACAGGCGTTCGGCACGGGGAGCGAGGTCGGCCTGCAGACTGTCGGTAGTTTCGCCGACCCCCGAGGCAGCCTGATCGATAGTCTGCATGGCCTGCCGGGCACCATCCATTGCCCGTCGGGTTTCGGCCAGCAGGGATGGTAGAGCCTGGTTCGCGCGCGCCGTGAACTGCTCCGCATGAGAGAGCGTTCGCCCCAGGGTTCGGCTCTGTTCCGCGAGCTGGCCCGTCACGGTATTCAGGTTGGAGAGCGTACGGTCGACCGCCTGAAGATTGTCGTCACTGAGCAGCGCGGCCGTTCGCTCGGTGATTCCCGCCAGATGGGACGAAGCGATATTGAGCTGCTTCATCAGCTCCGGCAGAAGCTCCTCGAGGCTCGCAGTCAGCGAGGCCCGGGTGGGGATCACCGGATAGGGAAGGTCATCGGGAGTGCGGGCAAGCGACGGACTCCGGGGACTGCCTCCGGTCAGGTTGACGAACTTCAATCCGGTTACGTAACTCTGGTATTCGATCAGGGCGCGGGTATCCTCCTTCACGGGCGTGCCCTGTACGACCTCCAGTAGCAGCCGCACCCGCTGCGGGTCCTGCGGGTCCAGGCTGATGTCCGCCACCCGACCTACACTGACGCCGTGATAGCTGACCGGTGCGCCGACGTTCAGCCCGTCGACCGACTCTGAGGTAAAGGCAAGATAGCGGCGCATCTCCGGCTGAATGCCGCCCGCTGCAAACCACAGGGTGGAGATGACAATGCCGCCGCCCAGCAAGATGACAAACAGTCCCACCAGTGCATAGTTCACCCGGGGTTCCATGCGGCCTCCCTGGCGCCACGACCCCGGTTACCCTGGAAATAGGCCTTAACCAGGGGGTGCCCGCTCCCACTTATCTGCTTCATGGTCCCGCCTGCCAGAATCCGCCGCTCCCCCAGGAAGATGGCCCGATCCGCAGCCCGCCAGAGCGTATCCAGATCGTGGGTAATCATCACCACGGTAAGACCCAGGGAGTCGCGGAGCTGTAAAATGAGGTCGTCCAATGCATCGGCGCTTGCCGGATCCAGTCCGGCCGTCGGTTCATCGAGAAACAGCAGTTCCGGATCCAGTGCCAGGGCACGGGCCAGGGCCGCTCGCTTCAGCATACCGCCACTCAACTGGGCCGGAAGCTTACGTCCGTTCTCCGATGCCAGGCCCACCAGGGCAAGCTTCAGACAGCCGAGTTCGTGGCGAAGCCCGGGCGACAGCGTGGTATGTTCGATGATGGGAGTCTCCACGTTCTGTTGAACAGTCAGGCTGCTGAACAGGGCGCCATGCTGAAACAGAACCCCGGTTCGTTGTCGCAGACCGTTTTTTTCTACCTGCCGCGGCGTTTCACCGAAGACCTTGATGGTCCCGGCAGTCGGTTCCTGCAGCAGCAGGGCCTCCCGCAGCAGCACCGTCTTGCCCGAGCCGCTGCCACCCACAATGGCGAAGATTTCCCCCCGCCGGACCTCGAAGTTGAGATCTTCGTGGATACATTCGCGACCAAAGCAGGTATGCAGATTGCGCACCTCCAGGATGTTTTCGTTCATCATCGCAAAAACCGGCCGACGTGGTGGCGGGAGACCCGTAACATCCGTTTCTTCGCGTTCCCTGCCTGCTTGCGGTAAACCGTCACTATATTCCGAACCAGCTGAAAAGCACCGAGAACGCCGCATCGGCGACGATTACCAGAAAGATAGACTGAACAACGCTGAGAGTGGTCTGGCGGCCGACACTGTCGGCCGCTCCGGTGACCCGAAAACCCTGAAAACAGCCTACAGCGGCGATGATCATCGCGAACACTGGCGCCTTGATGAGGCCCAGCACAAAAGAGGCCATGGAAATGGCCTCGGGGATGCGATCGAGAAACGATTGAAAGCTGATATCGAGCAGCGACTTGGCCATCAGCATGGCGCCGAAAATCCCGGTCACGTCGGCCAGCAGCGTCAGCAGCGGCAGAGTGATCATGAGCCCCAGAATCCGCGGCAGCACCAGCAAATCGAACGGGGGAATGCCAATCGTGCGTAGCGCATCCAGCTCCTCGGTGACCTTCATGGTGCCGATTTCGGCGGTGTAGGCAGCACCCGTGCGTCCCGCAACAATAACCGCAGTCATCAAGGAGGCCAGCTCCCGGAAAATGGTGAGTGCAGTGAGGTCGACGATATAGATATTGGCGCCATAGATCCGCAGCTGCACGCTGCCCTGGTAGGCCAGCGTGACCCCCAGAAGAAAAGACAACAGGGCCACGATCGGCACCGCACGGACACCCGCTTCCTCCACTTCCGTCAGGATGAGCGGCAGGCGCAGGCGCCATGGTCGAATCAGGTGATTAAAGAGGACGGAGGCGGACTCCCCAATGAAAGCAAGCAGTGCGTTGGCCACGTTCAGATGGTCGTGGCTGGCCCGGCCGACCTGCTCCAGCATGCCCTGACGTCTCGGCGGCTCCACCGGGCGGATGTCGGATTGCCGGGACTGCACCAGTTCGAACAGTGTCCGCCGATGCCCCTCCAGGTTTTCGAGCCGCCACTCCCTTTGCTGACTTTCCAGCACCCCGATCAACTTTCCCAACAGCCAGGCGCCGGCGGTATCCAGCGCCCGCAATTCGCCGGCATCGATAGTCACCGCCCGGCCCGGCCACCAGCCGGGCGAAGGCATTGGTTCATCGAGGGAACCAATGGCGGTGGTTATCCAGTAACCAGTCAGGCGCACGCGCGGGTAATCTGCCTCAAAAACCAGCCCGGCACTCTTTGGCGGTAATCGTGCGGTCATGGACCGGCCCGGCTATTCAATGCAGGCGCCGAACTGGTAACCACGGGGTACGCGGGGACCACGGGGTAAAACGGGTTGTCCGGGTTCTTTCTCCCCCTTGTGCTCCGTGTGCTCCGTGGTTCGGAATTCAAGCGGTGACCGTTGAGTTCTTCATGAGCAACCTCCTGGAGACCTGCCCCGCCGCTTTCATTGCGAGCCGTACCCGCCGCTACGCGGCCCCGAATCGGTGACGAACATTCAGCCGTCATTGCGAGGAGCCCCGGCGACGCGGCAATCTGGGGTTTTGGGAGCAGGAGATTACTTCGTCGCCGGGGCTC
>NZ_JAENYR010000017.1 GCF_016841685.1 Thiohalomonas denitrificans
TACCCCCTGCTGCGCAGGCCCGAATCAGTGATGAACCTTTAGCCGTCATTGCGAGCCGTACCCCCTGCTGCGCAGCCCGAATCAATGACGAACTGTTAGCCGTCATTGCGAGCCGTACCCGCCGGCGCGCGGCCCCGAATCAATGACGAACTGTTAGCCGTCATTGCGAGCCGTACCCCCTGCTGCGCAGGCCCGAATCGGTGACGAACCTTTAGCCGTCATTGCGAGGAGCCACAGCGACGCGGCAATCTGGGGCTTCGGGAGCAGGAGATTACTTCGTCGCCGGGGCTCCTCGTAATGACAGCGGGGCAAGTTCATCAGGAGGAGCCTCAGCGACGCGGCAATCTGGGGTTTGGAAGCAGGAGATTACGTCGTCGCTGGGGCTCCTCGTAATGACAGCGGAGGGAAGTTCTTCAGGAGGAGCCCCGGCGACGAAGTAATCTCTACTCCCAACCCCGAGATTGCCGCGTCGCCGGGGCTCCTGAAGAACGTAACGATTCACCCCTTGAATTTCGAACTAGGAAAAACGGGGCGCACTCGGTCCTGCGCAGCCGGGAGATAGTTCGTCACTGATTCGGGCTCCGGAGCGGCGGGTGTGCTCGTAATGTCAGGCTAAAAATTGCCGGCAAGTTTCCCATCTATATACACTTGGCACTGGGGTTTGGTGGTGCCCACGTCCGTATGATAGCGGCACGCAAAATCCACCGGGCGCCCGCCATGCTCACCTTGAACCCGCTCAAAACGATTCGCCAGGGACAGTGCGATCGTGGCAACAGACTGCCCGTTTATCACGAGTTCCATGTCATCCTTAATCGCTTTGTTTTCCTGATTGATTTGTAGCTGCCAGGCGGGGCCGGAGTAATTGGCGGGGCGGTATAATTGCGATGACGAAGTAGAGGCGCAACCGGACACGGCGGCGATGACAAGAATGATCGGCAGTATACGCATGGTTACGTCCTCCTGGTTCGGGACCGAAAAGCCTACCATGAACCATGAACGATAGGCCGGACTTGACTGGCAGAACCTTGCACCTTGTCGCATGCTGTGGTTCGCATAATGTATATTATGTAAAATTAGAGAACCGTGAAGATGCAGACTGGGACCTGCAGCCTCACCGTGGTCCAGTCCGCAACTCCAAATACAGCCAAGGTACCCTCGTACTTTTACCGCCCGCAGGCTTCAGCTGTAAGGGGCTGTACTTCTTCTGTTACCAGATTGTTGGTTCTGGCGAAATCCAGCAGAAACTTCAACAGCATCGGCTCATTCTGTTCCAGACTGACGTCCACCAGCACGCAGTTGGCACCGTCGATGGTGATCACGCGAACTTTGGGATTGAATCGAATACGGCCCCCTGAATCTGTAAGGCCGGCGACAGATGCCAGGCGTTGTGCCCAGTCGCTGGGTCGGAATCGCTGTCCGTCCTTGGTGAAACTCCTGATGATGAACTGCTCTGAAGAACCCATAAGCTCCCTGGATGTGAATACAAAAAGTTGCGAACAAGCCTTGTTTAGGGCCAAGTGAATTCTATATACTTATAACATATACTGATGGACTTAAACAATTATGCCGGAATCCTCACTGCGCCATCTGAAGCCCAGCGGCGCCTATGAACTGCTTCAGCACGAACCACGGGCCGTACTCATCGATATTCGTTCGAGCATGGAGTTCCTCTTCGTCGGCCATCCGGTCGGTGCCATTCACATTGCCTGGATTGACGAACCGGATTGGGACATCAATCCAAACTTCGTCAGACAGGTAAAGGCCCTGATGCTGGGAGGGGTAATCTGTGAGGCGGACAGTATGTGCGCCCCCGTGATTCTCATCTGCCGAAGTGGCAAACGTTCGCTCGAGGCGGGCAAGGCGCTGGTCCAGGCGGGGCTCCCACAGGTCTACAACGTGCTGGACGGCTTTGAAGGGGAACTGGATGAGCACCATCACCGGAGCAGTGTGGGTGGTTGGCGTTTCGAAAACCTTCCTTGGGAGCAGTGCTAACTCTCCCGACGGCATTTTGAACAGCTAAAGGTCCGCCCGCTATTTGCCCGGGCGGAACTGTAGTGCCTTACGAGGTCAATGCTTCCGCTGAAACTCGTCGGCCTTTTTCTCGGCATCATCCCTGGCGATGCCATAGCGCTCCTGGAGATAGCCGACCAGACGGTCACGTTTGCCTTCGATGCGATCGAGATCATCATCGGTCAGCTTGCCCCACTGCTCCTTTGCGCGTCCTTTCCATTGCTTCCAGTTGCCCTCGATCTGATTCCAGTCCATGGCTGCCTCCATTTGGTTTCCCTTCCTTATTTCTAGACGTTGAACTCGGGTATGGGCCATCCGTTCAAGTACGGAGTATTTCGGAACGTACCTTGCATCAGTCCGGTCTAGAATCGTTTAAGCAGGCCCCTGGCGTTCACGGCCTGCCTACCAACGACAGGGAGTTTGGGGCAATGATAATGGACATTGTGTGGCTAGGAGCCATTGTGGTCGCTGCCATTGGCCCGATGGTGCAGTCCACCTTTTTACGGGATCCCGCCGTGAATCCCGTCAAATACGTGGCGTTCACCTTTGTCTGGCCCCTCGTGGTTTTAAGCAGTCTGCCACTGCTCTGGAGCGACCAGCTATCCCCGGACATACTGGTGATTGCTGTACTGGTATCCATCTCCATGGTGATTTGTGCAGGGGTGTTCATTCTCCGGCGGAGGTGAACGGCGCAAGGTTAGAAGATACAGCCGCTGCCGATCGTTTCGGTGGCGGTCAGTTCAGTCGCCGCGATCGATGGTCGTCTTCAAGAAGTGGGTCGAACAGGAGATGCAGGGATCGTAGTTCCTGACCCCTGCCTCCAGATGCGCCTGCAACGCGCCATCATCCAGGTCCAGAGATTCCAGCACACTCTGACGCAGATCGTTTTCCATGTGCGCCTGGTTCTGGCTGGTGGGCGGGGTAATCACCGCCTTGACCACCTTGCCTTCGGCATTGAATCGATATCGGTGCCAGAGAAGTCCCCGCGGGGCTTCTGTGCAACCAGCCCCCTCGCCCTCTTTCGGTACGATGTTCACATACGGCTTGGGCAGGGGTTGCTTGAGATAGGCTGCCAGGATGCGGATGGCCTCTTCGATGGCGATATGTATTTCCACCGCCCGCGCCACAGCACTGTGAAAGGGATTGTTGCTCGGAAACCGGATGCCGGTCTTCTCCAGGAGGTGGGCCGTAGCATCCGGCAGTCTGTCCAGGTTGTTATTGAGTCGCGGCAACGGACCGACCCAATAGGGTTTGCCGTCTAGATGGGCGTGCAGGGCCGTGGAGTGCGGGACCTGGAATTCCCGATAGTGATGCTCGAAGTCCGCAACATCGATTTCCAGCCCTGTACTGGCAAGGATATTACCCTGCGCCATGGGGTACTCACTGTGGTGGCGAAGGCTTACCCGGGGGGCGTCCCGCTGAATATCGGGAAAGTTGAACTTGGCAGTCCAGGCAATGAGTTCCGCTGCATCGTCCTGAGCCGCACGGAAGCGCTCCAGCATGGCGCGTACTTCCGAGTACGAGGGCGCCCGATAGAAGCCGCCCGGCCGTGCACCCACCGGGTTGACGGCCCGGCCGCCGAACATCTTGACCAGGTCATTGCCCAGGCCCTGGAGATGCAGACCACGGCGGACCTCTGCGGGGTGAGATTTTGCCAGCGACATGGCATCCGGGAATCCGAAAAAATCGGGCGCCGCCAACAGATGAATATGCAGCGCATGGCTCTCGATCCACTCCCCGCAATAGTAGAGACGGCGAAGAGCACGGATCTCCGGGGTCAGTACCGCGCCAAACGCGGCTTCAATGGCCTGGGAAGAGCTAAGCTGGTAGGCCACTGGACAGATACCGCAAATGCGTGAGGTGATATCGGGAATTTCCCACCAGTCCCGCTGCTGAAGAAAGGTCTCGAAAAAGCGCGGCGGCTCGAAGATGCGCAGCCTCAGATCCTCGACCTGACCGTCACGGATTTTGACATGGAGTGCACCCTCCCCCTCGACCCTCGCCAGAACGGGGACTTCGATCTTTCGCTCGCTCACGATCTCATCCCTCCATGTTTATGGGGTTGCGGCGGCAGCGGTGCACCTTGAGCCCCCTGCTCCCATCTCCGGGATGCCTCCCGGAAAGGTTCGGCCCAGCTGTAGATTAGTCGCAGTCGACTCACCACATCGGTCGGCGTCAGTCCGGCGCCATTGAAGCGGCGGCCGAGGGCATCGATATTGCCTCCCCCCTGGGGTCCGAAGCAGCCGTAGCAGTCCCGCTCTTGATGGGGGCAGAGTGCACCGCAGCCAGTGCGCGTAATCGGCCCCATACAGGGCTGTTCCTGCGAGACCAGCACGCAGACATTGCCGTCGCGTTTGCACTGCAGGCACACCGCTTCACTGGGCAGGTTCGGCTTGGCGCCCGACAGCAGACTATTGATGACATATTTGAGTTGCCCCTGGTCCGGCGGGCAACCGGGCACCTCCCAGTCCACATCAATGTGGTCATGAAAAGCCGTGGACTGCGGCAGCGCGTCGATGTGCTCGGGTTCGGTATAGAAGTCATTGAGGTAGTAGGTGAGATCCCCCCAATTTCGCAGTGCCTGAAGACCACCGGACTGACCGCAGGCACCGATGGAAACCACGACCTTGCTGATATCCCGAACATGCTGGATTCGCTCTATCTCATGCGGAGTGGAAACCGAACCTTCGACGAAAGAGACGTCGTACGGACCCGGATTCATACGGCTGGTGGCCTCGGCGAAGAAGGCGATATCCACCCGGTCGGCCAGCTGCAGCAGTTCTTCCTCGAGGCTCAATATCTGAACCTGGCAACCGTCACAGGAAGAAAACTTGTGAACGGAGATCTTCGGCTTCTCCATTGTTCAGTATCCCTTGACCTTCATCAGTTTACGGACCCGTGCATAAGGAAAAACGGGACCATCCTTGCAGATGAAATCGGGCCCGTACTGGCAATGCCCGCAATGTCCCAGACCGCACTGCATACTCCGCTCCATCGACAGATAAATATCATCGATGGGCCGCCCCCGCCTCAACAACTCCTCGGCTACGGCACGCATCATCGGCTCAGGGCCGCACATCATGATCATTCCCTCGATAGCCTCAGGCTCGACCTGGTCGAGTAGTTCGGTGACCAGTCCGAGGTGCCATTTCCAGTTCGGGCCCGACTCCTGGGAAGCGAACAGGCACTGCGTGTCTTTCGCATCGCACCAGGCATCGAATCGATTGCCGTAGATCAGATCCCGCGGCTGGCGAACACCATGCAGCACCGTGACCTTTCCGTACTGATCACGGCGTTCATGGGCATAGCCCACCACCGAGGCGGTCGGAGCACAGCCGATACCGCCGGTAATCACCAGCAGATTCCGGTCTTTCGCCTTTTGCATCGGCCAGCCGGTACCGAAAGGACCGCGCAGCCCTACCTTGTCACCCTCGCGAAGTCGGACCAGGCCCTCGGTCACGCGCCCTACTGCGCGAATGGTGTGGTCGATGAGCTCCGGCTCGGCCGGATCCGATGAAATGGAAATGGGGACCTCCCCTACCCGTCCCAAATACAACATGTTGAACTGGCCAGGCTCGAAGCGATAGGCATCCCGCTCATGCGGCTCCGTCAGGCGCAGGCGCAATGTGACGATATCGGGTGCCTCCTCCATCTGGTCCACCACTTCGGCGACCATCGGCAGATAAGGATTGTTGCTCGGTAGTGCACTCACGATGCCTTCTCCCCCGGTTGATCCCTGATGGCGGCGATCTCTTCGGTCAGATCAATCCCGGTGGGACACCAGGTGATGCAGCGGCCGCAACCGACACACCCCGAGGTTTCGAACTGTTCCCACCACGCCCCCACCTTGTGCGTGAGCCACTGCCGGTAACGTTGACGTACCTCGGGCCGAAGGTGTCTGCCGTGAGTACTTCCGTGTTCGAGGGTAAAACAGGCATCCCACTGCCGAACGTGATCACTGCCGGTACCGTCCATAGAGGGCACTTCCACTTCACGGTGGCAAAAACAGGTGGGACACACCATCACGCAATTGGCACAGGAGAGACAGCGTTCGGCGACATCATCCCAACGGGGATGCTCCAGATTATTGAAAAGCAATTCATAGATACCGTCATTATCGATATAGCGCACCTGGGCTTGGGCACAGGCCTTGATGGACTCTTCGGCGCGCTCCCTGGCACCTTTGGGTGGTATCAGGTCCAGCTTTGCTGCAATGGCCTCACCCGCGGCACTGCCGGTCTCCACTACGAACCCGTCCTCCAGCTCTGTTAATGAGATATCGAAACCGTCTTCTGCCATGGGCCCGGCGTTTTGGGAGGCGCAGAAGCAGGTGCTGACGCAAACAGTGCAATTAACCGCAACTACAAACAGGTTTCTCCGTCGATCGGCGTAGTAAGGGTCCGTATGGGGCGAGTGTTTCCCTTTCAGGAAAGTCCGGTCCTGGACCTTCATCCCCGCGATGTCACAGGCCCTTGCCCCGATGACTGCGGTTCTGGGGGATTCGGACAGACCGGACTGGAAGGTCCCATCGGCAGAAAAGGACCACAGTTTTTCCTGAGAAGCGAAGGTGAAACGCTTGAGCGATTCATGACCATTGACGAAGTCGAAGAACCGGCGGTTGCCGCTTTCCTCCAGCCGGTAGCGGCCCGGCTCCTGAACGCTCGCCAGCCCTACCGGCAGCTGCGCCGCAGAATCGACCCGATCGAAAACCACGGCCCCGGCCCGGACCGTCGGCCCGAACACACGATAACCCGAATCGGCTAGCTGCCTGATCAGGTCATCCAGCCCTTCCTTCGGCATGAATGCAGTGTCCATAGGCTCTCCGGTTCGTTATCAGTAAACGCGGGATGTTGCTGCAAGGTCCCCCCTAAGCAAAGCAGCGGGACAGTGAATTTCAACTCGGCCCGTCGACACTGCAGAATACCTGTGTTGTCACAACCAGAGAACACCGAATACGCCGTCAACCGTTTAGCCCCTCCGGGCAGGGTAAACCATCTCACAAGCTAGATAGAAGTTCCGAAATGGTGCCCGTTACTCCCCTCATCCTAACCTTCTCCCTGAGGAAGAAGGGACTATAGGTGGATACCATTTCCCAACACGTATCGGTGCATCACTCGCTTCAATGTACGGTTGCCCTGCCCCTCTGGGTCACCTGATGGAAAAAGCTGTTCTCCACGCGCTAAGGTAGATGTCTATTCGACAAGCTGGCAAAAAACATGACCGAACAGGAGTTCCCCCTCAAAGAGGGCTTCATTCATCTCAACCATGCCGCCGTTTCGCCCTGGCCCCGCCGTACCGTCGAGGCATTGAAGGCATTCGCCGAGGAAAACGGAACCCAGGGTTCACTCGGCTATCCACGCTGGCTGAAAACCGAAGAGCAGCTGCGGGAGCAACTGCGCAGGCTGATCCATGCGCCGGCAGTCGAGGATATTGCGCTGGTTAAAAACACCTCCGAAGCCCTTTCCTTCGTGGCTTATGGTCTCGACTGGCGGGCCGGAGACTCCGTCGTTATCACCGATCAGGAATTCCCTTCCAATCGGGTGGTTTGGGAATCGCTGCAGGACCAGGGTGTTTCGGTCCGAAAGGCCAGACTCGACCAGCATGCCTCTCCCGAAGAGGCGATTATGGCCGAAACGGACGGCTCCACCCGGCTGGTGGCGGTCAGTTCCGTTCAGTACGCCAGCGGACTGCGGATGGATCTGGCCCGAATCGGCCGCTTCTGCCGCGAACGGGAGGTCCTGTTCTGTGTCGACGCGATTCAGAGCGTCGGCGCGCTGCCGATGGACGTTCAGGCAATCCATGCTGATTTCCTGGCCGCCGATGGGCACAAGTGGATGCTGGGTCCCGAAGGGCTCGGGGTGTTCTATTGCCGTTCGGAGATTCGACCCCGCCTGAAACTGATGCAATATGGCTGGCATATGCTCGAAGCCATCGGTGAATTCGATCGCCAGGAGTGGAAAGCGGCGGAAAGTGCCCGCCGTTTCGAATGCGGCAGCCCCAACATGCTGGGGGTTCATGGGCTGCACGCCAGCCTTTCACTGCTTCTGGAGATCGGGATCCCCGCCGTGGAGGAATCCATCCACAGGCGAATGAATCGACTGGTGACCGGTCTTCAGGCGATACCGGATATCGAAATCCTGTCGGATCTCCGTTCGGAACGGCGCTCCGGAATCTTGACCTTTCGCCACCGTCGGCTATCGGATGAAGTGATCCATGATGTCCTGAGCCGGCAAGGCGTCTTTTGCGCCCGTCGAGGCGGGGGAATACGTCTGTCCCCGCATTTTTATACGCCACTGGAAGCGATTAACCAAACCTTGAAGTGGATCACCGAATGCCGATGAGGCCGAGCCCCTTTGCCCATGTCTCGTTGTGAGGTGCGATGGCAGGTGTTAGCATCAGCCCCGTCCAGCATCCCGGCTCTCCGATTTATGCCGGCCCCCTTGACCAGCCGATTCTTCAAAGATGAGCGAGAGCACACACGTCAATGCCCAGGAGTTGAGGCGCTTTATTCCCCTTGCGGAATTGACGCATGAAAACCTCATCGACGTGTCGAAGAAAGCCGTTATCGAGAAGCTTTCCAAGGGGCGGGTCCTTTTTAAAACAGGCGATACGATCAACCAGTCGTTTTACCTGCTCTCGGGAGAAGTGCAGCTCGCCGCAGCCGGCTCTGAGAAAGTGATAGCGGCCAATACACCCCAGGCGCGTTATCCGCTGGACCACCACAACCCCCGTTTGGCTACGGTAACCACCCGCACCGATATCCGCTTCTGCCGGATCGATAATGATCTGCTGGATATCCTGCTCACGTGGGATCAAAACGCCGGGTATATGGTCAGCGAGATCGATGCCGCCAAGAGTGCTGAGAAAGGTGTCATCGCGGATAAGAAGGATCGAGACTGGATGACCCAGATGCTGCGCTCCAGTATTTTCCATCGCATTCCACCGACCAATATTCAGGCCGTATTCATGCATATGGAGCCGATATCCGTCCGTGCCGGTGATGTGGTCATCCAACAGGGTGACGAGGGGGATTATTATTATCATCTCCAATCCGGCCGCGCCATCGTGACCCATACCTCGGCAAAAAGCGGCAATATCATCAAGCTGGCAAATTTGGGGCCCGGTCAGGGATTCGGAGAAGAGGCGCTGATCTCCAATTCCAGACGTAACGCCAACATCACCATGCTGACCGACGGTTCACTGATGCGGCTGGCCAAAGAGCATTTTGGAAAGCTGCTCAAATCACCGGTCCTGCGGACGGTTGACTGTCAGAAGGCCCAGGCCATGCTGAAAAACGGCGCCCTGTTTCTTGACGTTCGTCTCGACAGCGAGCATCGGAACGCGAGCCTTCCGAACAGCCTCAATATTCCTTTTTACCTGTTGCGTATCAAGGCGAAGAGCCTCGACCCGGGAAAAACCTATATCGTTTACTGCGATACCGGACGGCGCAGTTCCTCGGCCGCCTATCTCCTCAGTGAGCGAGGCTTCAACGCCTACGTCCTCGACGGCGGTCTGATGGCCGTTAAACAGGCCAAAACCACTTGATTTTTTCCTGATTGTGGGAAGACAAAACCCGGGAGGCTTCTCCGTTTCCCCGGAAAAGCCGCCCCGGCACGATATCTCCGTGGGGAAATTCGCCACGGGGATATGCCCCCTGGCGGGATGTGCCTCTGTTCTTAGTCGGATTACCTGGATACCGGCGGCTGCATCCTTTAGCCGGCACTGGGAAACAGTCGGCGGTAATTCTCCGTAGTCCGGCGCGCCACACTCTCCAAATCCACGCCGCGCTCCTTGGCAATCCGCTCGGCCACATGCAGCACGTAAGCGGGATAATTCGGCTTTCCACGTTTCGGCACCGGGGCCAGATAGGGCGAGTCGGTTTCGACCAGCAGGCGGTCATCGGGCACCTGCTTCGCCACTTCCCTCAGTTCCCGGGCGCTGTTGAAGGTGATGATCCCGGAAAAAGAGATATAGAAACCGAGTTCGATGGCCCGCCGGGCGGTTTCCCAATCCTCGACAAAGCAGTGCATGATGCCACCGGCTTCGTCTGCCCTCTCCTCCTGCATGATCCGAATGGTGTCCTCGCGCGCCTCACGGGAATGGACAATGAGCGGTTTTCCGGCACGTCGCGCGGCACGAATGTGGGTACGGAACCGGGCCCGTTGCCATTCCAGATCGCCTTCACTGCGGAAATAATCCAGCCCCGTCTCCCCGATGGCCACCACGTCCGGGACATCGGACAGCCGCAGTAGTTCATCCTCGTCCAGTGCATCTTCCTCTTCATTGGGATGCACGCCCACCGACGCCGAGACATTCGGGTAGCGGCGGGCGATCTCAAGAACGTCGGGAAGGCTGTCACGGCTGATGCCGACGCACAGGAGGGAGACGACGCCATTTTCGGCCGCCGCTTCGATGACTCCGTCCAGGCTGCCGCCGAAAGGTTGGAGATCGAGACGATCAAGATGACAGTGTGAATCGACGAGTTTTGAATGCATAGAATTCGCTGGTATTTTCCCTGCACCGCAAAGATACCGGAGGAAGGGGGCGTGCCTTTTGCGGTGGATAACCGGGGTCATCCTTGGGAGAATCTTACATCGTATGGGTTTGGCGTTCCGACTTCAGGGCCCCGGCCAGGTAGGTTTCGACCTTGCTGCGCACCGTGCCTTTATCCTGCTCACTGAATTGCACACCAATGCCGGCGGCACGGTTGCCTTGGGCACCTTTTGGCGTGACCCAGACGACCTTGCCGGCGATGGGCAGTTTTTCCGCTTCATCCATCAGGGTCAGGAGCATGAAAACCTCATCCCCAAGCTGATAGTCCTTCTCGGTGGGGATAAACAGGCCACCGTTTATAACAAATGGCATATAAGCGGCATACAGCGCGCTTTTATCTTTAATGGCCAGCGAAAGAATGCCTTGTCGGCCTCCACCAGGGATCATGTCCGCCTCGTCTCAATATCAACTGTTAGCCGCAAAGGCACAAAGAACCCAATAGATACTTCAGGTATGGCTTCGTTCGCATTCTACCGGTGCACAGCACGAAAATAGCGTGCCCAGGTTATGACGATCTCTTCCAGCAGCAGCTGCGCGTTCACCTGGCGCTGAACCTGCTGCACTCCCTGCTGGGTGCGGTCCAGCAACCGATAAAGTGCTTCCAAGTCTACCTGTTCGGCAAGGGGTTGCAAACGCCCGCGCAGGTCGGGATTGGAGAGCCGCGCACTCTGTGGAGCCGACCGCAGGCGGATCAGATCGGCCAGACAGCTCGACTGCCAGCGAAGTACCGGTTCCGCGCCTCCCTTGAACCAGCGTTCGGAGACTTCGAGAGGCAGTTCCCGCCGTTCGCTGAGGGCCTGCAATGCGCCGATAACGGATTCGCGTATGGCCAACTGCTCGCCACTGGCCAGCTCCAGAGCCGCCAGGGGTGCCCCTCCACTCATCGTCAGCAAATCCGCGGCAGCACCCGCCTCCTCGACGCGGGCCTGGAGCCATTCACCCGCTTGCGCAAGTGTCGCGGGCGGCAGCGGGACCTGCTGACAACGGCTGCGGATGGTGGGCAAAAGGGCCGCTGGCCTGGCGCTGCACAGCAACAGGAGCGTATCCTCAGTGGGTTCCTCAAGGGTTTTCAGCAGGGCGTTGGCGGCATTCACGTTGAGCCGATCCGCGGGGGAAACAATGGCCACCCGCCGGTTGCCGTACTGTCCCTTCAAACCCTGAAATGCCACTACCCTTCGGACCCGATCCACGGTTATGGCCTTGCCCTCCTCCAGCGGCTCCACCATCAGGAAGTCCGGGTGACTGCCCGCCGCATAAAGCGTACAGCCGCGGCACCGACCGCAAGCCGTTCCATCTTCGCCGGGCTGCTCACAAAGCAGGGCCTGGGCCAACGCCGCGGCCAGCGAGCGTTTGCCGATCCCCTGTGGACCGGTCAGCAGCAATGCGTGGGGCAGACGATCGGCACGCTGGCGCCGTACCAGCTCCTGCCAGATGGCAATTTGCCACGGATATGGCTTCAGAGGGGCAGCATTCACGCGGCATGCCCTGCCAAATACTCATCCAGAACGACACCGATTACCCTCTGGACCGATTCGAGTGGGCCGGATGCATCGATAACCCGGATCCGTTCGGGGTACGCCGAAGCGCGACGCCGATAGCCTTCACGTACCCTTTCGAAAAACGCGACCGCCTCACGCTCGAAGCGATCGGGTTCGCTGCGCGCGCCGGCTCGCGCCAGCCCCACCTCGACAGGTACGTCGAGGTATAGGGTCAGATCGGGCTGAAGCCCCGCCTGAACAAAGGATTCCAGCGTAGCGATACGCTCATCGGGAACACCGCGGCCAGCCCCCTGATAGGCATAGGTGGCATCGGTGAATCGATCACAAAGCACCCAGTGTCCCGTATCGAGCGCGGGAAGGATCCGTTCATGCAGGTGTTGGGCCCGGGCAGCGAATATCAGCAGTAATTCGGTATCGGTACCCATGTCGGAATTGCGGTGATCGAGCAACAGGTCACGGATGGACTCGCCAAGAGGCGTGCCTCCGGGCTCACGGGTCACTTCCACGTCGATACCGGCCTCCTCCAACCGCTGACGAACATAGGCCAGATTGGTACTTTTACCGCTACCTTCGGAACCTTCCAGGGTAATGAAACGGCCTCGCATCGGACGCCCTCATGGAGTAGACCCCGCAATCGTACCGGGCGCCCGCAGGTCGGGCAAATGCATGGACCACTAGAACACTAAACAGATAAATCCCGAGCGGGGTGCAAGTCATTGATTTTGAGGCGTCGGCCGCACGCCGCCAGGGACGGCGGTGTTAGACAATGCAGGAGCACACTTGTCGAGGGATGCGGCCGTCGAGCCTACAGGGATGTATTCATGGCGTCCCCGAAATCAATGATTTGCACCTCGCCCCACAGGTATCTGATCGGTGCTTTAGGGGCGGGATCCAAATAAAGCGCAGTGCACCTCGAATCTTGCATCTCGAATCCCGTATCTGCGATGCGATCAGCCGAACGGCCCCTCGAAGGCGGTACGCAACCTTTTCAGCGCGGCCGGGGTCTCTACTTCCATCACCTGCTCCTGGACCCATTTGTTATCGGCACCCATTACAGACTCGACATGGCTTCCGAACAGGCGCAGAAGTGGATAGCTCGGCTCGCCGTCGATGACCTTGTATTGGGAGTAGTCGGACAGGCGCGCATTGAGCCGCTCGAGGAATTCTTCCCGGTAGTCGCCCGGACCGAGCTCCTCGACCCGGTTTTCATTCATGGTATCGACTAGCTTCAGTGCCAGGGCATTGGTGAAGCGCTGGCGCTCAGCGTCATCGGAAACACGCTCGACGACCCAGTGATCGGCCATGATGATAAAAAAACCGAGGAACTCACCGATAGTATCCAAAAGCTGTTCATTGGAGCGGAAATTGAAACCGTCACTGTACATCTTGTTGACGCTGTCCTGGGCGATTCGCCAGCCGTTGAATGCGACCACGCCGGCAATCTCCTCAATGGACTTCTCACGCTTTTTGTTGTGCCATTTACTCTTGACGCGCACGGGGAATCTCCTGGTTGGTGGCCGCACAGAGGCAGCCGGGATGCAAACGCTAGCGCTACCGCCATTGATAGTTTAGTATTTTACTCAACATTTATCTGGAGGCAACCTCTCCAGGCGATATGGAGTCCATCATGGTAACCGCCAGCGACGAGATGCTGCACGCCCTTGTAGCGACCGTGCAGCACAATTGTGACATCTCCGACGCCCTCTATGCCCGTGAATACACGATCTGCATCTATTTGCTGAAAATGCGTGAGTTATTCCGCTGGGAGCAGGCCTATGGTTACGCGGATCCCCTTCCCAAAGAGGCGTTGGGCGCCTGGGTGATGGCCCGGGAAGCCCACTGGGAAACCCTCGAAGGCCAGGAGTACGCGCCTGTATCGATAGACGGGGAGGAGTTTGACCCCTTTGCCGACCAAGAGATCAACAACAGGCTTTCCGAACTCGGCATGGTCTATTCGGGTGGCATCGGCACCTGGCGGAAACCGCACTTTTTTCTCGCCGACCTGGAGCGCCGCGAGACCCTCGATGAACGCACGATCTACATCGCCGGTCGTGAACGGGCCAGAGACATCACCGCGCCGCCGGCCATGACCCGGGAAGGCAGCGTTTTCGTCCGCCGGGAGTCACTGCGGCGCACGATTTGGGAAAAAGTCGAAGAGTGGCAGTGGCGCAAGGACTATGAGCACCCGATGGCGCATCTGATTCAGGCCTATCGACTGGACGATAATGTCGAAAAGGGGCTCGATCGGCTCACGGATGATGAAATCGAAACGCTGATCCTCCACGAACTCGGCGAAATCGAAGCCGGGAAACGCCTGGGGAGGGAGTGGGAGGAGATGCTGGCCGAAAGCGGTCGCACCCGCTTCGAACTGATTGCCCGGTCGGTGCGGGACCACCTGGCGGATACCCTGGTGACCCTCCCCCGTCTGCTGGAGCGGGACAACCCCGCCGCCCTGCACTTTTACATGGCCAATCTGTCCGGCATCCGCCGTGAACTTTTCCCCTCTCTGCGCAATGCCAACGCCACCTGGTTGAACAAGGGGCGTATCGAACCCCTCCTGAAAGTGATCGAAAAGGGCCAGTCCCACTGGGAAGCCGTGGCGCGCCAGCTTCTCGCGAACTACCGGGAGCAGCCGGAGCCGGAGGCCATGGCCATAGAAGAGGTCGCGTTGTAAGTTTCACCACGGGGTGCACTGGGAACACTGGGAAGACAATCCACGAGGGCGAGCCCACGGCGATGACGGCTTCGCCGTGTTTGGCCACGGGGTGGCCTCCTACCGGCGTAGAACCTCCGCCGGTGCAGGAAGCCGGCCCTCCGGCCGAAAACGGCCCGCAGGGCCATCCCTGTGTTCCCGGCAGGGCCAATGCGCCTCCAGACCGGGAACGCTTCGCGGTGCCTGCCCAATAAATCCCCCGTGTTCCCCGTGTCCCCGTGGTTAATCTTTCTTTCGCGCCTTGCGATCCAACTCCGCCAGATGGGCCAGTTTCTCGCCGATCTTGATCTCCAGGCCGCGGGGTGCTGGCTGGTAATAGTGCCGCTCGGGAAGTTCCTCGGGAAAGTAGTGTTCGCCTGCGGCATAGGCGTCCGGCTCGTCATGGGCATAGCGGTATTTACGTCCGTAGCCCAGTTCCTTCATGAGCTTGGTGGGGGCGTTGCGCAGATGGATCGGCACCTCCAGCGAGCCGTGCTGCTTTACCTCTTCCATGGCCGTGTTGAAGGCCTTGTAGACCGCATTGCTCTTCGGGGCGGCGGCCAGATACAGGATGGCCTGGGCGATCGCCAGCTCCCCTTCCGGGCTGCCCAGGCGCTCCTGGACGTCCCAGGCATTCAGGGCGATTTCCATGGCCCGGGGATCGGCATTGCCGATCTCCTCCGAGGCCATCCGCACCACGCGACGGGCGATATAGAGCGGATCGCAGCCCCCGTCCAGCATGCGCGCAAACCAGTAGAGCGCCCCGTCAGGCGATGAACCACGAACCGATTTATGCAGAGCCGAAATCTGATCGTAAAAGGCCTCGCCGCCTTTATCGAAACGGCGCACACCACCGGCCAACACCTCCTTGAGGACCGCTTCACTGATGACTTCCCGACCGGCCTCCGGCTCGGCGAGATCCGCAGCGATCTCCAGTAGATTCAACGCCCGCCGGGCATCGCCGTCCGCCACTTCCGCCAGGTAGTCCCGGAGCGCCGGATCCAGAGCGAGGTGGCGCGCTCCGAGTCCCCTTTCGGGCTCATCCAGGGCACGGTCGACAATCGTCCGAATGTCCGCAGCCCCGAGCGTCTTCAGCACATAGACACGGGCCCGGGAGAGGAGCGCGTTGTTGAGTTCGAACGAGGGATTTTCGGTCGTGGCGCCAATAAAGGTAACGGTGCCGTCCTCGACGTAGGGCAGAAAGGCATCCTGCTGGGCCTTGTTGAAGCGGTGTACCTCGTCGACGAACAGCACGGCTCCCCTTCCCTCCCTTGCCTGGAACTCCCGGGCCTTCTCGACCGCAGCACGAATATCCTTGACTCCTGAGAGCACGGCCGAGAGGGAGAGGAAAAGTGCCCGGGCGCGGCCGGCCGCCATGCGCGCCAGGGTGGTCTTACCGGTTCCCGGCGGCCCCCAGAGGATCATGGAGTGCAGATTGCCCGATTCGATGGCGGTACGCAGCGGCTTGCCCGGCCCAAGCAGATGAGCCTGTCCAAAGAACTCATCGGGGCTACGCGGGCGCATCCGATCCGCCAGCGGTCTCAGCGGTTCCGTTTCATGATCGCCCATGCCGTTTTCAAACAGGTCCGTCACTGGTTGGCCCGGATTATTTACCGCAGAGTACGCAGAGGATGAAATTTCATAAAACTAGAACCGACCCTGTTAGAGCTAGCTGATTGATAACCGTTCGACGCCCTTACAGGAACTGCTTTCTCTGCGTTCTCCGCGTCTCTGCGGTGATTGGTCTAGTAGCCCTCGCCAACGACGTCCACGCCCTCCGGCGGCTGGAAATCGAAGGCGGCGGGCCTGATGCCCGGATTGCGTTCCACGGTGTTGAAGTAGAGCCGGGTGATCTGGCCGAGCCCGTCGACCATCTCCATGGCCCGAAGCAGGTTCGGTTCGAGGGCGAGGCGTATCGACTCAAAGGTGGCATCGCCACCCTTGGGGCGCAGTTCCAGCCAGGTGAAACCTTCGTGATAGCCTAATTCCTTGATTTCGAAACCTTCGTCAATCGGGCGGGTGCCGGAAAGCAGCATCGCCGGGGTATCACCCAGCGTGTCGCCCTGTTCGCGGACGGAGACCTGTTCCAGATCGTGATCATACATCCAGAACCGTTCGCCATCGGCCACATAGGTTTGCCGGTAGGGCTTCAGGTACTCCAGCCGGAAGCGGCCCGGCCGCTTGACCAACAGCTCCCCCTGGCTCTCCTCGACAATGCTGCCGTCGGCCTCCACCAGGGTCTGGACGAATTCCGCACGCATCGTATCGAGGCCGCTCAGAAAGGATTCCAGATGCTGCTGTCCTTCGCCGCCCTGCGCCAGGGTGGCAAAGGCCAGCAGGGGTATCGAAAGCAGGAGGTTTGTTAAAGGTCGCATTATGGGTGTCTCTAGGTTGTGAAGGGCCACGGGCGTTGTGTAGCTACTTTTCGGGTGGCGGTGGCGCGAGCACCTCGCGGGAGCCGTTGGACTGCAGTGGTCCGACGATACCGGCCCGCTCCATATCCTCGACCATCCGGGCGGCACGGTTATAACCGATTTTCAGCCGCCGCTGCACACCGGAAATCGAGGCCCGACGCGTCTCGGCAACAATCTGGACCGCCTCGTCGTAGAGCGGGTCCGATTCATCACCACCGCCGCCACTACTTTTTTCACCGGGAAGCAGTATCTCCGCGCCGCCGCTGTTGCCTTCAAGGATCTCGTCCAGGTAATTCGGCTCGCCGCGCCTTTTCAGGTCCTCGACCACATTGTGGACTTCGTGATCATCCACGAAGGCCCCGTGTACGCGGGTTGGCACCGCCTGCCCCGGTGGCAGATAGAGCATATCACCGTGTCCCAGCAGGGCCTCAGCGCCCATCTGGTCCAGGATAGTGCGCGAATCGATGCGCGACGAAACCTGGAAGGCGATTCGCGTGGGGATATTGGCCTTGATAAGGCCGGTCAAAACATCCACCGAAGGCCGCTGGGTAGCGAGTATCAGGTGGACACCGGCGGCCCTCGCCTTCTGGGCCAGGCGGGCGATCAACTCCTCCACCTTTTTTCCTACGACCATCATCATATCGGCCAGTTCGTCGACCACGACAACAATGTAGGGAAGCGGTTCAAGATCGGGGCGCTGCTCCTCCAGTTCCGGCGCATCCGGCACCAGGGGCTGCCAGGTCGGATCCTTGATGGGCTGTCTGGCCTCTATCGCCTCACGTACCTTGCGATTGTAGCCATTGATGTTTCGCACCCCGAGGGATGCCATCAATTTATAGCGGCGCTCCATCTCCGCCACACACCAGCGCAATGCGTTGGAGGCATCCTTCATGTCGGTGACTACCGGGGCCAGCAGGTGCGGGATCCCCTCGTACACTGAAAGCTCCAGCATCTTCGGGTCGACCATGATCATTCGCACGTCGCGCGGACTGGCGTTGTAGAGTAGCGAGAGGATCATGGCGTTAATCGCCACTGATTTACCCGAGCCGGTAGTGCCTGCCACCAGCAGGTGGGGCATCTTGGCCAGATCGGCCACCGCCACCTGGCCATTGATATCCTTGCCCAGCGCCAGGGTCAGGGGTGAACCGGCCTTGTCATAGGTAGGAGACTTGAAGCATTCGGCGAGCTGAACGATTTCCCGGTTTTCGTTGGGGATTTCCAGGCCGACCGTGGTTTTGCCCGGGATCACCTCGACCACACGCACGCTGATGGCGGATAGCGAACGCGCCAGATCCTTGGAAAGGTTGCTGATTTGACTGACTTTTACGCCCGGTGCGGGCTGCAACTCGAAGCGGGTAATCACCGGGCCGGGATGGACTGCTTCCACCACCACCTCGATACCGAAATCCTGCAGCTTCATCTCCACCAGCCGCGACATCGCCTCAAGCGATTCCCTGGAGATGCTGTGCTTGGGGCCGGTCACCGCATCCAGCAGCGCCAGTGACGGCAGCGCTGCATTGGCATTCGGCTCGAACAGCGGAACCTGCCGCTCCTTTTGTTCCCGCTCGCTCGGTTTCGGTTTCGGGAGAGCCCCTATAGTGGGGGGGATGCGTCCGGATTGGCGCTTCTGCGCCGTTTCGCGGACCTGTTCGCGTTCACGGCGCGCCTTCCGGGCGGCTACGCGATCCGGGATCGAGGCCACCTGCTCAACGATCCGGTTGGCGATCCGAAGCGTAAGTGCGCCGGTCGCATCTATCACCCTGAGCCAGGAGATGCCGGTAAAAAGAGTGGCGCCGCTCAGAAAAAGGGCTAGCAGAAACAGCGTGGCCCCCAAAAAGCTGACGACACTTGCCAATCCGCGGCCGACCACATCGCCCAGCACGCCGCCCGCCGTCAAAGGTACCGAGGCCGGATCAAATTCAAAGTGCAGAAACGCCAGACCGGCACCCGAAGCCAGGGTGACGACGAATCCAAGCCCCCGAAGCCCGAGTTGCGCGGCCGAGGCCTGTTCCTCCACCCCGCTCCCACCACGGAACAGCAGCCATCCTGCATAAGCCACCATGATCGGAAACAGAAAGGCCATATGTCCGAACAGATAGAGGAAGATGTCAGCGAACCAGGCACCAGCCTGTCCGCCCCAGTTCGCGACCGGCCCCTCTCCCCCACTGTGCGACCAGCCGGGATCCGTCGGGTGATAACTGCTCAGCGAAATCAGCAGATACGCCGCTAGGGCGGCCGTCAAATAGAGCGCACCCTCACGGAGCCCACGGTGCAGGTGAGTTCCGAGACCGAAGCCGCTTTCATTTTTTGAGGTTGCCTGAGCCAAGAATTAATCTCTAACTTTAATTTAGTTGTGCAAGTTATTGTAAACGCGTATTAAATAGAAACCAAGAAACCGCAAAGGGATGGATTACATGGCCTCAGCTTAACAGGTCATAATGACCTTGCCCGGACCTCCGTTTCACTAACCAGAATTATTCACCGCAGAGGCGCAGAGCACGCAAGGATTAAGCAGAGATCATGTTCTTTGGGTCTCTGCGGTAATTCATGACTTCGGCCAGCGGGCCTCGGACCACATCAGGTCTTCAGCGCCGGATGGACTATCTCTCCGTCCCGGAGATTGATACCGGCGGCCAGTGACGGGTCTTCCTCCCAGCCGGGTTGGGCGAGACGTTCGGCAAACGGGAGCAGTGCTGCCGAAAGCGCCTGTGAGGCGGAGCGCGGCACGGCACCGGGCATGTTGGTCACACCGAAGTGCACGACACCTTCCCATATAAAGGTGGGGTCGGCATAGGTGGTGGGGCGTGTGGTTTCGATACATCCACCCTGATCGACCGAGATGTCGATCACGGCACTGCCCGTCGACATCCGTCGAATAACCTCCCCGGAGACCAGATGAGGCGCGCGGGCGCCGGGGATCAATACGGCCCCGATGAGCAGGTCCGCCGCTGTCACTGCGCTTTCCAGTTCGTGTGTGTACGGGTAAAGGGCGGTAACGTTCGGTCCCAGGTCGCGCATGGCCTCCAGCTTCTCCCGTTTCTTGTCGAATACGGTCACTTCGGCGCCCAGCGCGGCGGCGACTCGTGTGGCACTGCCTCCGGCCACTCCGGCGCCGAGTACCACGACCCGCCCCCGCTCTGCGGCAGGCAATCCACCGAGCAGCAGGCCTTTGCCGCCCTGGGGCGCATGCAGCAGGTGAGCACCGACCTGAGCGGCGACACGCCCGGCAATATCGCTCATTGGTGCCAGCAGGGGCAGACCACCATCTGCCTCCACAGTCTCGAAGGCGACCGCTGTCAAGCCGATATCGAGCAAATCGGCCATCAGTTTCGGCTCGGCGGCGAGGTGCAGATAACAGAACAGCAGATGGCCCCGATGGAGCAGCTTCAGCTCTTCCGGCTGCGGCTCCTTGACCTTGATGACCATCTCCGCCCGCTCGTAGACGGCAACGGCATCCGGCAAAAGACCCACGCCCGCGGCGCGGTACTGTTCGTCATCGTAACCACTGGCGGTACCCGCCCCCATCTGGATGAACACCTCGTTTCCGCGGCGTACCAGTTCCGCTGCGGCGGCGGGAACCAATCCGACACGACCCTCCAGCGTCTTCATTTCCGTGGGGATACCGATGCGCATAGCGTCTCCTTTACCCTGTGTACCGCATTTCGTACCATAGCCGGCCTTCGCCACCTACACTTCTGCACTAGCTGACGAACCGTCATCCAAGGTGCGTTAGTTAGAAATGCAGGTTTAAAAAGGTGCATAGAGCACCCACATAGTTCACATCCATGGAAACGGGTGCCGTCACACGAGATACCGGGGCTGTTGGGCCCAAGGGCACCGTGGCTGGGCACTTACAGCCGATACCCGTTTGCGAATGGCAACTACAAATACGGTCGAATTGCGTTCGGAGTCTAACACATGAGTGAAGTCAAGCACTGTCGCCTTCTCATCCTCGGGTCCGGCCCGGCTGGCTATACCGCCGCCGTTTACGCCGCCCGTGCCAACCTCAATCCGGTGCTGGTGACCGGCATGCAGCAGGGCGGTCAATTGATGACCACTACCGAGGTCGATAACTGGCCCGGCGACAACGAGGGTGTACAGGGCCCGGCTCTCATGGATCGCATGCGGCAGCACGCCGAGCGATTCGGTACCGAGCTGCGTTTCGACCATATCAATGAAGTGGATCTCACCAACCGCCCCTTCCGCCTCAAGGGCGACGCTGCCGAATACAGCTGCGATGCCCTGATTATCGCCACGGGGGCATCGGCGCAATATCTCGGCCTCGAGTCCGAAGAAGCCTTCAAAGGTCGCGGCGTCTCGGCCTGTGCCACCTGCGACGGCTTTTTCTATAAAAACCAGGATGTCGTCGTCGTCGGCGGCGGCAATTCGGCAGTGGAGGAGGCGCTATACCTCTCCAATATTGCCAACCATGTCACCGTGGTGCATCGGCGCGACAAGTTCCGGTCCGAAAAGATCCTCTCAGACCAACTGCTCGAAAAGGCGAAAAGCGGCAATGTCACCATCGAGTGGAATCACTCCATTCAGGAGGTCCTGGGTGATAACAGCGGCGTCACTGGCGTTCGCATCAAAAACACCGAGACCGGAGCCGTCAAGGACCTCAAGGCCCACGGTATGTTTGTCGCCATCGGTCACAAGCCCAATACCGTGATGTTCGAGGGGCAGCTCGAGATGGATTATGGCTATATCAAGGTAAAAGGCAGTACCGAAGGCAATGCCACCGCCACCAGCATCCAGGGTGTATTCGCCGCCGGCGACGTAGCCGACCACATCTATCGTCAGGCCATCACCTCCGCCGGCACCGGCTGTATGGCGGCGCTGGATGCCGAACGGTATCTGGAGGGGCTCGATAGCTGAAGCGGCACCTCTGCACAGCGCCAAGGCACCGAATATCTGCAATAAAGGAGCTGCACCACAGAGGCGTTAAGTAGGCAGAGCTTCGCTCTTCGTCCTCTGCGGTGAACGTCTTCCTTCCGGGCCATCGGCTGGTACCGGCGTCAGCACGGCACTACACTGCCTGAGTAGACTTCCACCGGGACCGCTAATGCAGGTTTCTGTTGTTGCCAGCCTGTCCGAGATCGAATGCGAAGCATGGGATCGCCTCGCCGAGCCGACAGGCAACCCGTTTCTTCGTTACGCATTTCTTGAGGGGCTCGAACGATTCGACTGTCTCGGTGAACGCTGGGGCTGGCTGCCCCGCCACCTGGTCGTTCATGAAAAAGACGAGTTGATCGGTGCCGCTCCCCTTTACCTCAAAACCAACTCCTATGGTGAGTTCGTCTTCGACTGGTCATGGGCAGACGCATGGGAGCGGGCCGGAGGCCGCTATTATCCCAAACTGGTATCCGGCATCCCCTACACTCCGGTGACCGGCCCCCGACTTTTGACAGCCGAAGGTACCGATACGGCAGCTGTTCGACAGACCCTCGCCACAAGCGAACTGGAGTTGGCCAGAGAGTTGGGGGTCTCCTCGCTGCACTGGCTTTTCCCGACAGTGGAAGAGCTCGATAGCCACCTCGTCGGTGGAGAACTGATGCGCCGCCTTGGCACCCAGTTCCACTGGTACAACCGGGGCTACCGCGACTTCGATGACTTCCTCGATCGCTTCACCGCACAAAAACGCAAGAAGATAAAACGGGAGCGAAAACGGGTCGCGGAGGCCGGGATCGAGCTGGAGGTGCTCTCGGGGCAAGAAGCAACCAATGAGCACTGGCGGGTCTTTCATCGCTTCTATTGCACCACTTTCGAGCGGCATGGTGGCTATCCAACCCTCACCGAGGGATTTTTTCGTCATCTGGGCGAGACCATGCCCGATGCAATACTCCTCGTGCTCGCCCGCAAGGGTGGGGACTACGTGGCCGGCGCCTTTAATCTGCGGGGCCGGGACGCTTTATTCGGCCGCCACTGGGGCTGTGCCGAAGCATTCCACAGTCTTCATTTCGAGGCCTGCTACTATACCGGCATCGAGTACTGCATCCGGGAGGGGCTGGCCCGATTCGAACCGGGAGCCCAGGGCGAACACAAGGTCTCCCGTGGCTTCGAACCGGTGCCCTCCTGGTCCGCCCACTGGCTGGCCGATGCCGGGTTCAGCGCCTCTGTTCGCCGCTACGTGGAAAACGAAGAAGCACTGATGCGCGATTATATGGACGAACTTGCCGGGCACTTGCCGTTCAAACAGGATACAGCGGCAAAATGAGAGAGACCGGCGCCCCGTTTCTGCTGGAGCCCGGGCGGCCCGGATTTCCCGATCCGGAGCTGGCCCTGGAGGATCCCGACGGTCTGCTTGCGATCGGGGGCGATCTCTCGCCGCGGCGCCTGCTGTCCGGCTACCGGATGGGTATCTTCCCCTGGTATAGCGAGGAACAGCCGATTCTGTGGTGGACCCCCGACCCGCGAGCGGTGCTGTTTCCCGCGGACCTCAAGGTCTCCCGCAGTCTTCGCAAGGCGCTGCGCAAACACCCCTTCGAGGTGACCCTGGATCGTGCTTTTGACGCCGTCATCGAGGGCTGTGCGGCCCCGCGCGGCGACGGCCTGGGCACCTGGATCACCCCTGAAATGAATGCCGCCTACCACCGGCTGCATGAAATGGGCTTCGCCCATTCGGTGGAGAGCTGGGAGGCGGATGAGCTGATCGGAGGGCTTTACGGTATTGCCATCGGGAGGGTATTTTTCGGCGAATCGATGTTCACCCGCCGAACCAATGCGTCGAAAATCGCCTTCGTACACCTGGTTCGCCAGTTGCAGGCCTGGGGATTCGAATTGATCGATTGTCAGGTGGCTTCGGAGCACCTGGCCAGTTTTGGCGCAATGGATATTCCGCGCCGGGAATTTATGAGCCTTTTGGATGATCATTGTGAGCGTCCCGGGGTCCCTTCACCGTGGCATTTCGATACGGACCCGACGGAGTTTCTCTGGTGATGAATGAACTGAATCACTTCATTCCGCCGGATATGGCCTTCTACGCCACCCCGCCGCACGAGTGCAGCTATTTCCCCGAGCGGCGCGCGGTCACCCTCTTCGCCGATCCTCATGTGCCGATGAGTAACCAGCTCTACGGCGTGCTGGCTCCGCTCGGTTTTCGCCGCAGCGGAGAGTATGTCTATCGTCCACGCTGCTCTCACTGCGATGCCTGCCAGCCGGCACGCATTCCGATCCGGGATGTTCGGCTTAACCGCAGCCAAAAGCGCACCTGGAAAGAAAACCGGGACCTCCGGGTCATACGCCGCCCCGCCGGATATCATGAAGAACACTACCGGCTCTATCGAGACTATATCCACGCGCGTCACGCCGAAGGCGGCATGGATGTGGACAGCGTCGAACAGTACACGGCCTTTCTGACCAGTAGCTGGTCCGACACCGACTTCGTGGAATTCCGCAGCCCTGAGCGACTGCTCGCGATTGCGGTCGTGGACCGATTCGACCATGGCCTGTCGGCGGTGTACACCTTCTTCGACCCCCGGGAGCGCAGGCGTGGACTCGGCACCTATGCCGTGCTCTGGCAGATGGAAGAGGCGCGGCAGCTTGGACTCGACTATGTCTATCTCGGCTATTACATCGCCGAATCGCCAAAGATGGCCTACAAGCGAAACTACCGCCCCCTCGAGATCCTTGTGAATGGTTACTGGAAACCGATAGAAACCTGAAAGCTCTTCTACTGCCCGTAGAGCACTTCCAGTAATCCAACGCGGATTCTGTTGGGTCCACAAAATCGTCGAGGCCAGGGGGCGCTGCGCAGGCCGCGGCTTCGGGCGTCCTGCCCTTTCACCGCATACCGGCCATCCTGGCCATCAGGGTGGCTCCCTTTCAAGCGGCGCACAAATCTGCCGGGAGCGGATTTGGACGGCCGCAGGCCGGCCCGAAGGGCGGGCTCCAGGGATGGAGTCCGCAACGCCGGGATCGGCGATTCAGGACCCAACCCTTCGGGCTCGGGACCGTTTTGCCCGCCTGGACTGCGTTACAGCTCGCTCATGTGAGGCAACCACATCACTCGCTGTGCCTTGCCAGCGAACAAAACGGCCGCGAGCAGCGTTGGATGATTAGAAGTGCCCTATACTTGCTCTTTGATTCCTGCGGCGAGATCGGGCACTATAAGCCGCCTTTGAAACGTAGGTGTAAACGCCTACCTCATTTCCAACTAAAAACGAAGACTGCATGGCGAAAGAAGAGAGCATCGAGATGGAAGGGGTGGTCATCGAGACCCTTCCGAATACCATGTTCCGCGTCGAACTGGAGAATGGCCACGTGGTTACGGCACATATCTCCGGCAAAATGCGTAAGCACTACATCCGCATCCTGACCGGCGACAAGGTCACGGTTCAGGTGACCCCCTACGACTTGTCGAAGGGGCGTATCACTTTCCGCACCCGCTAAATATCAAGCCGGCACCGCACCGCTGAAGGAAAAAGTGTCCGACCGGGTGACCGGCCGGCGCTTTGGCGTGCGCGCTTGTCCGAGGCGAATGCGCAGAGTTCAACCTGCGCCCTGCGGTTACCCTGAAACGAAAAACGCCCGACCGGTTTCCCGGGCCAGGCGCTTTCGTGCGTGCGGAGGGTCGGGCCGGTTAATGCACTACCGCCTCCTCCTTGCCCTCGAACTCGAAGGTGAGTTCGTCGTTTTGCTCGGTGACGATAACGTGACCGCCTCCCTCCAGCCGTCCGAACAGCAACTCCTCCGCCAGGGATTTCTTGATGTGTTCCTTGATAATCCGGGCCATGGGCCGGGCACCCATGGTGGGGTCGTAACCTCGCTTGGCCAGCCAGGCCTTCGCCGTCTCGTCGATATCGAGGGTGACGCCCTTCTCTTCCAGCTGCGCCTCAAGCTCCATGATGAACTTCTCCACCACATGCTTGATGGTGTCCGCCTCCAGGGACTTGAACTGGATGATGCCGTCGAGCCGGTTACGGAACTCCGGCGAGAACATCTTTTTGACCATCTCCAGGCTGTCCGTGGAATGGTCCTGCGGCGCGAAGCCGATGGAAGCCTTCGCCAGCTGTTCGGCGCCGGCGTTGGTGGTCATGACGATGATCACATTGCGGAAGTCCGCCTTGCGACCATTGTTGTCGGTCAGGGTGCCGTGGTCCATCACCTGCAGCAGCAGATTGAATACTTCCGGATGCGCCTTCTCGATCTCGTCAAGCAGCAACACCGCATGCGGATGCTTGGTGACCGCCTCGGTCAACAGGCCGCCCTGGTCGAAGCCGACATACCCCGGCGGTGCACCAATGAGACGCGAAACCGTGTGCCGCTCCATGTATTCCGACATATCGAACCGAATCAGTTCAATGCCGAGCACCCGTGCCAGCTGACGTGTCACCTCGGTCTTGCCGACCCCGGTCGGCCCTGCGAACAGGAACGAGCCAATCGGCCGCTGATCCTGACCTAGCCCCGAGCGCGCCATCTTGATGGCCGTCGACAGCGTACTGATCGCCTCGTCCTGACCATAGATCATCAACTTCAGATCCCGTTCCAGGGTACGCAGGCTCTCCTTGTCCGAGCTGGAGACCGTCTTCGGCGGGATGCGGGCCATCTTTGCGATCACCTCTTCGATGTCCTTAACGCCCACCGTTTTCTTGCGCTTCGATGCCGGCAACAGCCGCTGTTGGGCACCGGCCTCGTCAATGACGTCGATCGCCTTGTCGGGGAGATGGCGTTCCTGGATATAGCGGGCCGAGAGGTCCGCCGCTGTCTTCAGCGCCTGCTTTGTGTAACGCACACTGTGGTGTGACTCAAAGCGGGTCTTCAGCCCCTCCAGGATCTGGAAGGTCTCTTCGGCGGTCGGCTCCGGCACATCGATCTTCTGAAAGCGGCGTGCCAGGGCGTGATCCTTCTCGAAGATGCCCCGGTACTCCTGATAGGTGGTGGAGCCGATGCACTTGAGCTCACCGGAGGCCAGCACCGGCTTTATCAGATTGGAGGCATCCATCGCCCCTCCCGAAGCCGCACCGGCACCGATGATGGTATGGATCTCATCGATGAACAGAATCGCGCCCTTTTCCCGCTTGAGCTGGGCGAGCACCGCCTTCAGGCGTTTCTCGAAATCACCCCGGTATTTGGTGCCGGCGAGGAGCGCTCCCATATCCAGGGAGTGTACGGTGGCGTCTTTCAACACCTCCGGGACTTCGCCGTCCACCACCCGCTTTGCCAGCCCTTCCGCCAGCGCGGTCTTTCCCACGCCGGCTTCACCGACGAATAGCGGATTGTTCTTTCGGCGCCGGCAAAGCACCTGCATGGTCCGCTGCAGTTCCTGTTTGCGACCGATGAGCGGATCAATGCGACCTTTGCGCGCCATTTCGTTCAGGTTGGTGGCGTAGGATTCGAGGGGGCTGCGGGCGGACTCCTGTTCCGCCTCGGCGGCACCCAACTCATCCTCGTCGGACTCCTCTTCCCCCGGATTTTTGGCGATACCGTGGGAAATATAATCGACGATATCCAGGCGGGTAATCTGTTGTTTATTCAGGAAGAATACGGCCTGGGACTCTTTTTCACTGAAAATGGCGGCCAACACGTTGGCGCCCGTGGCCTCCTTTTTTTCAGAGGACTGGACCTGGAAAACCGCCCGCTGCAGAACGCGCTGGAACCCCAGCGTGGGTTGGGTTTCGCGATCGCTGTTCTCGGGCAGCAATGGCACGGTCTCGTCCAGAAAGGCGGAGAGCTCGCGTCGCAGCGTGTCCATATCAGAGCCGCAAGCCCGGAGCACCTCTACGGCTGACGGGTTGTCCAGCAATGCAAGCAACAGGTGCTCCACCGTCATATATTCGTGACGCTTGGCCCGCGCTTCCTTGAAAGCCAGATTCAGGGTGAACTCGAGCTCTTTACTTAGCATGATTACCTCGTGGGCTTAGGCAGCTTCCATTGTGCAAAGGAGCGGGTGTTCGTGCTTGCGTGCATGTTCGCAGACCTGCACTACTTTCGTTTCGGCGATGTCCCGAGCAAAAGTGCCGCAAACTGCTTTACCTTCGGTATGTATCGCAAGCATCACCCGCGTCGCTTTATGGCGATCCATGCCGAAAAACTGCTCCAATACATGGACGACGAAGTCCATTGGAGTATAGTCATCGTTCAGTAAAATGACTTTGTACATGGGTGGCCGTCTTAGTTCCGGCTTACTCTCTTGGACCACCAGACTTTCGTCGTGTTCGTGTTGGGTCTTGTCCTTTTTCGACATGACCTGTTCCCCAAAAGCTTGCAAGAATTATGGGTCAACCCAAGACGGCCCTGGAACCTCTTTCCAGCGCCTGGTTGGATAAACCCTGTAAAAATTAGAGATTCCACGCATCTTCAGGTTCCCCTCGAACCCGTGTTGTTGCAGTGAAGCTCTTAGCCGTAAGTGTACTATGCCCAGCCACGGGTAAAACCATGAATTTTGTACGTGATGGTGGGCGGTTCGAGCGGGAATACCACTCCCCCTGGAAGGGTCCGATCTTCCGGTTAGCTAAACGAAAAAGGACGAAAGTCCAGCTTCGCCCTCCTCGTCTCCGGTGTCCGGTTCGACTCACATGTTGTCGATGACGGCGTCGCCGAATCCTGAACAGCTCAACAGGCTTGCGCCCTCCATCAGCCGCTCGAAATCATAGGTCACGGTCTTGGCCGCAATGGCACCGGCCATACCCTTGACGATACGATCGGCAGCTTCGCCCCAGCCCAGATGGCGCAACATCATTTCGGCAGAGAGGATCAGCGAGCCGGGATTCACCTGGTTCTTGCCGGCATATTTGGGTGCGGTACCGTGGGTCGCCTCGAACATCGCCACGCTGTCGGACAGGTTGGCCCCCGGCGCGATGCCGATGCCACCCACCTGCGCCGCCAAAGCGTCGGATACGTAGTCACCGTTCAGATTCAGAGTGGCGATCACATCGTATTCGGCCGGGCGCAGGAGGATCTGCTGCAGAAAGGCATCAGCGATGGAATCCTTGATGATGATCGCCTTCCCGCTTCTGGGGTTTTTCAGGGTCATCCAGGGGCCGCCGTCCAGCAACTCGGCGCCGAACTCCTCGGCTGCCAGTTCATAGCCCCAGTTTTTGAAGGCGCCTTCGGTGAATTTCATGATATTGCCCTTGTGCACCAGGGTTACCGAATCGCGCTCATTATCAATGGCGTACTGGATGGCCTTGCGTACCAGGCGCTTGGTGCCCTCTTCTGATACCGGCTTGATGCCGATCCCCGAACTCTCCGGGAAGCGGATTTTGGTCACGCCCATTTCGTTCCGGAAGAAGTCGATTACCTTCCTGACCTCGGGGGTACCGGCAGCCCATTCGATACCGGCGTAGATATCTTCGGAGTTCTCGCGGAAGATGACCATATCGGTCTTTTCCGGCTCCTTTACGGGGCTGGGAGTACCCTGATAGTAGCGTACGGGGCGCAGACACACGTAAAGGTCCAGATCCTGGCGCAGGGTCACGTTCAGAGAGCGAATACCGCCACCGACCGGCGTCGTCAGCGGGCCCTTGATGGCCACGGAAAAATCCCTGATCGCCTGTAGCGTCTCGGCCGGCAACCAGGTGTTCTCGCCGTAGCGTTCGTTGGCCTTCTCGCCGGCGTAGATTTCCATCCAGGCAATGGAGCGTTCACCACCGAAGGCTTTTTCCACGGCAGCGTCGACCACCTTGCGCATCACCGGCGTGATGTCGACTCCTGTGCCATCGCCTTCAATAAAGGGCACAATGGGGCGCTTCGAAACCTTCAGCGAAAAGTCGGCGTTCACGGTAATTTTCTCACCGTTTTCGGGCACCTGGATCTTGTCGTAGGCCATGCTCACTCCACTTCCGGAAAGCCAAAAAGAGTCGCGGATTCTAGCATTCCGCCCGCAATTTTCGGTAGTTTCCCGAACACAGCGCCGCATACCGACCCCGGGGAAGCAAAGAATTACTTTAGTTTGGTACTGCAAGATATTGAATTAAAACAATAATAGATAAAACCGGTTCTTAGTCCATCGAAACACGACGGCCTGAAGGCCGACAACAACGCAAGGCACGCCCCGGGAGATACTCACGTGACGAGCTAAAGCCCAACCTGTCGCGGTATTCGATTTCCATGACGAGACTTATCCTGTTCAACAAGCCCTACGGCGTCCTCACTCAGTTTCGGGATAATGAGGGCCGTGTCACCCTGGCAGACTACATTTCCATCAAGGGCGTCTATCCGGCCGGACGGTTGGACCGGGACAGTGAGGGATTGCTGCTGCTGACCGATTCGGGTCCCTTGCAGCACCGGATTGCCGACCCGCGTCATAAACTTGCCAAGACCTATTGGGTCCAAGTGGAGAGAGAGCCCGGCAAGGAGGTGTTGCAGCAGCTGGCCATGGGGGTGAACTTGAAAGATGGCCGAACCCGGCCGGCGAAGGTGGAGCGAATTGCCGAACCGGAACTCTGGCCGCGAGTTCCACCGGTGCGAGAGCGTAAGTCGATACCTACCGCCTGGCTGCAGCTGACCCTGACCGAGGGCCGGAATCGACAGGTCCGGCGCATGACCGCGGCGGTCGGTTATCCGACCCTGCGTCTGGTTCGTGTAGCCATCGGCCCGTTTGTACTGGAAGGGCTGGCGCCCGGCGAGTGGCGCGAGGTTGACCCCGAACAGTATCGGGGTATAGTTCCGCGGAAACCGACCCAGCGGCCGGTTCCTCGACACCGACGAGGAGACAGCCATGAGTACCGAAAAGCCACACGTCACCGTCGCCGCGATCATTGAACACGATGATCGGTTTTTGCTCGTGGAGGAGCAGCCTGCAGAGACGGTGGTGCTGAACCAGCCTGCCGGACACGTGGAACCCGGAGAGTCGATCCTCAGCGCCGTCATCCGCGAAACCTTCGAAGAGACGGGGCGTCACTTCACGCCCGATGCCCTGATCGGCATCTATACATGGACGAATCCACGTACTGGCGCCTGCTTTGTCCGCTTCGCCATCCATGGCCAGGCTTCGGATGCCGACGAGTCCCATGAGCTGGATAAAGATATTATCGAAACACTCTGGCTCAATCGGGTCGAGATTTGGTCTCAACGCCACAAATTGCGCAGCCCCATGGTGCTGCGGGTAATCGACGATTATCTCGCCGGTCACCGCCATCCGTTGAGCATATTGACCGATATCAGCTAACCCGAAGATTTCATGATTCGTGCCGAGATCACGCAGGATATCGGTCTCGCCAAGGAAATTTTCGAGGGAGCGGCGTATCGGTCAGGTCTATGGACGGACTGTTAGGGCGAAGCAGAATGCCCGAGCCGAGATTACGGCCGACTGAGAAACTGTTTTTTGTGAATCAAGAGACAAGTGAGATCGGTGCAAATTCATGAAAGATTCGAGCTAAATCCGATGCCCCATTCCAAGCGCGTCATCGTCGGCCTGTCCGGCGGGGTAGACTCCTCTGTCGCCGCACTTCTTCTCCAGGAACAGGGCCACCAGGTCGAAGGCCTGTTCATGAAAAACTGGGAGGAGGATGACACCCCCGGCCACTGTACAGCGGCGGAAGACCTCGCCGATGCCCAGGCGGTGGCCGATGCCCTCGGTATTCACCTGCACACTATCAATTTTTCTGCTGAATACTGGGACCGCGTCTTTACCCATTTCCTCGACGAATTTCGCGCCGGGCGAACCCCTAACCCCGACGTCCTGTGCAATACCGAGATCAAGTTCAAGGCGTTCCTCGAACATGCCATTGACCTGGGTGCTGATGCCATCGCCACCGGACACTATGCGCGGGTACGCGAGCGGAACGGAAGCTTCGAGCTCCTCAAGGGACTGGATGCGGTCAAGGACCAGAGCTATTTTCTGCACGGCCTCAATCAGTACCAGCTCTCCCGGGCCCTCTTCCCGCTGGGTGAACTCGATAAGGGCGAGGTACGAAAGATCGCTGAAGCGGCCGGGCTGGTCACCTTCGCCAAGCGCGACAGTACCGGGATCTGTTTTATCGGTGAGCGTGACTTTCGCACGTTTCTGAAGCGCTACCTGCCCGCCCAGCCGGGCGATATGCGGACCCCTGAAGGGGAGACGATCGGACGTCATGAAGGGCTCATGTACTACACACTGGGGCAGCGGCAGGGACTCGGTATTGGCGGTATACCCGGTTATCCGGAGGCGCCCTGGTTCGTGGTGGACAAGGACCTGGAAAACAACATCCTTGTGGTCGCCCAGGGACACAATCATCCGCGACTGCTGAGCAGTGGACTGATCACCGGCCCCGTTGACTGGATCAGCGGCGAGACGCCAGTCATGCCGCTGCCCTGCTCTGCCAGAGTCCGCTACCGGCAGTCCGATCAGTCCTGTATGGTGGAGAGCCATTCCGGGAATACCGTCCGCGCCAGCTTCGATGTCCCCCAGCGGGCGGTAACCCCCGGTCAGTCGGTGGTATTCTATGCAGGCGAAATCTGCCTGGGCGGCGCGGTGATCGAGACCGCGTTCACCCTGGTGTCCTGTCCGAGCATGGCAATGGGCTCCAAAATGTAGGTTGGCGCTGAGGAACGAAGCCCAACAAAAAATGAGCGTTGGGGTTCGCGTAGCTCACCCCAACCTTCAAAAAACGATGTTCTCGGACAAGCTCCTGGCCCCGGAGATTGAGTCGGGCTCTCTCCGCCCTTATCTTCCTATCGGATACATCCGTGGATCTTTCATGAACAAAAGCATCACCGACAGAACCCTGGCGCTCGCCGGTATCTTTCAGGCGGTCTACCTGGTCGATCAGGTTGCCCGGCGGGGGTCCGCTAATCCGGCGGCGTTCGAGACCTCCATCCGCAGCCTGTTCGCAACTACGCCAAAAAGTGCCGAGGATGTCTACGGGAGCAGTAGTCAACTGCGAACCGGACTGGAATGCCTGCAGTCCCAACTCGGCTTCGGAAAGTCGCCCAGAAACCTGGAATTGACCCGCTACGCCATCGGCATTCTTAACCTGGAACGGAAACTCGCTAAAAAACCCCGATACCTCGACAATATCGGCAAGGGTATCGATCGCGCCCGTCGACAGGCAGAGCACTTCTCCCTCACCCACGAGAACGTCGTTGCCAGTCTGGCCGATACCTACGTGAACAGCGTCAGTATTCTTACGCCGCGAATCATGGTGGCCGGCGAACATGGCCATTTGAATCAAAGCGCCAATGCTAACCGGGTGCGCGCCCTGCTGCTCTCTGCCATACGCTCAGCTGTGCTCTGGAAACAGAGCGGTGGTGGCCGTCTTCAGCTGCTGTTCCGCCGCAAGGCGTTTTTCGAAGAAGCGCAGAGGCTGCTCAGATAGGCGGCAATCCTGCTGGCGGTTGGCATCACGTCATATCGCGCCGGGGGCGGTTCTCCACCGAGAACAGCGCCGGCAATCCCCGGGGTAGGTGGCACGCCCTCGCGGCGATTGGCGTCACGGAGCTCTCGCGCCGGCCGCTTTCCCCCTAAGCCCGGGCCCAAAACAGTGCCGCGCATCCGACGATCTCGATGCCGCTATGTGGGAACCGCTCCTCAAGGGTCGTCTTCAGCTGCTCGAGATCATCATTGCTATTGCTGAAGATGCGCTTACGGTTATAGAGGGCCATCAGGCGTCGTGCCACCGGACTACGCGCAACCCCGTTTTGCAGGAGGGTCGAGCCAAACAGAGTACCGCCCGGATTGAGGTGCTGCCGCAGGTGGTCAAGCACCACCGCTTTCTCCATCATCGTCCCGGGAAGGCAGTGGAGAACGTAATTGAGACTGATGGAATCATAACGTTTGCCGTTCAGCTCGATGGGTTCAAGGGCGTTGCGCCAGAAAACCTCCGGCTTATAACGGGCGATGCGCTGAGAGGTACGGGCGAGGCTGCAGGGATTGAGGTCCAGCAGTCCAACACGCGGCGCCTCGGATGGAAACCGGCAGACATCGAGAAAATAGCCGGTACCAACGCCGACATCCAGGTGGTTATCCGTCACATGCCGGTCAAAATGCGCCACCAGCCGGTCTGTTGGGCACTTCCAGACGAAGCGGTTGGACACCCCGAGCACATACCAGTCGTAGACTGCGAGGGTAAACCGGTTATAGACCGAATGCCCCGAGGGTCCCTCGGGATACGTACTACTGGCTTCCATGGACATGTTCGGATACTTAGGGAATAGGTATCATGGGGCAATCACAAAGATCGATCAAATTCGATGTGATATTTTGCCTATAGAACTCCCGGAACGGGTAATTGACTCATATACGGGGTGACGAAGGGTGGCAGTATCATTCAGGACGGTTCCTTGGAGAAAAGGTGAAGCCTATGGCCCGCAGAGATTGTCGCCGAAGGCCTGAAGTTGAATGTCGCGACTGTGAACTTTTTGGCATCTGCCGGGTTGCCGGGCTGGGTTCGATTGACGATTCACTACTGGACGAAGTGGTCTCACGACGATGCCCTGTTGCCAAGGGCGAGAGGCTTCTGATTCCCGATACGCCATTTCGCGGTATTTTTGCAGTGAAATCGGGAGCATTCAGGACGATAAGCCATATCGGCCAGAGCGATCGTGTAATCAACTTCCATTTTTTGGGTGAATTGATTGGTCTTGAGACCATCGAAGGCGGCCATTACCTGCATACCGTCGAGGCTCTGGAAGAGAGTAGTGTCTGCGAACTCGGGTTTGCCCATCTGCACCGACTGGGTCCACGCCTGGTTCAGTTTCAGGAGCAGCTCATCCAGGCGATGAGCCGGCGAATGCTGCACGACCAGCAGATATGTACTTTGCTCAGGGCGCAGAACTCCGAGCGGCGATTGGCCGCATTTCTATACAGCGTCGCCAACCGACTCAATGCAGGCCGGGAACCTGCGTCCGAATTCCGTTTGCCGATGCGGCGCGAGGACATCGCCAGCTATCTCGGCCTGGCGGTGGAGACGGTTAGCCGTCTTCTCACCCAGTTCAGCCAGCGCAGAATCGCCGAATTGCGCGGCCGCAACGCTCGCATTCTCGATTTTGACAGTCTGTGTACAGTGGCGGGGCTCAACCTCCGGGTGGGACGGGCCGAGACCGAACACCCGGTAAAACAGCTTTAAAGCAGCCTTCGTCGACGCTGGACACTCGCCTCTGCGCCGTTTTCCCAACAAACCCGCGGCGAACCCCGACTGCCCAGTTGCCAGTTGCGCTGAGTGACCGGGAGCATTTGCGAGCTGCTTCTGCCGCATTGACCCAGGTCAATAGGGTTTCTTTCCCGGCTCGTGTATTCTCCCGGGTCGTCGGAAGTCGCATCCTTTCGCATGAACCAACAAGAACCCCGCATCGCCTCTCCGCCCATTAAAGAAAGAACACACCTATGGAAGAGATCCTGGAAATCCGTGACGGCTGTAGTACGCCTGAACAACTGCTGAAAAGCCTCGCCTTCGCCCGCTACCTGAAGATCTACAAGCAGGAGTTCATCGACGACTTGCGCCAGCGTAGCGGTCGCCAGCGACACGAGGCGCAGCAGAAGATCGCCGCGATCAAGGACATCCAGCCGCGTGACTTTCTCGAAATCCTGGGCACGGAACGTTTCCCGGACCCGCTCTCGGAGGAGCGGGCGCGTTCGCTGGTGCGCTTTCTCGATGGCGCATTCCACCACTTCCGCGGCACCGCCTACTCGCGGCTGGTGCGGTTGCAGAACGATGTGGTCTCCACCGGCACCGAAACCCCGGAGACGGTCAAGGACAAGGTGACCGACAAGGCGCTACACCTCTCGGACCTCATCAACGAGTCCCGTCGCCGCCTGTTGCTGCGGGTCGGCCTGGAGCGTGGCGTGCGGCGCACGCCGGGCACCGATGCCGCCCCCAACGTCACCGCCGGGGAGATCTCGGGTCACTACTTCAATCTCCCGGCAGGCTATGTCGCCCTCGCCCACGTGCCGCTCACCATTGCCGCTGATATCCGCACCGGTGTCGACTACGCCACACCGTCCAACCGACGGGCAAAGCCCTTTTACGAGCTCGAGCACAACCCGCTGGATGAAGCCAGTTTTGTCCCCAACCACTGGGTCGCCGTACCACTGCAGGTAGGTGCATGGCTCATCGTTGCCTACATCCACAAGTCGCGCGGCTGCATCGAGATGGAGCCGGGGCTACTCAACATCTTTCCGTTTGCGCCGATCGAAGACATCGAAAACCATCGCCGCCCTGACGGCATCTTCATTTTCGGTGACCCGAACGCTGCCGACCACGACCTGGGCTATTGGTGGGATGAGCGCCACCAGGTGCTGGTGGGCATGGTGCCCAACCGTGACGAATTGAAATACTTCGGGTACTGCAAAAAACCGATTTTGACCCTCCATAACGTCCTCGCGATCCGCGCCGGTGAGGTGCCGCTGCACTGCGGCTGTACCCGTTATGTGGTGCGCTTCGATGAGCACGATGAACCCTATATCGCGGATATGCTGATCAAGGCCGACGATATGGGCCGGGTACGGCTCGAACGCGGTCCCGACAACCGCACCCGGCCCATCTTCTACGGCACCGAGACCGGTGCCTTCGCCTGCCTGGATGGCTTTTCGGAACAGGCCAAGCTGCAAATGGCCGGGCGTGAAGTGGGCTACAACAAGGACACCGGCTCCAACGCACGCCAGATCGTCCCGGTGACCGACGAGGCGGAGATTGGCCGTGGCGATCGACTCGATATGCTGCTCTACGTAAACAATTTCACACTCATCGAACAGGGCGCCTCCACGCTTCACGCCACGATGGATACCGAGGAAGCCATTCAACACTTCCGCCTCGGCGAACGGGTCGCCTCCGGCAGCACCGGCACCCACCGCGGCAACAAGGAAAGCAGCTACTGGGCCAACCCCTTTCCGCTTCTGGTCGACGATGACGGCACTGTTTTGCATCCCGAGCTGCACGACAAATTCCAGGAGAACGAGCAGGCCTTCATCGCCGACCTCAACGTGGCGATCTCGCACGGTGAGATGCGCATCGGCGTGGCGTATAGCCAGCTCATGGCCGGCGTCTACAAGAACAACAGCGACGAAGATATCACCCGCTGTGGCTACCGTGGCCGCGACGAGGTGGAGCAGCAGGGCCCCGTCCGTCTGGCCGAGGACCTCATTGATACCATCAAGGAACTCGCCCGCGCCAAGCGGGAGCGCCTCGGCGCGACCGACGAGGTCAGTATCACCGTGGCCCTGGTGGGCGACAGCCGTACCGGCAAGTCCGAGACCGCCGAAAAGATGGAGGGTATCCTGGGGCTGCAACTGGTGTGATGCTCACCGACAGCGGTGAATGTCGCCCGGCCCAAAGGCTGAGCCGACCGCAATACGCAAGGCGAGACCAATGGCTACCGAACAGGTCTACGGGTACTGTCCACTCTGCATCTCGCGCTGTGGCTGTATCTCTACCATTACCGACGGGCGATTGACGGCCGTCGAGCCCAACCCGGGCCACCCGACCGGTCGGCACCTCTGCATCAAGGGACGCGCCGCCCCGGAGCTGGTCTACAGCCCCGGCCGGCTGCTGCGCCCTTTGCGCCGGACCCGCCCCAAGGGGGCCTCCGATCCCGGCTGGCAGCCGGTCAGTTGGGATGAGGCACTGAGTGAAATCGCCGAACGGATGCAGGCCATCCGGGCGAATCACGGCAGCGAAGGGGTGGCATTCGGCGTCACCACCCCGAGCGGCACCTCGATTGCCGACGCCTTCGGCTGGATCCACCGCCTCGCCCACGCCTTCGGTTCGCCGAACGTCATGTTCGCGACCGAGAACTGCAACTGGCACAAGGATCAGGCGCCCGCCGAGACCTTCGGCTCCGGAATCGGTGTTCCGGATTTCGAGAACGCCGACTGCATTCTGCTCTGGGGCTTCAACCCGGCCGTCACCTGGCCCGCTTACGCCGATGCCATTCTCCAGGCAAAGCGACGCGGAGCACGCCTGGTCGTTGTGGACCCCCGACGGGCCGGACTCGCCGGACGTGCGGATAGCCACCTGCAGCCGCGACCGGGTACGGACGGGGTTCTCGCCCTCGGGCTGGCCGGTCTGATGATGGAACGGGGCTGGTTTGACCACGACTTCATTCGCAACTGGAGCAATGGCCCGTTTCTGGTACGGCCCGACGGGCAGATGCTAACCGAAGCGGATCTGCGTGGAGGTAACCGTGATCGGCGGGTCGTCTGGGATGAAGGGTTGCAACGTCCCCTGTTCTACGACCCGGCCACCCGCGCCTTCAACGAACCCGCAAAGCGCCCTGCCCTGTTCGGCTCGTATACCCTGCAGACAGCGACCGGTCCCCTTACCTGCCGGCCGGCCTTCGAGCTCTATGCGCAGGAGTGCCGCGCCTATACAACCGATCGCGTGGCCGAAGAGACCGGTGTACTGCCCGAGCAACTGGAGAACACCGCACGTCTTCTGTTCGAGGCCCGGCCGCTCGCCTACTATCACTGGACCGGCATCTGCCAGCAGCTCGAAGCCACCCAAATCGGGCGCGCGATCGGCCTGCTCTATGCCCTGACCGGCTCGCTCGACGCCCCCGGCGGCAATGTGCGCTTTCCGCGACCGGCCCTGAACGACATCTCCGGCCGCGAACTGTTAAATCCGGCCCAGGCACAGAAGAGTCTCGGCCATGCCGAACGGCCACTGGGTCCTCCCGCAAAAGGCTGGATCACCACCCGCGACCTGGCACGGGCGGTGCTCGACGGCGCTCCCTATCCGGTACGCGGACTGATCAACTTCGGAGCCAACTTCCGGCTCACCAAGCCGGCCACCCCCGGGCTCGAGGCGATGCTGAAGGAGCTCGACCTGTTCGTACATGTCGACCTGTTCGAAAACCCCACCGCACGGTTTGCAGACTTCCTCCTGCCGGCGGCCTCACCCTGGGAGCGCTCCGGACTGGCGGCGGGTTTTCAGCTCGGCGAACGGGGCGAAGCGCTGCTGCAACTACGCCCGGCAGTGATTCCGCCAAGGGGTGAATCGCGTAGCGACAGTGATATCGTTTTCGATCTGGCCGAGCGGCTGGGACTCTCGGATCGGTTCTTCGGGGGAGACAGAGAGGCGGGACTGCGGCATACGCTCGCACCAGGCGGTGTAGGTGCCGGAACGCTTCGCGCTCACCCGCAGGGGGTGCCGGCCGCCGGACCCACCCGCTATCGTAAATACCGGCAAAAGGGCTTCGAGACGCCGAGCGGCCGAATCGAAATCTACTCCGAGCGACTGCTGGACGCCGGCCATGCCCCGCTGCCGCAATTCGGCGCGACCGAACAGCGGGACGCCGGCTATCCGCTTGCGCTAACCACGGCCAAGTGGCCCCAGTTCTGCCACAGCCAGCATCGCGGACTGCCCTCCCTGCGCCGTCGCCTGCCGGACCCGCTGGTACAGCTACATCCGGATACCGCGGCAGCGCGCGGCATCATCGACGGGCAGTGGGTGCTCCTTCAAACCCCCGTGGGCCGCATGCAGGCCAAGGCCCAGCTCGATGGCGGCATCCGTCCCGATACCGTTTGCGCCCAGTATGGCTGGTGGGAGGCGTGCCCGGAACTCGGGCTGCCCGGACACGCCCTCGGCGGCGTGAACAACAGCAGCTACAACGCCCTGATCTCCGGCGAACGTTTTGACCCGATCAGCGGTTCCAACGGGTTGCGCACCCAGTGTTGCCAAATACTGCCGCTGGCTCCCGGGCAGGAAGCTCACTCACGCCAGTAGTTATTCGCCGCCGAGATGGTCTGGAAATTGATCGCCACAACCTGTGAGGCCGCGATCAGGCTGTCCGGGTCATGCGCATAGGCACCACGCAATACCTGGCGGACATTGGCGTCGGTCTGCGTGGTCGAGACGGCCTTCTGTGACAGCTTCACCGCGAGCGCAAAGCCCTCTTCAGGGGTTGCTGTGACCAGGGTGATCGGGCCGCCCTCGTCTGCCTTGGTCTCTTGCTGGTTCTCTTCCTGGGCCTGAACCGTGGCCGCCACCCCGAAGGTGAGTGCGATCGTCAGTAGCAGGACCAGAATCAGCCGCACCCCTGCCGATCTCGAGCGGTAATGCATTACTGTCCATTGGTCGTCTTCCTCCTTGTGCCTGTGCTCACTTGGGACTACTACCTACTCCCATAAGCTAGCAGCCGAGTTCGCGATTTGAATCGAACGATTTACAAGGAGCGATAGGGTTTTCAAGCTCAGTGCAGTGCCCGCACCTTGAAGCGCCGCCCCTTGATCTTCCCTTCCGACAGGACCCGCAGGGCCTTCTTGCGAATACTGCGTTCGATGGCCACGTAGGCCACGTGATCGAAGATATCCATCTTGCCCACCTTGTCAGCAGGCACTGCATTGTCTGCGGTAAGCGCACCGAGAATATCGCCGGGACGCACCTTCTGCTTGCGCCCGCCGTCGATGCAGAGAGTGACCATGGGTGAAGGCAGACTGAAGCCTTCGGGCAGATCGAGGCCCCGCACCTGCCCCAGCTGCACCTTGCTGTTTTGATACTCCTCGATAGCATTGACGCGGTAGGCCTCGGAGGGAATGAACAGGCTCAGTGCCACCCCTTTGCTACCGGCCCGACCGGTGCGGCCGATGCGATGGACATAGATCTCCGGATCCCGGGGCAGCTCGTAGTTGATAACCGCCTCGAGTTCCTTGATATCGAGACCGCGCGCGGCCACATCGGTGGCCACCAGCACCGGCACGCTCTTGTTCGAAAAACGCACCAGCACCAGGTCGCGCTCCTTCTGGTCCAGGTCGCCGTGCAACGCCAGCGCCTGAATCCCCCGCTGCTGGAGTTCTTCAGTGACCTCCTGACACTGTTGGCGCGTGTGGCAGAAGACAACCGTCGAAACCGGTCGGTGTTCCGCCAGCAACGCAGCAAGGGTCTTGGTGCGCTTGCCCTTGTCGACTTCGTAGAAGCGTTGCCTGATCTTCAGTTCACTGTGCTGCGACTCGACACTCACCTCCACCGGATCGCGCTGAAAGGCGCGGCTCAGCTCCCGGATCGTCGCCGGATAGGTCGCCGAGAAGAACAGCGTCTGGCGCTGCGACGGTGTGGCAGAAAGGATGACCTCCATATCGTCGTAAAAACCCATATCGAGCATGCGGTCCGCCTCATCGAGCACCACCGTCCTTACGCTCCCGAGCGTCAGGGTGCCCTTTTGCAAATGCTTGAGGACCCGCCCCGGCGTACCCACTACCACATGGGCGCCATGCTCCAGCGAACCGACCTGCGGCCCCAGGGGGGTGCCACCGCACAGGGTGACGATCTTGGTGTTGGCACTGGCGCGCGCGAGTCGGCGCAGTTCCCTGGCCACCTGATCGGCCAGCTCACGGGTAGGACAGAGCACCAGCGCCTGCACCGCAAAACACTGCCGGTCAAGCCTGTCCAACAGGCCAAGGCCGAAGGCGACCGTCTTGCCGCTACCGGTCTTCGCCCTGGCAATGAGATCGCTGCCGGCCAGTACATGAGGAAGCCCCTCGGCCTGGATCGGGGTCATTTGCTGATAGCCCAGCGAGTCGAGATTGCCGAGAACGGCGGGATCCAGCGGGAGGCAGGAGAAATTAGTATTCACGTGATGCTCTTGGCATTCCGGGGAACCGACACGGCGCCCGGGGAACGGTATGATAACAGCAGACGCGACCGATCGTCGGCGGGCTAACCGGATGAACTGCGGGAATCTTCATGTCCTCAGGAGGGCCTGGGCCGGCCGGAAGCTCCTCGGGATGCTGAACCGTCTTCATTTGATGTCCGGAACCATGACTGGTCATCTATCAATCAGGTGTTGAGCACATATCTTGGTACGCCACGGAACAGGATTCTCCCAAATAAACCGGACCACCGAAAGCACAACCCTGCGACCGCGCATCCAGATTCCTCTACCATATGGAGCCCTTTTCACTGAGACCCTGCGATGCATCACTTTACTCCCGGCCAGCGCTGGATCAGCGATACCGAACCGCAGATGGGGCTCGGCACGGTGCTTTCAGTCGAGCCGCGCACGGTCACGTTCCTCTTCCTCGCCATCGAGGAGGTCCGCACTTATGCCCGGCAAACGGCTCCGCTGAGCCGCGCGGCATTTGCTCCCGGCGACCGGGTACAGAGTCACGAAGGCTGGTTCCTGGAGGTACACTCGGTGATCGAGCGCGACGGGCTGCTCACCTATCGCGGCCAACACGAAAATGGCGATGAAGCCGAATTGCCGGAGGGAGAACTCGATAACCTGATGCAGTTGAACCGCCCGGCCGACCGGCTCTTTACCGGCCAAATCGACCCGGACAGGTGGTTTGTCCTGCGCCAGCGCACGCGCGATAAGGCAGCCGAACTGGCCTCCTCCGATCTCCACGGACTCACCGGCGCCCGCACCAGCCTTATCCCCCACCAGCTCTACATCGCCCATGAGATAGCCGATCGCTACGCACCGCGGGTGCTGCTGGCGGACGAAGTCGGGCTCGGCAAGACCATAGAGGCGGGACTGATCCTGCACTACCAGCTACTCAGCGAACGCGCCCGGCGCGTGCTGATTGTGGTACCGGAGAACCTCCAGCATCAATGGCTGGTGGAGATGCGGCGCCGGTTCAATCTGCGTTTCAGTCTGTTCGATGAGGGTCGCTGCCGTGCCGCCGAGGAGAGCGAAAACGGCGTCAATCCGTTTCAGACCGAACAGCTCGTTCTGTGTGACCTCGCGTTCCTGGCCGAACAGCCGACCCGTTTAGCGCAGGCGCTGGAGGCCGGCTGGGACCTGTTGGTGGTCGACGAGGCCCACCACCTGCAGTGGTCGCCCAATGCCGTCAGCCGCGAATACCGCTGCATCGAGCAACTCGCTAGACGCACCGCCGGCGCGCTGCTGCTCACCGCTACCCCCGAGCAACTGGGCAAGGAGGGCCACTTCGCCCGCCTGCGCTTGCTCGACCCGGATCGCTTCCCGGACTTCGACCGCTTTATTGCCGAGGAACAGGCCTACGAGCCGGTTGCCGCGGCAGTCGGTGAACTGCTGGCGGGCACTCCCTTGAGCGAAGCGGCCGAGGCCACCCTGCGCGGCACGGTCGACGAAGGTGACAATCAACCGCTGCTCGACGCACTGGCGTCCGGCGATTTCGAGACTTCAGGCAGCGCGCGCGAGGAACTGGTCGAGCACCTGCTGGACCGCCACTGCACCGGCCTGGTGCTGTTTCGTAATACCCGCGCTGCGGTCAAAGGCTTTCCCGCAAGGCAGCTCCACGCCATCCCGTTACCGCTGCCCGAAGCCTATGCCGAGACCTTCTCCGCCGTTCAGACCACAGGCGCCCGCGAAACGCCGCTGCTGCTCTGCCCGGAGCGGCTGTATCAGCGTGAAGGGGCTGCAACCCCCTGGACCCGCATCGACCCGCGGGTCGGGTGGCTTGTCGCCCGGCTCCAACAGCTGCGGCCGGAAAAGGTGGTGGTGATCACCGCCAGCATGGAGAGCGCCGGGGATCTGGCCGAGGCGCTGCGGGTTACGGCCGGCATTCAGGCGGCCCTGTTCCACGACGGGATGACCCTGCTGGAGCGGGACCGCTCCGCCGCCTTCTTCGCCGACCGGGAGTATGGCAGCCCGGTACTGATCTGCTCCGAGATCGGCTCGGAAGGACGCAACCTCCAGTTTGCACACCATCTGGTCCTGTTCGACCTGCCGCTCAATCCCGACCTGCTGGAGCAACGCATCGGCCGGCTGGATCGCATCGGCCAGAGCGAGACCATCCACATTCATGTCCCCTACCTCGAGGAGACTCCCCAGTCGGTCCTTTTCCACTGGTACCACGAGGGGCTCGGCGCCTTCGAGCATACCTGCCCCACCGGACACAGCGTATTCGTTCAGGTCGAAGCCGCGCTGGAGGAGGCACTGCACGATGTCGATGCCGACACCGAAAGCCTCCCTGCCCTCATCACCGCCACGCGGCAACTGAACGAGCGCCTGCTGGACGCCCTGCACCGCGGCCGTGACCGCCTGCTCGAATACAGCTCGTGCCGACCGCAGCGGGCCGAGGCGCTGACCCGGCGGGCACGCACCGAGGCCGCCGCCGGCGAGACCGATCTGCTGAGCTATCTGGAAGAGCTGTTCGATGCCTTCGGTGTCGAGCTGGAGGAGCACAGCGAGCACGCCTTCATCATTCGTCCCGGCGCACAGATGCAGGAACCATTCCCCGGTCTTCCGGAAGACGGTCTTACCTTCACTTGTCATCGCGATACTGCGCTCGCCAATGAAGATATCGAGTTCTTCACCTGGGAACACCCACTCGTCCTGCGGGGGATGGAGATGGTACTGAGCGGCGAACGCGGCAATACCGGCATCACCGCGGTCAAGCATCCCCGCATCAGACCGGGCACCCTGCTGCTGGAAGGCATCTACCTGTTGGAGAGTGCGTCGAGTCGGGCGGTGCAATCCGGCCGTTATTTGCCCCCGTCCAGGATACGGGTGGTGGTCGACCCCCAGGGAGGCGACCACGCCGCTGAACTATCGGAGTCGTCGCTGAACACCAATGGTACTGCGGTGGAGAGCGAAACCGCCCGGGAAATCGTGAATGCCTATAGGCAACCGCTGCGCGACCTGCTCCGGCACAGTGAAGCGGCGGCACGCCGGCGTATCCCTGAGCTCCTGGAGCAGGCCGGGCATCGCCTTCACCAGATTTTGGATCGGGAAATCGACCGCATGCACGCCCTACGGCAGGTCAACCCGAATGTGCGTGAAGAGGAGGTATACTATCTGGAGCGCCAGCGAAAGGCGGCAGGAAAGGCCATCGACTCGGCGGTTCTGCGCCTCGATGCGCAGCGGGTGATCGTGGGGACATGACCGTCGTATTCTGCACCCGGATGCCTGCGGTCGACTCCCCGGATCGGATGGGAAGGTGAGCACCGTACAGCTGCATTTACCTGGAGGTCGCAGACACTATTCGGATAAAGGACACTCGCCCCATGAAGACCGCCTACATCGCCGTGTGGATACTGACCACCGCTCTGTGGTGGCCGACCATTGTTCTCGCGGAGGGGCTTGTAGACCCCGAATCGATGCTGTCCGAACACAATGCGATCCGCAGCCAGCACGAACTGCCGCCCCTGCGCTGGTCTCCCTCGCTTGCCGAAGATGCCGCCGCCTGGGCAGACCATCTGGCCGAACAGGAATCCTGTCGGATGGTCCACGGCGAATCCGGCCAGGGCGAAAACCTCTTTTGGGCCAGTCCCCGGCGCTGGTCCGACGGCAGGACCGTCATTCAGCCCATCGAACCTGAAGAGGTGGTGCAGCACTGGGCGGCCGAGCAGGCGTTCTACGATTACGCCACCAATACCTGCCGGAGTGGCGAACAGTGTGGGCACTACACCCAGATCGTCTGGGAAGAGACCGAAGAGGTCGGCTGCGCCAAACGGATCTGTCCGGACCAGTCGCAACTCTGGGTCTGCCGCTATCATCCGCCGGGGAATGTCGTCGGCCGGAAGCCGTACTGACACAATCCCCTGCTAAAAAACCAGACTCGGTTGTTCCAGAACAGGCCGGTATCCGCCTGCTCCCGTCGATGAACCTGCGGTGCGGCCCTACGGACAGGGCCGCGCCTGTTTCCGTTACTAAAACCGCTCCCAATGGCCCATATAGCGCCACTCCCCCGCCGGCAGCTTCGCCATCGGCAGCCGGCCGATACGGATCCGCTTCATCGCCACCACCTTGAGCCCCACCTGTTCGCACATATGGCGGATCTGGCCCGGCCGGGGATCCTTGAGCGCAAAACGCAGTCGGGTTTCATTCTGCCAACTGACATTGATACGCGGCAATACCCGGCCCTCAAAATCAAGTCCGTGCTGAAGCCGTTCGAGCCCGTCCGGCGCCAGCGTACCGGCCACCTCGACGATGTACTCCTGTTCGAATCGGTCGGCATCTTCGGTGAGCTTTCGCATCAGGCGTCGGTCCTGGGTAAATACGGCCAGGCCACCGGCGCCCGGCTGCAGCGGCAACATCGGGGAGAGGCGTGCGAAGTGGCACTTGAGTACACGCCGTTCGCTCGGATCATCCGGCGAGTGCGAGGCGCGCGAAATCAGCTGCAGCGCGCTGTCCGGATCCACCTCCGACGGCTGGTTCAGCAGAAGCGTCACCGGTTCAAGGGGCACGGCCTTCGCCTGCGGGTCCACCTCGATTTTTTCGTCGGTGACCCTGAAGTGCGGCTCTTCCACCACCACCCCATCCACCCGCACCCAAGCGCCTTTGATGTAGAGCTCGGCCTCGCGGCGGGAACACGGCAGCAAACGGGCAAGGCGCTTGGAGAGGCGGAGACTTTCAGTCATGACACGGCATCCTGGTTGGCAAGCGGCCATTGTAACCGGTACGGATTCGAAGGTATTCGGAACCGTGGCTATTTACCCTCCCCCGAAGTCGCATCCGAAACCGCATGCTCCCGACGGGCCAGCAGAACAAAAGGCAGCGCCAGAAGCGACACGCCCGCCCCTAACACATAGGAGATCGCATAACTCCAGACGTCGGCTGCCCGACCCAGCGCAGGCTGCAGCACCACGCCTCCGCTGGAGCTGAGCAGATTATCGAAAGAGAGCACCGTCGCCCTCTCCACGGACGGGATCAAACCGTTGATGAAGGCCTGACGGACCGGATAGCTGATCGCGTCCACAACTGCCCACAGCGTCAGCAACACCAACGCGATCCAGAACACCGAGGTAAAGCCGATTAGCGCCAATGCTCCCGCCCCCGTGAGGTAGGTGAAAAAGACCAGCGTGGTCCTGCGCCCGAACGCCCGTCGCACATACGGCACCAGGAAACCGCCCACAATCTGCGCACCGGCAAAAATCGCCGCCGCCAGCCCGGCGATGGCGTAGGACTCTTCCCTGCCGTAGAGAGCGAGCAGGTAGGGTTGCATGGCATAGAAGGCGTAATAACCGACACCGGCCACAAAAAGTTCCGCCAGCATCAACCAGCGTACCGGCGGGTTTCGAAATCCATGGGTCAATGAAGAGCTGAAAACCCCGCGCACCTCACCTGACACAGAGGCGCCACTTCGCCTGGTAAAGCCATAATCATGCATCAGGGCATAGGCCACCAGAAAGGTCAGACCCAGCATGAGCGCACGCAAAAGGTAAGGCACCCCAAGATGGGTCAGCTGAGCCACCACACCGCCGCTCACCGTCCCAATCAGCATGGCGATACCTCCGGCGATCTGCCCTTTGGCGAAGGCTGCATCGAGCGTCCCCCGATAGTCAGCAAACTTCAGGGCATCGACCAACCACGCTTCGGTGGCGCCGCTGAAGAAGGTAAAGCCAAGTCCAAGAGCGATTGAAGTAATCGCCCACGCCCAGAACGGGCCTTCGATCTCCCAGAGCAGGAGGTACAAGGCCGTCGACACAAACAGCGTAAGCGCGCCGAGCAGATAGGAGACCCGTCGGCCAAACGCATCGGCAACGACACCAGTGGGCACCTCGAACAGTACCTGACCGACGGTAAAGAATGCGTTGGCAGCAAAAGCCTCGGTGATACTGAGGCCCGCATCCAGCAGGAACAGCGTATTGATGCCCCAGATGAACGAAAAAGAAAAGGTCGAGAGCACGGTCAGCGTGAGGTAGGTATTGAGGATCTGCCGCGCGGTGACTCTCATTTGCTCCAGTATAGAGTGTTTGTCCCTTCGTCCCTTTTATCCAGCGGTTCAATCCACCAGCAGCTTCACCTGCACTTCCGCCGTTGCTTTATCAAGCTCGATTTCCACCTCGCAGTATTCACTCAGTTCATCGACAGGGGTGGGGTCGTCGGCACAGCTGCAACCGGCAATGATGCTCGAGTAATGGATGCCGACCCTTGCACGAATAATCCCGGGGCTATCCGATATTCCGAGGATCATCACCTCAAACTGATCGCCACTCACATAGCTACCGTGTGATAGCCCCTGTTGCAGGAGTAATGCATCGGGATCCAGTTGCTCCAGCTCCAACTTGAGGGTGCCAGTGAAATCCGAGGTTCCCCAGGCAGCAACGACTTGCGGCAATCCAGAAAGCGGTACGCTCATTTCTCCTCCACGTTGGCGGTTTTCCTGGCTGACCACCAGCTTTTTCCTCGATTCGCCCAGAGGCTGGGCTCCTTCGGGATGAACAAAATTTGCTCGTCGATGTGAGCCCCGGAGTGGCCTAAACTGGCAGCAAAGCCCACTGAGAAGAGTGCCATGCCTACGATAAAAGGACGCCCGGAGGGGATAAATTGGCTCGTCCCCTATCTCACTGTCGCCGATGCCGAGGCTTCGCTCGATTTCTACCACCGTGCCTTTGGCTTCGAACCAGAGGATCCTGTGGCCGGACCCGAAGGCGGTATCATGCATGCGAGCATGAAATACCAAGGCGCGACCGTCATTATGTTTTCGCCGGAAGGGGCCATGGGTGATCAGAAAATGCGCACGCCGGTGCACATGGGCGTAGAACTCCCGATCAATCTCTATGTCTACTGCCCGGACGTGGATGCACTGGCTGCGCAGGCGCGCGATGCCGGCGCCGTGATCCTGCAGGGACCGGAGGACATGTTCTGGGGTGACCGCTGGGTGGGACTCCGTGATCCGGACGGGTATTTTTGGTCCTTCGCCACCAACATCGGCCCGTTCGACGCGTCCAGGATACCGCAGGGCTGAGCGCTTTTGTCCACCTGGCTGGATAGAAGTTCCGAAATGGTATCCCTTTACTCCCTTCTCCCTCAGCGCGAAGGTTAGGATGAGGGGGAGTGATGGACACCATTTCTGAACACGTATTTTAGTGCTGCGTCCCCTTCCCGATCTGTTCGGCACGGGCACGCTGCCGCTCCTCTTGCGCCCGCAACTCGGGCGTGAATTCGGCCCCGAAATCCTCAGCCTCAAACAGCGGGCGCAGTTCAATCTCGGTGTCCTGCATGGGTGAACGCTTGATCCAGTCGATCGCCTCTTCCAGTGACCCCACCTTCCATAGCCAGAAGCCCGCCATCATATCGTCCGTAAGCCCGAAAGGTCCATTGGTGACGGTGGCGTCCTTGCCGGAAAAGCGCACACGCACCCCTTTCGAGGTCGGGTGCAGACCCTCCCCCGCGAGGATCACCCCGGCATCAACGAGTTCCTCATTGAATTGCCCCATTGTCTTGAGCTCTTCTGTGGTTGGCATCAAGCCAGCCTCGGAATCTTTGGATGCTTTGACAATCACCATTACGCGCATTGTGATTAACTCCTTGGTTGAATTGGACTGCAGCCTTCCATGATTGCTGGTGTTATGCACGAAGGCCCCTTACCAACATAAAGAATAGGAGCTGGACGGCCTTGATGTTTTTTTTTAGCCGGAAAGATGACGACCGCCTCCTCCCTATGGTGGCGGAGGTGATTGGGACCGCTGCAATCTGCGGCATAGTCAAGCTCGAGGGGCGCAAAACAGATTGGAGTGGACTCTCCTCTTCCACCAACTAACAGCGCGTCCATCACGCCTTACTGGGCGACAGACTCTCTACGAAATGAAAGCCGCCTTTCGACATGCCCTCACGTTCGTAAAATCTGTGCGTGTCTTCTCTTTGAAGGCCTGAATCCAGGTGCAATTGCTTGCAATTTTCAGACACTGCATATTCACGCAACCATAACAGCAACTTAGCACCGTAACCCTTCGAGCGGTGCTTTTTGGAAGTAACCAGATCGTCGACGTAAAGGAAGCGCCCCCATGCAAGGCTCTCTCCAATTCTGAACCCGGCTACCGCAACAATCTCCTTTTCCGCTTCCGCGGCCACCAACCTGTAACCGCTTTTCTCTTGGCGCCGTACTCGAGAAACAAACTCGTTTTCAGGAACGTGCGGCCGAAGCTCCCGCATCACGGGATAGCAAGCGGCGATCTCTCTATCTGTTCCGGCCTGACCTATCTTCATGGTTTTCGCTTTCCAGACGCCGACGCAGTAGGAACACTGATTACCCGGCCCCCATCCCAAGCCATTGCCATCCTCGCCCAGTTCTGAGGACCTGTAAACCCGCACCGCCATCAAGGAATAGATGCCATACCCAAGCTAAGGAAAGCCTTCGTCTCGCTTGAGACCACCCCTACTCTCAGTGCGTCGCCCGTGGTGTACGCCGCGCCCTCCCCTGTGGTGAAGAGCCGTCTCGGGCAGCAGCTTTCGAGCATCGCCGACGCTGCGCGCCGACGGTATCCGCATGATGGTCAAGCCGGTTCCGGGTGAAGAGCCGGAAGCCGCCGACGGCGTACAGCGCTGGAAGGCTGATCTTCGTTTGGAACTCGAACAGGGACTCCGAGTCGGCTATCGAGGATTTTACTTCTGCGATACGGGTTGATATGGCACCTCTAACCTTGGTTTCGTGCCGAACGGTCGCTAATTTCCGCTTTGCGACCAAAAAAAGCCCGAATTTTTTTCCGCAATTCAGGATCCAAAGAGAGCAAATGGGTGACCCCCATCTTCTACTACCCCGGAGGAACCTCCAAAAACCACCTGACCGGCTTAAAGAGGCATTAGCGACAAAGGCTTCGGTGATACTCAGGCCCGCATCCAACGACAAAAGAGCGTGTTGATTCCCCGGATGGGCGAGGAGAAAAAGGTCGAGAGTGCCGTGAGCGTGAGGTAGATCTTGAGGTTCTGTCCGGACGTCACCGGACGTTACTTCTATCTGCCTCGGTATTAAGCTTTCGGCTTTTCGTCCCCCCAGCCACTCCCAGGCGAAAGCTTTCTGGACCGTTGCCGCACTGCGGCTCCCCGGAATCGCTCCGCAGGCTGAGAAAATGACACTTCAGCAACAGTTGATACTATTAAATGAGTGTTGCGAATCGGCGGCATCATACATGCAAGAGCGCCTCCGGAAAGGGACATTCCCATGCTAAGCCCGAGTGGGAGCTATGGCAGGACGGAATGAAAAGAGGAACAAGTCAGTCCGTGACCACGCGCCGCACGACGCGTTGATCCTCGCTGAACAGGTCCGACAGCTTTACGCCATGGCCCCAATAGGCTTCGCGGCAAGCTTGATCAATTCGCTGATTGTATTCTTCGTCACCAAGAATGTGATCGGCTACTCGTTCATTGTCCCTTGGCTTGTGGGTGTCTGGATGATCACCCTCCTGCGCATTGCCCTCAGGGTACGGTTTCAATCCGTTCCCTTCGAGCCCGAAACGGCGCCACTATGGAAGAAACGGTTCCTGGTTTCGGTTTTCCTCGCTGGACTCGCCTGGGGGAGCATCGGCCTTTTCACACTCGGGGAAATCTCCTCAGCCTACCAAGTCTTTCTTGCCTTTGTGGTCGGAGGCATGGCGGCAGGCGCCTCTTCCTCCTTCGCCATGGTGAAGTATGGTTATGCCGCCTACAGCTTCCCCGCTCTCCTCCCCCTTGCCGTGCATTTTGTTTATTTACAGGACGCCTTTCACTACGCCATGGCAGTGATGATCCTTTTGTTTGGAGTACTGCTCTGGAGGATGTCCCTGCACAACTATTCGGTCAACAGGACATCACTGCTGCTGCGCTTTGAAAACCTGGGGATGATCGACAGACTGAAGACAGCGAAAGAACATGCGGAGGAACTCAACGTGCAGATGGTCGCAGAGATGAATGCCAAACTCAACGCGGAAGCTGAACTTAAACGATCACATGAGCACCTCGAACGCGTTGTCGAGGAGCGGACCGCAGACCTCAGCACGGCAAACAGGGAACTGGAACAATTCGCCTACGTCGCCTCCCACGACCTGAAGGCACCGCTGCGGGCGATATCCAATCTCGCACTGGTCATCGACGAAGATGCCACCGATCGGCTCGATGCAGAAAACCGCCGGCGCCTCGAGCTACTCCGCAAGCGTGTGGAGCGCATGGATGCTCTCATCGAAGGAATGCTCGCTTATGCCCGGCTCGGCCAGCCGTCCGCTGGAACTTCAAGCGTGGCACTTGCCGACGTCCTTACCGAGCTGACCGGTGAACTGCCGCTGCCCGCGGGCTTCGTTGTGGAATGGAAGGAGCCGTTGCCGCACCTAAATGCCAACCCGGCACATGTGCGGCAAATCTTCCAGAATCTCATTTCCAACGCGGTTCAGCATCACGATCGTTCCTCCGGCCACATCCGTGTTCGTGCTCGCGAGGTCGGAGACTATTGGCACTTGGAAGTGGCCGACGACGGACCGGGTATTCCCGAAGAGGAGCGACAACAGGTGTTTCGCATGTTCGCCACTGGCGACAAAAGAAGCCACACCGGAATTGGCCTGGCGGTGGTACGAAAGCTCGCACAGGGTTACGGCGCTCAGGTGGAAGCTCTGCCAAATCGCCCGCGCGGCACCGTCATTCGGATGGCTTGGCCGAAGTAATCACCGTTTCGGGCTTGTTTACTTGGACACCCACCACAAGCTTGCCGGCAAAACCGCATTCTGCGATGGTGATTTGGACTAACGGAAAAACCCGGGGTAAGGAAATGCCCAAGCCAAGTAGAAGCCCCGTGGCGCTCGAAGCGACACCCTACTAATCTCCCGCTGCGTTCGCCGTGCCTTTCTCGGCAATTGCTCCTGCATTGCTCTACCACCTACATCCATGTAGGTGTCTGCGGCGAGGAGTTACTTTCTCCGACCTTGCGCGCCAGGCGCAGTATTCGCTGGGTGCGACACCGTACAGCGAACACCATTTTCCAACATTTCTACCGTTACGGTTCTTCTCGATGAGTTTGAAAGGCGAAGCTGTATCGCTGGCAAATGGAGCATAGGAATGGCCAGCTACGGGAAAATAAGCACATGAAGCCAGAGAAAGTTCCTTCCAAAAGAAGGTCAGATCGAGCGGTTCCCACCCAGGAAATGCGAGACAAGCACACCGCTGCTGAAAAGCGAATCAAACAACTGGAGCGAGAGCTAAAAAACCGCAACGAGGAGCTCGATCTGTGAGCAATATCTAGCCCTGCCCAATACATACCATGCTGGCTGGAGGGTATGCACAAATATTGCAAAGTAACTTTTTGATCGCCCTTCGGTGCGCTACCCTATGTGATACTAGGCGCCTCACATATTTCTTCAAGATGGGAAAGCACTATGGTCCGCCGCAACGCATCCCGCGTCGATACCTCTCGCCTGAAAACGCACGTCAACGCCATGGCGGAACAGATCGTCGACGTAACCCCGGATGCCTCATCCCGGCATTTGCACAATGGCGTAGACACACCACTGCCACCCGCCGACCTGCATGGCAGCTATGTCAATCATCGCCCGCTGCCCACCGAAGGCATCGAGAATCGCCATGCCTACATTGTTGGCAGCGGAATCGGCGGCCTGTCCGCGGCCTTTTTCCTGATCCGTGACGGCCACATGCCGGCGGAGAATATCACCATTCTGGAATCCCAAAAGGTCGAGGGAGGCGCACTGGATGGCGCGGGCAATGCCGACGAGGGCTATATCGTTCGAGGTGGCCGCGAAATGGAGATGACCTACCAGAACTTCTGGGACGTTTTCTCCGAAATACCGGCACTCGAGTTGCCGGAACCCTTCACCGTGCTCGACGAGTACCGGATCGTTAACGATGCGGACAAGAACTGGTCAAAAGCCCGGCTGCTGGAAAAACAGGGACAGGTCGGGGATTTCTCAACCATGGGGCTCAGCCGACTGCAGCAGCTCGAGCTGGTCCGGCTTTTCCTCGCACGCAAGCAAGACCTGGACGACGTCACGGTCGAGGAATGGTTCAGTGAAGGCTTTCTTGGCACCAACTTCTACACTTTCTGGCGCACCATGTTCGCCTTCCAGAACTGGCATTCCGTGCTCGAAATGAAGCTGTACATGCACCGTTTCCTGCATCTGATGGACGGGCTGAATAATATGACATCGCTCGTCTTTCCCAAGTACAACCAGTACGACAGCTTTGTGCGCCCGTTGATGAGTTGGCTGAAGGATCAGGGCGTCAACATTCAATACGACACGATTGTGCGTGATTTGGATATGGATATCCGCGGCGAGTCCAAAACCACTACCGCGATCCAGTGCCACACCACCGACGGCGAGGAGACCATCAAGGTGGACCCGTGCGATCTGGTGTTCGTCACCGTCGGCTCGATTGTAGAGGACACCGCTTTCGGGACGGACGACACGGTGCCCGAACTGAGGGTCAACCAGCCAGACCCACAGACTGGCTCAAGCTGGCAGCTGTGGAAAAAACTCGCCGAGAAATCCCCCGACTTCGGGCGGCCCGAGAAATTCTGTGCCGACGTGCCCAGTTCAACCTGGGAATCTGCAACACTGACGTGCAAGCCCTCCGCCCTGACCGAGAAAATCAAGGAACTGGCGGTCAACGATCCCTATTCCGGGAAAACTGTAACCGGCGGCATCGTTACCTTCACAGACTCGGCCTGGTTGATGAGCATGACCGTCAACCGCCAGCCACACTTTCCGGACCAGCCCGCCGACGTGATCGTGCCGTGGGTGTATGCCTTGTTCATGGACAAGCCCGGCGACTACGTAAAAAAGCCGATGCCGGAATGCACCGGCGAGGAAATCCTGACGGAGCTGTGCTACCACCTCGGCCTTATCGAACAGGTAGACCACGTCATTGCGGCCACCAAAGTCCGAACCGCACTGATGCCCTACATCACCGCCCAGTTTATGCCCCGTGCGCAGGGAGACCGCCCCTGGGCCGTGCCGGCAGGCTCCACCAACCTCGCCTGCCTCGGCCAGTTCGTTGAAACCCATAACGACGTGGTGTTTACCCTGGAAAGCTCGGTTCGCACCGCCCGCACCGGTGTCTACAGCCTGCTTGACCTCAAAAAGCAGGTGCCCGACATTTACCCCGGCCAATACGACATCCGCAGCCTGCTGCGCGCCACACGCACACTGAACAATGACGAGGCATTCCTTGGCGAGGGCTTGCTGCGCCGGCTTCTGGCGGGGACCTATCTCGAGAATATCCTGCCCCTTGGCCCCGGTGAAACACCCGATGACCTGAAAGGCCCCGGCATGTTCGAGCAACAACTGACCAAGTTGCGTGAACTGGTCGAAGACAACCATTCACTGGAGACCGCAAAGGAATGGCTCCAGGAAGTTATAGACAGCCTCCGCAAACGGCACTGAGGGCGCAGGCATCGATGACCTGGCAGCCTTCCGTTGCCAGGCAAACGGTCCTTCGAGAACCCGTAATATAATTTTGGGTTCAGGTCCTGTGTTTCGCGCACTTTAAAGACGGAAAAGGGAACGGAGGAATAACGCGCGGTACGGGACCTGCTTCGCCGGCGGCGCTTCCCGTGCGCCAGCGTTCCCTTCACCATTTAAGCCTTCAAAGCCTCATAGCCCAAGTGACCACACTCGCCCGTTCTTTCCCTGACTTCCCGGCCAGAACAACCCCGGACCTCACGCAGCCTATCTATGTCAACAGGATTCTTATCCGTGCCGCTTCGGCGCGTGAGGCCCCGAATAGCTGATCCGAGTCCGCCGAAATCAGCTCGCGGAAACCGCCTGCCGGCCACCGCTTACGATGGGTGTCTATGTAGTTACTGTTATTCGGTTAATATGCTTGCTGTTCAATTGTTTTCCGGGCTTCGGGATAACAGACTTCAACAATGTTCTTGCTCGGCGTGCGAAAGAGGGAAGTTCTTCCGCCTCTTTGCGCCTTGGGGCCTGCCACGACTGGCAAATTGGATTCGTTAATCTTCCTCACCCAACCGTCAAACTCCGACTTCGGACACGCTGAGCGCTAGGTGCGCCATTGTGAATGCTAAACCATCGTAATCAGGATTCTCTATCAGCCCAATCACCGGTCCCTCTTTCGATTCTACATACGCCTGCCGGGGAGACTCCCTTTTTTTTGGAAAAAGTCACAACTCAATAAATCCGATGAAAAACTGGATTTCTCTTTCCAGGGAAACGGCATTAAGCGCTACGTAGTCGATATTCGTGCGAAATACTCTTCTGCCGAACGACTGGTTCAGGCGCGCACTAAAGTGGCCTACCAAAGATTCATCTCAACTGAAGTTCACGCCAGAACTCAATGGTTAGAGGCCTAGCTCCAAAAAGTTCGACATACAGTCTTCGAAAACCTTAAGGTGACTCGCTCCAGAACTGCCTAATCGCATGATCGGGTTAGTTACAGTTACCGCTCAAACCCAGTCCATCACGGTGTGTCGCTGCCTCTATGAAGCTCGGTGACCGGAACAGAGACTCGAAGAGGGGTATCGTTCCGGAATTGATGAATTTTAGGTCGCCGTCGATGGACCCCACATAGTAAATAGCGGCATCTTCCCAGCTTTCTGTCGATGAGACATAAAGTATGCCGTGGTCCCGCCCTCCCAAGTACCCCAATACCTCGCGTCCGACCACGTCACGTATCCAACGCGTCGCATCGACACCTGTCTTCGGGAGCGACTCTACCCACACTTTGCTTTTCGCTGAATGTAATGCCCGGAAATTTTCAAAATCTCCGGACTTTAAGGCGGAAACGGCACGCTGATACAGAGCGAAGGCGGGATGACCTCCCAGATCGGCCCCGATGACCACCTCCGGGATGCCAATACAAACACCTTTAGTGTTCTCCTGCCCTACCCGACCACTCAGCGGAAACTTGACGGCTGCCGGGCCCAGTCCTACTGCTGCAGAAGACCCGTACCGGTGCGGCGACCTCTGATACTGACTCAACCACTTATCGAGCAATTGATACTCCGCAGACTCTAGCCCCTTCGGGATGTAGTAGAGTTTTCCGGAAGTCGTCTGCCGAATGTCGAAAACAGGATTTAGCGTCTTCTCCCCAAGCTTCGCGCTCAATACAAACAGTTCACCATCGGACAGCGCTACCCGTTTTTCAACTTTTTTGTCACCTAGCCGCTGCCACAGGCCGAACCCGCTATCGAGGAAGCCCTTGGTTTCGGCGGTGTTCAGCTTCTCTGGTACAAGACCTAGCAGTTTCTCGATGTCGGCCGAGCCCAGTGCTTTGAGAATGACGGACAAAAGCCGTTCCTCAGGTGTTGTTGTTGTTGCGTAAAACGCATCCAGACTCATTCCGTACTCGTACTCCCTTACCAGTAGAGAAAATTCACTTGGCTGAAATCCATTATCGACGGGGAACGGTACAGGATAGGCGTGTCGCGACTGTGCGGCTGCGTTCAGGGAGAGGGTCGCTATGGCTACGGTGCATATGGTAACTATCCAGTTCATCGATCCCTTGGTTCCGAGGGTCAGCATGTTTACCTCTAACGCCACGCATCACCGGCAGCGAAAAGCAGAGCGAGGAAAGAGCGGCGCTTTTTGCTGTCCGAGTGCATGTGATTGTTAGCTGATTGCGGGTTTATAAAGTTTGATAGCATTTTTGCTAAATACCTTTTTTGCAGCCTCAACCCCGATAACATCCGCTACCTTAGCTATATCACTATCCTGAAATGGGGTTGGCGCTCTTATTGATGGTAAATCCGTTCCGAACATCAATGAATCGGGGTTTGTGTTATAGAGCTCAGCTATGGCATGCAGGGCATCAAAGTCAATACGACCGAAACGGTAGCTTTTATTTTCACACCGTTACCCGCAAGCTTGAGCAAATGAGCAAACCCAGACTTGCTCATACCAAGATGATCAATGCTCACGGATGGCAGTTGTATCAATGTGGTAGACAAGTATTCAAGTGCAGCTGAATCAACGTACAATTCGATATGCCAGCCAACCAAGTCATGAACTCGTTTTGCCATTGACACCATGTGTTCAAGCGTTTCAGAGCCACCGCGATACAGATTAAATCTCAACGCCCTCACCCCAGTTTCATGAAGTTCAATTATACATTCATCGGTAGTTGTATATGGCAGTTGCGTAACACCTACAAATGTAGGCCCCAAAGCATTTAATGCGGATACCAGATACCCTTGGTCGAACGCTTGAAAGGAACCAGAAACGATTGCACCACCTACAAGGTTATACTTTGACAACCTCGCTAAATAATCTTCGTGCGTAAATGCCTCAGGTAGATAGCCATTATTCGGCACCAACGGATAACGTGGATCGATAATATGGAAGTGGCTATCGAATAATTCAAATTCGTCTAACAAATATATGCTCCTCTCCGTATACCAATGCCCAGCTTTCTTCATACAGCTAACGCTAAAACTCAGCAGCGCCGCTTTTTCGGGTCGACTGGAGTGATGGAATGGACTCCTCCCGCCCTTTTTTCGGCATCATAGTGCCACACGAGTGAACGAAGACAGGGAGGAATCCACTATGGAGCATTAAGTGATCGCCATCGACCTGGCAAAAGACGTGTTTGAGCTGCAGACTTAAAGAAGGCACCCCGATCGGCTCGGAGGTCAGTCACTGGCAGCGCACATGCTGCATCGTATATTCGACTATTCATCAGCCGGTTGTATTCCGCAAACAACCGAAAGTGATCTGTCATGCTCATAGTGCGTCCATTTCAACATAAAGCCCAGCTGCACCCGCGGCCCACGAGCGCGTCGGGTGGAAGCGATGGTTGGGCGTCGCCTCAGCGGATACCGGAATGCTCATTAGTAACAGCTCCGACAAAAGCCTTTATAGCGCTGGCCGATTTCAAGTGATGCACTCGCTTGTGAGTGGCCTGCTCTGCAACCAACTGCCGGTATTTGGGTGTCAGTTTTTCATGACAGAGCCGAAGTACTCGATAGCTGTTCAATGTGCTGCTCCATATTGGACTGTTCTCGGGCCACCCCTCGGGCGTGACGATTAAGCCCTTTACGAGACGCTTTGTCACCCAGACGTAATGCGTGAATAGCGATAGATCGACGTAGATCAGCGTGTCAGCAGCCGAAAAACGTTCCCAGGCTGATGGCACGCAGCCGAACCCGTCAATGATCCACTCGTCTCCGCGTAGCAGTTCGGAATGAATCTGAAGGTACTCGTTGTGAGGCACCTCACCGCCACCAGGCCTGTATTTAATGGTGTCGAGTGAGTGCAGCGGCAAACGGGTAATGCCGGCCAGTTGCCGAGCGAGCGTTGATTTACCGCCGCCAGCGTTGCCAAAAACTGCAACTCGCCTCATCTCAGACACTCTACTCACTGAGCTGTTCTCCATGACGCCCAACGACTAAGCTCAGCCGCGGAAGGCCGCGTAGCGGCCTGACGTCGGATGGAGCGCATAGTTGGACGAAGCCGCTACGCGGCAGAAAAGATAAGCGCGGGGACGTAAGCTC
>NZ_JAENYR010000134.1 GCF_016841685.1 Thiohalomonas denitrificans
CGAAGCGATAGCCGTTAGCGGGGAGCCCGCGCGGTTCCGTGAGTCGCCACTCGCCGTCCTCGCCACGTTGGGCGGCCACCGTGGCCCGCCCCGCACGCTCGATGCGTACCTGGTGGATATCGGCCGGATTCAATGGGGTGAGCCGTTCGGAATCGGGCGGCGCCTGTTTGCCGGGCTCCCAGGCGGCAAGCGCGGCGAGGATTCCCACCAGAATCAGTAGCCCCAGATTGACCAGCGTTCGTGAACTCATGGCCGTCTACCGTTTTCGACGTCGCAACCAGATAAGCACACCCGTTCCCGCCAGCCCCAGCGGTAAAATCAGCAGGAATCCGAATCCGAGCACTGCCGAGACCATCGGGGTCAGGGTGAGCGAAACGTCGGGCGCCGTGCGGGACGGGACGCGAATGAAAATATCGTCGTGATTGAGCCAGTTCACCAGTCGGTTGCCCAGCTCTCGGTTGGCGCCGTTGCCGAGATATTGATTGGAGAGAAAGTCCGCATCGCCGACAACCGCAACACGCTGGCTCGATTCGGCTCCACCTTTGCCGGCCAGGCTCCGGGTAGCGGTCACACCCAGGGGCAGCCGGCCGGATAATTCACCTTTGTCGTGTTCAATGGCGCCTTCCAGCCCTCCGGTTTCCGCCCAGCTGCGCTCCAGCGTCTGCAGGATCGGCTGGAACCGGAAGTCGTTCTGACTGGTGACCAGATAACCGGCGATGGGGAACAGGGTGAGAGAGGAGAGGTCGCTGGTTACCGGATGGTCCGGATATTCCGCCACCACCACGAAGGCCGGGTGGTCGATGCCGAGCTGTTGGCCGGTGGGGTCGACCAGCGTACCTTCGCCGAGGGTTACGCCGAGCTGTTCGGCCAAGGCTTCGAACCCGCCGGCGTCGTCGGGTTCGCGTAACCACAGGAGGTTGCCGCCTGCGGCGACCCAGTCGCCGATCAGCGCTGCCTCACCCGGCAGCGGGTCCTGGCGCGGGTCGGCAATGATCAGTGCTGCGGCGTTGTCGGGGATCGATGGCGTGATGCTCAGGTTGAGGGTGTCGAACCTGAGCCCCCTGTTCTGCAGCTGGGCGGTCCACTGGCCGTAATCGAAATTGCTGCGGCCCTCCGGACCGCGTTCGCCGTGCCCGGTCAGAAACATTACGCGGCGTTCGCCGCCGCGGGCCAACCGTTGCAAGGCGTTAGTGAGTGCCTGTTCGCCGAGAGTGGTGAGATTCTCACTGCGGCCCTGGTACTCCACCACCAGTTCACCGTCCACCCTGACGCCCAGGGCACGAACCCGGTCGGGGTGCTGGTCCGGGTCTACGAACCCGAGGGAGAGATCGGCCTTTTGACGCTGGTAGCGTTCGATCATTTCGCGGATCCGGGGCCTAAGCTGCGAAGCCCCGCTCTTTCGTGCAAACGCGGTGATCGTCACCGGACCCTCCAGGCGTTCCAGCAGTTGTCGGCTGGCTTCGGAAAGGGTGTGACGACCACTGGCAGTCCAGTCGGCCTGGAGGTGGTAGCGGGTGCTGAGCCAGCCGACCAGGCCAATGGCCACCAGGAACAGCACTACAAAAATCCAGTTCTGAACCCGGAGGCGGCGTTGGCTGTTACGGTCGATATCCATCTAGCAGTCTCGGTTGATTTCTATACAGATAAACCGCAAAGCTTCCGCTCCTGCTCTCGCCCCTCACCTACATCCCTGTAGGCGAAGACGCCAAGAGCGCAAAGAAGTCAACGGCTTACCGAAGCATGTCATGAACTCGGCGCCACCGGCAAAAGCTGACTGCAGTGGTGAATGGCTTTTTCAATCAATCTCTTTGCGTGCTTTGCGTCTTTGCGGTGAATAGTCCATTCGAGGCCCGGTTCACCCTTGCAGACGCTCGGCATCCAGCCGGCGGATGCTGAGTACCAGGAAAGTGGTGATAAACAGCAGGTAATAGACCAGGTCGCTGGTATCGAAGATCCCTTTCAGCAGGGCCTCATGGTGATGCTGCAGTGAGAGATAGGCGAACAGGCCGCTGCCCGCATCCGCACTGTCCGCCCAGTCCAGGATCCAGAGCAGCAGCAGAATCCCGAAGCTGCCCACGGCCGCTACAACAGGCTGTCCCGTCAGCGTGGACATGAACAGCCCCGCCGCGGCGAAGGCCGCCAGCATCAGCGTCAATCCCAGCACCTGGGCGGCCAGGAGGCCGAAATCCAGCGTGCCGCCAAGCAGCAGCGACAGCGGCATAAGCAGAATAAGGCCTACCATGACCAAAAAGAAGGCCATTACTCCCAGATACTTGCCCAAAACGATTTCGGTCATGGAGACCGGTGCCGAGAGCAGTAGCGGCAGCGTGCCGCTGCGTCGCTCCTCGCTCACCAGACGCATGGTGAGGAGCGGTGCCACCAGCAGCAGAATCACCGCGGCGATGCCGAAAACCGGGGCCGCCACTACCTCCGTCAGCCCCGGGGCGTTCTCCATCTGTGTCAGCTGTGGCTGAATCCTTGCGTATTCATCCACCTGACTGAGAAACAGGTAGGCTATGATGAGTTCCACCACCGACAACACCGACCAGGCCAGTGGCGAGAGGAACAGACTGCGCAGTTCCCGCGCGGCGATGTGGCCGATCATCATGCCGCCTCCTTCGATGCCGGTTCCGAGGTGGTCAGATCAACAAACACATCCTCCAGGGAGCGGCGCTCGGGAATCAATTCATAAAGCCCCCAGTTCTCCCGGGCCGCGGCAAGGACCAGTGTCTCGGCGGGACTCTCGGCTGGGTGGTGGCTGATGTGAAAGCGATCGGCCCCATTGGGCTCCACCGATAGCACCCCCGCGATGGCCCGCAGTTTTTCGATGTCGGGTGGACGATGCAAGCCGATAGCAAGACGGGAGGTCTGCATCCGCTGCTGCAATCCCGCTATGGTGTCGCTGAGGATGAGTTCGCCGTGATGGATGATCTGAACCCGATCACAGGTAGCCTGCACTTCCGGCAGGATGTGGGTGGAGAGAATGACACTGTGTTCGCCGCCCAACTCCCGGATCAGGGAGCGGATCTCGCGGATCTGAATGGGATCGAGACCTACAGTGGGCTCGTCGAGCACAACCACATCCGGGGAGTGGATGATCGCCTGAGCGATGCCCACCCGCTGCTGGTAGCCTTTGGAAAGATTGCCGATCAACCGGCTGCCGCTGTCCGCCAGGCCACAACGCTCCCTGGCGGCGGCGAGTGCCCCCGGGATTCGGCCGCGCTCGATGCGGTTGAGCCGCGCACAGTAGGTCAGGTACTCGTTGACCGTGAGCTCGCGATAGAGCGGTGGCTGCTCCGGTAGATAGCCAATGGCCGCCTTGGCGCGCTTGGGATGCTCGAGGAGATCGATCCCGCCCACCGCGATGCTGCCTGCGCTGGGTGCCAGGTTGCCCGTGAGCATGCGCATGGTGGTCGACTTGCCTGCCCCGTTGGGGCCGAGGAAGCCCACCACCTCGCCGCGGCGGACTTCGAAACTGACACCCTTCACGGCACAGTTCGTTCCGAAGTATCGATAGAGGTGCTCGACGCCAATCAGACTCTCTTCGCTCATGCGTCCTTCCGAACGTGGAAACAGGCTGGAATTCTACCCATAAACCGCCCGGAAGGTGCAATGATGTGCCGTCTGCATTTGCGAGCCGTATCTCCCGCTCCGCGGCCCCGAATCAATGACGAACTCTTAGCTGTCATTGCGAGGAGCCACAGCGACGTGGCAATCTCGGGGTCAGGAGCAGAGATTACTTCGTCGCCGAGGCTCCTCGTAATGACAGGGGAAAGTTCTTCAGGAGCCGTACCCGTCGCTCCACCCCGAATCAATGACGAACTCTTAACTGTCATTGCGAGGAGCCACAGCGACGCGGCAATCTCGGGGTTACAGAAACACCAGATTACTTCGTCGCTGGGGCTCCTCGTAATGACAGGGGGAAGTTCCTCAGGAGCCGTACCCGTCGCTCCGCGGCCCCGAATCAATGACGAACTCTTAGCTGTCATTGCGAGCACTACCTGCCGGTGCCCAGCCCCGAATCAGAAAATAACTCTCGCCAAGGCGCCAAGATCGCCAAGAGGGCAAGGAACGTTCATTTCTTGGCGCCTTTGCGTCTTGGCGAGACGAAGTTCTTCAGGAGGAGCCCCAGCGACGCGGCAATCTGGGGTTTTGGGAGCAGGAGCTTACTTCGTCGCCGGGGCTCGGCTTTGGCATCTTCGAGAATAGGTTCCAGACATTCTCTACTACCGCCATCCATGGCGGCATGCGTCGCTCTACCACCTACATCCATAGGCGTCCTCGTAATGACAGGGGGGGAAGTTCTTCAGGAGCGGTATTTCTTCGGTCGCTGAGGATCCTGCCAAGGGGATTGTCGCCTCCATTCGCCTGCCGGTGGTACGGTGGTGATCGCACGGGGCCTCCGGCTAAACTACACGGCCTCTCCATAGACAGGATCATCCCACGATGGACCAGGCGTTGGGCAACCGTCTCCTGCTGGGTGTCGACACCGGCGGAACCTTCACCGATTTCGTCCTGCTCGATGGCGCTACCCTGCGGGTCCACAAGGTACTTTCCACACCCGCGGCGCCGGAGCGCGCCATTCTGCAGGGGATTGCCGAGCTGGGTATCGGTGAGGCGGACTTCCCGCGTCTGGTCGTGGTGCATGGCTCCACGGTGGCCACCAATGCGGTCCTGGAGGGCAAGGGGGTGCCTACCGTCTACATCACCAACCGGGGTCTGGGGGATGTGCTCACCATCGGCCGGCAGGCACGGCAGGCCCTTTACGATCTGCAACCGCCACCGGAGGCGCCGCCGGTGCCGGCAAAGTGGTGTCTGGAGACGGGCGGTCGCCTGGGTGCGGACGGTTCGGTGGTGGAGGAGCTGACCGATGCGGAACTGGCCGAACTGCAGCGCCGAATCGAGGCACTGGCCCCCGAAGCGGTGGCCATCAACCTGCTGTTCTCGTTCCTGGACGACCGCTTTGAACGGGCCGTGGAGGCCGCTATTCCGCAAGGGGTGTTTGTCTCCCGCTCCTCCGCCATTCTGCCCGAATACCGGGAGTACGAGCGTGGCATCGCCACCTGGCTGAATGCCTGGGTGGGTCCGCTGGTGCAGGGTTACCTGGAGCGGCTGAAAAACAAGCTGCCCGGCGCGGGTCTGTCGGTCATGCAGAGCTCCGGCACTACCATCGAGTCGGCCCAGGCGGGC
>NZ_JAENYR010000135.1 GCF_016841685.1 Thiohalomonas denitrificans
CCACTCGCCACTCGCCACTCGCCACTCGCCACTCGCCACTCGCCACTCGCCACTCGCCCTATTCCACCTGCTTCGGGTCAATCCCCAGTGTCCGCAGCTTGCGATAGAGGTGGGTGCGTTCGACGCCGGCGTGCTGGGCGGTCTGGTTTACATTGCCGCCATATTCCCGCAGCAGGTGCTCGAAGTAGGTGCGTTCGAATTGCTCGCGTGCCTGACGAAGGGGTAGGTCGAAGGCGACCCCCACTGCCGGGGATGCGGCGTGTTTTGCGCTCCCGAGCGCGGCATCCACTTCATCGGCATCGACCTGACTGCTGTGACCCACGATGAGCAGACGCTGGACAAGGTTTTTCAGCTCCCGCACATTCCCGGGCCAGGCGTAATGGCGAAGCCGGTTCTGCGCCGAGACCGAAAAATCCCGGTAGGGCAGATTGTCCTGACTGACGAAATAGTCCACATAGAAATTCAGCAGTTCGGGGATATCCTCGGCGTGCTGCCGCAGGGATACGACTGTCAGCGGTACCACATTGAGCTGATAGTACAGATCATTGCGGAAGCGTCCCTCGGCGATTCGCTGCTCCAGATCATAGCGGGTGGCGGCGACGATGCGTACGTCGGTCTCAACCGGTTCGCTGCCGCCGATGCGTTGGTAGCGGCCCGTTTCCAGGGCTCCCAGTAGCCGGGCCTGTGTGGCGATATCCATATCGCCGATGTCATCAAGAAACAGTGTGCCGCCGCTGGCCTGCTCCAGAAGCCCGTACTGGACATGCCCCTCCTCTTCCCCGCCGAAGAGTTCGACCGCCGGATTGTCCCCCAGCAACGAGGCGACCCCGACATCGACGAAGGGGCCGCGCCGACGTGGGCTGGAGTCATGCAGGTAGCGGGCAAACAGGCTTTTGCCGGAACCCGGTTCACCGTTGATAAGCACCGCCGTATCGTGCTGGGCAATGCGGCGTACCTGATTGATGAGCCGGCGCATCGCCTCGCTCTTTCCGACCGGCTCGGTAACCGGCTGCGCCTGACGCTTGAGGCCGACGTTTTCCCGGTAGAGGTTGTAGGCTTCGAGCGCCCGCTGCACGGTCACCAGCAGCTTGGCGAGCGACAGCGGCTTTTCGATGAAGTCGTAGGCCCCCAGGCGGGTCGCCTCCACCGCGGTTTCCACCGTGCCGTGCCCGGACATCATGATGATCGGGGTGCTGCCATCCTCCTCCTCCTCTTTCCACTCCTTGAGCAGAGAGATACCGTCGATCCCCGGCATCCAGATGTCGAGCAGGACCAAATCGGGACGGCGGACGCGCCGAAGCCGGCGCGCCTCTTCGCCGGATTCGGCGGTCGCCACTTCATAGCCCTCGTCCTGGAGGATCTCCTGTAGCAGGGTACGAATGTCCGGTTCGTCGTCGACGACCAAAATATATGCCGAAGCCATTGCCATCCTGTTGTCAGTTTTTGAAAAAGCTAAGATTCATCGTACCACCAGGCACTTTGGCCTTATCACTCAACCAATGTGGCTGTCACGAAAACCGCGGCACCCTTCAGATTATTCACCGCAAAGGACGCAAAGCCCCTATTACCATGCATCTTGCATTATCGCCGCGGTTCTGACGTTTCCGTTGTTTTCGGTTATGTATGCCGATAAGCAATGGAATCCTTTGCGCTCTTGGCGTCTTTGCGGTGAGTTCGTGAATTTTCCGGGCCTGGGGTGCAATCCTGATGGATCGGTCAGGACGCAAGGGCGTCGGTCTGCCGAATCGGCAGGCGAATGCTCACGCTGACGCCCCGGGGTTGCGTGTTCTCCACGCTCAACATGCCCCCATGCTCCTCGATGATCTTCTGGACAATCGCCAGGCCCAATCCGGAACCTTTGGGTTTGGTGGTGACGTAGGGTTCAAAAAGCTTTCCCAGCAGTACTTCGGGAATCCCCGGGCCATCATCAGTAAGGTCTAGCTGTACGAAGCGGCAGCTGTCACTGCCCGGACAGGATGTACTCACTCTAATCGTGACGGGGTGCATCTCGCTGCCGGCCTCGATGGCGTTCTTGATGAGATTGTGGAGGACCTGACGCAGGCGTCCGGCGTCCGCTTCCACCGGGGGCAGCTCCCGGTCGAGATCGAGTTCGATGGCGGCGTACCCTCCCCGATAGAGCTCTACCACCTCGCTGACCACAGTGTTGAGGTTGAGGGGCTGAAAATCCATTTCCGGTGTATGGGCGTATTCGGAAAAGGAGCGCACCATGGTCTTCATCGCCTCTACCTGCTGGATGATGGTATGGGTGGCGCGGTCCAGGAGGTCTGCCTCATCGGCGGACATCTCCTTGAGGTACTTGCGGCGCAGGCGCTCTGCCGAAAGCTGGATGGGGGTGAGTGGATTTTTTATTTCGTGGGCGAGGCGCCGGGCCACCTCCGCCCAGGCGGCGTTTCGCTGCGCCTGGATGAGGGCAGTGACATCATCGAAGACGATGACGTGTCCACCCTGGATGTCACCGACGCCGGGCAGCGCCGAGCCCCGGCACATCAGTACCTGTCGTCCACCGCTGCCGAACAGCACGACTTCGCTGCGCCAGTCGCCGGCAGGCTCGTTCAACCGCGGCAGAAGCGACTCCACCAGCGATTCCAGTGCCGGGTGGCGCTCACGCAGCTCGACGAAGGGTCGCCCCAGCAACGGGGCCAACTCAACCCCCAGGATGTGTCCTGCTGTGGCGTTGGTGGTACGCAGTACCAGTTCCGTGTCGACCGTCAGCACCCCCGAGGAGAGGTGGCCGAGGACGGTCTCCAGGTAACTGCGCTGCTCTTCGGCGTGCTGTTGGCTTTTATGCGCCTCATCCCGAGCCAGCGCGATCTTCCGCGTCATCTCGTTGAAAGAGCGTACCAGGAAGCCGAGCTCATCGCGTCCGGGCAGCGGCAGTTTTTTATCGTAATCGCCAGCCGCCACCGCCCGGGTGCCTTCCACCAGGTCGGATATGGGAGCCACCAGTCGTCGCGCCGCGAAAAAGGCCGCCCATACCGCAGTCAACAGCGACAGCAACAGGACCAGCGACAGGGTCAGGATAAAACTGTACTTGAGTGGCTGGCGCAGAAAGGCCAATTCCCGGTAATCGGCAAACGCCGATTGCACCGAGTCGGCTAATTCACTGATCTGCCCGGGAACCGAAAACAAAGCGTGCAGAACCCGCTCTTCCCCGGCGGGATGACTCTTGGGCACGCGAACGGCGATGCGCACCTGCAGCCCGCCGCCCTCACTCACCGGCTCGAGGGCGGCAAAATCCTCTCCCTGGCGCAGCTGCAGCAGGATCGCTGAATTGGGAATGGAGGGGACCAGTTCCGCCGGTTCCGCGCTGCTGCTCGAGATGACCGTGCCGTCGAGCGTCAGCAGGGTCAACTCCAGCGCCTCGCTCCTGGAGCGGAGTTCGTATAGACGCAACGTCGTCTTGGGAGAGGGCAGAGAACCGACCGCTTCAGCCATTTGGCGGCTCTCCCGCAGCAGATTACGCACCCGGCCATCAAGGGCGGCACGGCCCATGTCCAGGGCGTCGCCCAGGGCCTGCTCGACGCGCACATCGAACCAGCTGTCGATGCCGCGATCGAGGAACTGGAGGGCGAAGTAGTAGACGACCGAAACCGGGGCAACTGCAAGGATGACGAACATCACCACCAGGCGGGCGGTCAGCCGGGAACCCGGCGCGCGCTGGCGGTACTGGACGACCAGTCGCCAAAGATGACGGAGAATCAGTCCGACCAGTAGTACCAGTGCGACGATGTTCACTGCCAGCAGCAGCGAGTAGAGCTTGCCAAAGGTGGCCGAATTCTGGGTGGCGCCACTCATCAGGTAGAGGGAGGTGAACAGCAACGCGAACATCAGCACTACCGGGCGCGGACCCGAGAAGAGGCGTTTCAGGGCGTTAGCGCGCATGCGTACCACTCACTCGATAGGCGCCACCCGGGTAACACGTAGGCAAGGGGCCGCAGCGGCAGAGGTAGGGCTTCGATATCGAGTCGAGACCTGAGTTGCACCTCGTAAGTGGCATCCGGCTCTATCAGATTGGCGTCCAGGAGCGGCAGGCTGCGGATATCTCCGACCGCATCCGCCGTCGAGGAAAGCGTCGGGTAGGCATAGAGTGCGCCGCTATTGAGATTGCTCAGGAGGTACTGGTCGGAAAGGGCGTGGTACTGGACCTCGAACCGCTGTTCCAGCGAGGCCACCTCGGAGTCATACCACCACCAGGGGCGCTTCTTTTCCACCTCTATATCCAGGACCAGTACCAGTGGGACGCCATTTTCCAGGGCATCCAGCGCCTTGGAGGAGAAGCGGTAGTCGACCTCCGCGTCGAGCAGGTAGACGCCACCCTCAAGTCGGGTCTTGGCGTCCTGAACGGCAAAGTCCTCCTTTGCAACTGCCACTGACAGTGGCAGTAGGGAGACCAGCAGTGCGGAGAGCCAGTGCTTCAACATCATTTCATCGTTTGCTCAGACGCGCGTAATAGAAGCCATCCATTCCGTTCTCGCCCGGCAGTATCTGGCGTCCTACCGCTGCCGCCCTTCCCCACTCGGCGCTAATCGGTTCTTCAACGGCATCATCACGCGACGCCAGAAAAGCGGCGAGCTGGCGATCGTTTTCATCGCGTAGCAGCGAACAGGTGGAGTAGACAAGCATACCGCCTGGACTCAACAGGGGCCACAATGCCTCCAGCAACCGCCGCTGCTCCTGCACCAGGGCGTCGATATCGCCGGGGCGGCGCAGCAGCTTGATATCCGGGTGCCGGCGAATCACTCCGGTACCCGAACAGGGGGCATCGAGGAGAATGCGATCGAACGGTTTCCCGTCCCACCAGGTTTCGGGGGCTCCAGCATCTCCCGCCGCAACCTCCGCGGAAAGCCCCAGGCGGTTGAGGTTTTCCCTGACCCGCTGCAACCGTCCGGCATCCCGATCCAGGGCGAATACCCGGGCTTCGGGTGCGAGCTCGAGCAGGTGCCCGGTCTTGCCGCCGGGGGCGGCGCAGGCATCGAGGATCCGTTCGCCCGCTGCCGGCGCGACGAGACCGGCGGCCAGTTGCGCGGCCTCGTCCTGGACCGATGCGCTTCCCGCTTCGAATCCCGGCAATCGCTCCACGCCGACCGGGTGTTCGAGGTGAATACCGCAGGACGCGAATTCGCTCGCTGTGGCGCCGATATCCGCC
>NZ_JAENYR010000136.1 GCF_016841685.1 Thiohalomonas denitrificans
GGGAATCCAGAGAGCAGCGGCATGGCTCAAAATGGATCCCCGCCTGCGCGGGGATCGCCTGCGCGGGGATGACGCATCTCCCGTGCCACGCATGATCAACCGGGCGAGTACATAATGAGTGGTGCATGATTTGAGAGCGAGGCAAAATTTGGCCGCTAGCGAGTCGAACCGGCGGAGTGGGTTACCCTTTCAGGTATTCCTAAGACCCGGCAAACGCACGAGGATTCTCCCATGGCTACTGCCTATATCACTCACCGCGACTGTCTACTGCATGACATGGGCAGTATCCATCCGGAAGCGGCCATCCGCCTCCAGGCGATCCAGGACCATCTGATTGCCACGGGCCTGATGGATCTCCTGCATCCGGTCGATGCCCCGAATGTCACCCGCGAACAGTTGGAGCGCGTCCACCTCCCCTCCTATATCGACGAACTGGAAGCCATTCGCCCCAAAGGCACTCTGGTGCAGCTCGATCCGGATACCGCCATGAACGAATATACGCTGGTAGCGGCCCGACGCGCCGCAGGGGCTGTGATCAAGGGGACAGAGATGGTCATTGCGGGTGATGTGGAAAACGCCTTTTGCGCGGTGCGGCCGCCGGGTCATCATGCGGAGCCGAACAGGGCAATGGGATTCTGCTTTTTCAACAATGTGGCCGTGGGGGTGGCCCATGCACTGCAGGCCCTCGGATTGAAGCGGATCGCTGTCGTGGATTTCGATGTCCACCACGGCAACGGGACCGAGTTGATGTTTCGTGGCGATGAGCGGGTCTTGATGGCGTCAACGTTTCAGCATCCTTTTTATCCCTGGATGGAGATCGTCGAGTACCCTAACATGATCCACGTGCCTCTACCGGCAGGCAGTAACGGTACCGCTTTTCGCGACGGTATTGAAACCAAGTGGTTTCCGGTTCTCGAGGAGTTTGCTCCGGAGATGATCTTCGTCTCTGCCGGTTTCGACGGCCATTTCCAGGACGACCTGGGCCAACTGCGACTCACCGAAGCCGACTTTGGCTGGGTGACCGAAAAGATCGTGGAAGTGGCGCGGCGTCATGCCGATGGCCGTGTGGTTTCCGTGCTGGAAGGCGGATATGTGCCGGATGCCCTGGGCCGAAGCGTAGGGCATCACCTCAGGGCCCTGATGAGGCTGAACGACTGATCGTCCACCATGCGTCCCTGCGGCCGACGACCTGACATCAACGACTTATGCTCGCTTCAAGGCATGCGGTTACCCTGTGTAAGGGACTATCGCTCTACCACGCCCCTATTGCCGTTCGAAAAAGCGCCTTAGCTCTTCAGCATCCTGAACATAAATCGTCTGTCCCTCCACCTTGATCAATCCGTCACGGTTCAGACGACCAAAAATCCGCGACAGAGTCTCCGGCTGGATAGAGAGCCGTGATGCGAGCAGGTGTTTCGGTGAACCGAGCAGTATGCGGTCGCCATCGCGGGGCTGATCGAGAAGATAACCGATGACCCGTGCCGTAGCATTGTGAAGGGTCAACCGATCGATTTCATTGATCTGGCTATGCAGACGCATGGAGAGGCCGGCCAGCAGCCGAAAGCAGCCGTCCGGAGAGGTCCGCAACAGATTCAGAAAACGCCGGCTCTCGAACCCTACCACCTCGCTCGGCTCGATGGCTTCGGCATTTACGGGATACTCCTGCCGTTCCATGAAGGCAATCGCCTCACCGAATACCTGCCCGGCCCGAATCAGTTCGACCACCTTTTCCTCGCCATCGGCCGACAATCGCGTCAGCTTGATGAGTCCCCTGCGCAGCCAGAAAAACCGCTCCGACGGGTCTCCATGGGAAAATAGCGTCTCTCCGTGCTGCAGTTCCTGATGCGCGGCATGCTCCAGCAGGGTTTCGGACTGCTCTTCGCTCAAACCGCTGAACAGATAGACGCCCTTCAGCTCTTCGATAATCCCGATAATATTATGCATCTCTCTCCGGGTCTCCGGATCTCCGGATCTATAACCTGGTCACATTAACCCGACGGCCCGGCACCTGCAATCCGCGGCGTAAGATAATGAACGCTGAAAAGGCGTTGACGGTCGGTCCAGACGCCGCCAGGAACAAAACCGGCGCTCCCGGCAAGGCGATGAAACTCCTGAATCGTGTATTTATAGGAATTCTCGGTGTGAATGGTTTCACCCGGTACAAAGCGAAACCGGAGACCGGCGATCGAAACCTCTTGAGCCGCTTCACTGATCAGGTGCATTTCAACGCGTCCCTTACCCATTTCATAAAACGCCTGGTGACGGAACCGATTAACATCAAAGTCGCCCTGCAGTTCACGATTGAGCCGCGTGAGCAGATTCAGATTGAATTCCGCCGTAATCCCGCGGGCATCATTATAGGCAGCACGCAGCCGCTCGGGTTCCTTTTTCAAGTCGACTCCGATCAATAATCCACCATCCGCCCCCACGAAACTGGCAGCATCTACGAGAAAGCGTTTTGCCTCATGGGGCTCGAAATTCCCGATGGTGGAGCCCGGAAAGAAAACCACACGCCGTCCCGAAGGCACAAAGCTCGAGAGTACCTCGAACTGTGAAAAATCGGCACACGCGGAGGCCACTTCCAGGCGTGGGAAACGTGTGGCCAGTCGCGAGGCCGCTTCACGCACATGATCACCACAGATATCGGTGGGCACGTAAGCCGCAGCGGGCAGGTGGCAAAGCAGTAGCTCCGCCTTGTGGCAGCTCCCTGCGCCCGGTTCAATGAGCACGCACTCCTCACCGATCAGACCCGCGATATCCGCCGCGTTGTCCTGCAGAATTGCGGTTTCCGTGCGGGTTGGATAGTACTCCGGCAGCTCGCAGATGGTGTCGAACAGGGCCGAACCGCGGGCATCGTAAAGGAGCTTGGGCGACAGCCGCTTCGGCCGCCGCGCCAGCCCATCGACGACCTCTTCACGCAGGTGCATCGGTTCGGGTCCGGCATCGAAAAAACGGGGGTAGAAAACTGCGGTATTCATGCATCCTCCGCCAAACGTATCCCGAGAAACTGCCAACGGTCATGGGGATAGAAGAAGTTTCGGTAGCTCGCCCTGAAATGATCCCGGGGCGTCACGCAGGAGCCGCCGCGCACCACCATCTGATTACACATAAACTTGCCGTTGTATTCACCGAAAGCGCCCTCGCCACGGCGGTAGCCTGGATAGGGGCCATAGGGACTGCGAGTCCACTCCCAGACATCGCCGAAAAGCTGAAGCGGTTGTCTCCGGCCCTCCTCCGCCGGCTCCGGATGAAGCTTTCCGTTTTCGCGGAAATTCCCATCGATATCTCGACCGATAGCAGCCTGTTCCCACTCTTCTTCGCTCGGCAGCCGTTTCCCGGCCCATGCAGCATAGGCATCGGCTTCGAAATAACTGACGTGCGATACCGGTTCGTGGCCATTGAGTGGAAGCAACCCGGCCAGGGTATATTCGAACCATTGCCCGTCGATCAGCCGCCAATGCAGTGGAGCGTGCCAATCGCGGGCCTGAAGTACACTCCAGCCATCCGAAAGCCACAGGGAGGGCTCGGAATAGCCTCCCTCTTCGACAAAGGCCAGAAACTCATAGTTGGTGACCGGCCGGGAAGCCAGCCAGAAATCCTCCAGCAGCACCCGGTGTTGCGGTCTTTCGTTGTCGAAGGAGAAACCATCACCGCTGTACCCGACGGAGATTTCTGCGGGTTCGAAGTGCAACCAGGAGAGCGCCGGAGCCTGCCGCCCGGACGCTGCGGGCAGATCCTCCCGGTAGGCGGGATAGAGCGGATTGAGTGACAGATTCTGCTTCAGATCCGCCAATAGAAGCTCCTGGTGCTGCTGTTCATGATTCATTCCGAGCAGCAGGCGCCAGGCAACTTCGGTCCAATCAGCGGCCGTAGCGGCGCCCACCAGCGAAGCGATCGCCTCGTCGACACAGGCACGGTAGGCATAAACCTCCTCGACGGTGGGCCGGGACAACTCCCCCCGGCGAGAGCGCGGCCACTGGGCACCCACGCTGTTGTAATAGGAGTTGAACATGAACTCGAAGCGCGGGTGGAATGGACGGTAATGGGGAACGAACGCCTTCAGCAGGAAGGTTTCAAAAAACCAGGTCACATGGGCCAGGTGCCACTTGGGTGGACTCGCCTCGGGGATGGTCTGCACCACGTAATCTTCGGTCGCCAGTGGCCGGCAGAGCTGCTCGCTGGCCTCACGAATCCCACGATACCGGTTAATAAACCGCTCCCGCTCATCATCGATCGCTCCTAGTCCCTCGGTTCGGGGCATTCTCACTCCTTTATATCGGCCGGGTTATCGACATCAATCGCCCCCTCGCCCGGATTACAGACACCTGTTCCGGGAAACCGGTACGATCCGGAATGATTGGGGATTGTATTGGCCAGGCCGAAGTCACGACCGGAGCTCAGGGCTCCACCTTGCTATGATCATAGTTAATAGTGGCAGGAACGGGGATACCACCGTAAGGAGGCACGGATGCCGAGGACGACTTCAGGAGGGAACGGCGACGGCAGTGTCCAGGTTGGACCAGCCTATCCGCCGCTGGATATCATCGATCGGGGAGAAGTCTTGATGGTTCGGGCCCTGGTCCCGGGGTTTCCGAAAGAGTGCCTGGACATCTCCATCGAGGTGCAGCACCTGCTCCTGCGCGGACGCCGCCCGATGAAACAGGAGAGTGGCGCCTACTTCAGCCATGAAAGAGCACTCGGAAACTTTGAACGCAGTGTGGCACTACCCGTGCCGGTGGACGCCGACCACGCCCACGCCCACCTGGAGAACGGCATTCTGGAACTGACCCTGCCGAAACTCCAACCCACCCAGCCGCGCCGGGTCAAGGTGCATTGAGACCACAGATACGATACGAGATACGAGATACGAGATACGAGATACGAGATACGAGATACGAGATACGAGATGCGAGATACGAGATACGAGATACGAGATACGAGGTGCGAGGTGCGAGGTGCGAGGTGCGAGGTGCGAGGTGCGAGGT
>NZ_JAENYR010000018.1 GCF_016841685.1 Thiohalomonas denitrificans
CCCTTCCCCACTCACACCTCACCACTCACCACTAGCCACACGCCACTCACCACTCGCCACTCGCCACTCACCACTCGCCACTCGCCACTCGCCACTAAGCATCACCCCACCATCAGGTAGTCGCGGCCCCGCCGATATCCCAGATCATGCAGGTAATCGGCGATGCGTGCCGGCGCGCCATGGTTGTTGACGAAGGAGAGCACGAAAGGACGAGGAGTGCACTCTAGCCACTGCGGGGCAACGACCGGGGCATCGGCGAAGCGCTTGCCGATCTTTGTTGAGTCGATATCGATCCAGGCGGCAGGTCCGAGGCCCTCTCTGATCAGTCGATCGGCACGCCGTCGGCTCTTGCGGCCGGCGCCCCAAAAGGCGAGCGGCCGGCCGCTGTAGAGGCGTGGGTCACAGAGCAGATAGGCGGCACGCAGCCGGTCGAATGCATCGCGGCTGTAGTGTTCGTCGGTCCGTGTCAGCCGACCGGCGCTCTCCCGCCAGTCGAGGAGCTCTTCCGGTACTTTCGCCAGCCTGCGGCCGGCGTGTACCAGGCGCAGAATGAGCTCATAATCCTCGGGGAAATTGCCGTCACGATAGCCGCCCAGGCTCTGGATCGTTTCCTTGCGAAACATCACTGTGGGGTTGGCGATCGGCAGCTCGACATAGACCTCATCGGCGATCGCTTCGGGCGTCAGGCAGGCGTTTTGCCAGCGGATATAGCTTTGCAAACCCTCCTGAACCGCCTCTCGGGGAAATAGCTGTACCTGTGTACCTACCAGATCGATCTCCGGATTCATCTCCAGCCACGTCTTTTGCTTTCGCAGACGCTCGGGGTGCATCCGGTCATCGGCATCCATTCGGGCGATGACCGGCGCCCGGGCTGCCGCGATCCCGGCGTTCATGGCTTTCACCACCCCTGCATGGGGTCGTGGAAGCAGGCGGAGGCGCGAATCCCGGCGGGCATACTCGCGCACGACACTGGCGGAGGCATCCCGTGAGCCATCATCCACGGCCACCAGTTCGTAATCATCGAACGTCTGAGCCCCGATGGAGTCCAGAGTTTCGGCAATAGTCGATTCGGCGTTGTAAAACGGCAGGACCACCGATAGGGCAGGGCATTTCATGGGCGGGGATGGTAACGTGAGCCGCCTTGCGGAAGAAGGGGTAGTTCGATGAACGAAATGACGCGTGCACACAGGTTGGGCGGGTGGCTCAAGAGGCGCGGCCCGCGTCTCCTGGGGGAATTGCTGCTTTTGCTCGTGATTATCCTCGCCGCCGAGTGGTTCATGACCCGTGACGCCGCGCGCGGCACCGCACCGGCATTCAGCGCTCAGACTGTAGCGGGTGAGTCTTTCGATCTGCGCCAGTTTCAGGGGCAGCCCGCTCTGATCTATTTCTGGGCCACCTGGTGTCCCGTGTGTAACGCCGAAAAAGGTACCATCGATACCCTTGCCGAAGAGTACCCCGTCATCACGGTGGCCATGCAATCGGGTGAGGCCGATGCGGTCCGGGACCACCTGAAGGAGGCGGGCGTCAGCTTTCCGGCCATCGCCGATCCCAACGGCAGGCTCTCACGGGATTATGGGGTCACAGGCGTTCCCGCCTTCTTCATTCTGGATAGCCGGGGCGATGTGGCCTTTGTTGCCCGTGGCTATACCACCGGCGCAGGATTGCGCCTGCGGCTGATGCTGGCGGACCTGGTTGGGTTTTGACAGGCCCTTTCGCAGGCGCGCCGGCGCGCCGCGGACGCGTGGCGTGCATCGGATATCGCGGCTTCCGCCGCTCCTGCGGGGCTACCCCAATGCCCGCTCCAGCCGTTCACAGTACACCTTGAGGGCCTTGATGCGGGCGTAGCGTTTGTCATTGCCCTCGACCAGGATCCACGGGGCGTATTCCGTGCTGGTCCGTTCCACCATATCGGCTACGGCGTGCTCGTAGGCTTCCCACTTTTCGCGGTTGCGGTAATCCTCTTCGGTGATCTTGTACCGCTTCCACGGCACCCTCTCGCGCTTCTGAAAGCGGCGCCACTGCTCCTCCTTGCTGATGTGTAACCAGTACTTTGTGATAACCGTACCGAATTCGGCAAGCTGCTCTTCGAAGTCATTGATCTCCGCGTAGGCGCGCAGCCATTCGTCGCGCCGCGCAAACCCCTCGATGCGCTCCACCAGCACCCGGCCATACCAGCTTCGGTCATAGATGGTGATGGCGCCCGCACGCGGAATGTGTCGCCAGAAGCGCCACAGATAATGGTGGGCACGCTCTTCGTCGGTGGGTGGGCCGACCGATATGGCCCGGTAGTTGCGCGCATCGAGGGCGGGAACGATGCGGCGGATGACCCCTCCCTTGCCGCCGGCATCCCAGCCCTCGAAGACGAGAATAGAGGAGATCTTCTTCTCTCTGGCAGCCCTGGCCAGACGGCCCAGGCGGCTCTGGTATTTCTGCAGCTCCGCCTTGTAGCTCTTTTTGGAAAGGCTCTTGGCGAGATCCAGTTGACCCAGGAGATCGTGGGTGCGGGAGGCCATCGGTTGGTGGTGTGGCTTATCCACCGGCGCGAGCCTCCAGTGCCGGTCTCGCGCCAGATGCTTTTCGATTCGTTCGAGGATGTGCTCGCCGACCTGCAGATGCCGATAGCGCTCATCGACCCCCTCGACCGGCGTCCAGGGGACCTCGTCGGTGCCGGTCTCGTGAAGCACGTGTTCGGCGATCGAGCGGAAGCGGTCGTAGAGCTTAAGGTGTTCCTTGTCCTGTCTGGTGACCCGCCAGGCGGTGTCCGGGTTCGATTCCAGCGCTTTCAGGCGCTTCTTCTGATCCTTTTTCGACAGGTGCAGCCAGAACTTGATAATCAGGGCCCCGTCGTCGACCAAGGTCTTTTCGAAGGTCCTGATGCGGGTGAGCCGAGCGTCGAGAGCGGCCCTGGTGATGTCGTTCCCGATCCGGCGCGCGATGGGATCGCTGTACCAGGAGCCGACGTAGAGGCCGATGCCCCCCTTCCGGGGAATAGCGCGCCAGAATCGCCAGTAATCGGGCCGCTCCCGCTCCTCATCGCTTTTTGCTCCAAATGCGAAGGTACGGAGAACACGCGGGTCCATCCACTCGTTCAGCATATTGACGGTGTCGCCTTTACCGGCACCGTCTACGCCGGAAACCAGGATCAATACCGGAATCCCGGCCTCCCGCACTGCCTGCTGGGCCTGCAGCAGTCGAACCCGCAGCTCCGGCTCACGCTTCCTGAATTCGTCTTTGGTGATCTTGTTGCCCAACTGGGCCATGCGAACCGGCCTGTTTCTTTGAAGATACTGATACCCTAGGGGTTATGTGGCCCGACAGGAAGAGCCGTTTTGGGAAAGAGAGTGGAATACCTCCCTGATAACCTGTTTGAAAGAGTGCGGGCAGCGTTTAATGGTTAGGGTAATCGCCAATTTTGCTGTGGCGGAGAGGATGCCCCCTATGGCAACATTACCGTGGTTAGGAAGCTAAAAGGAGTCATCCCGATGAAAACAATGATAAAAGTGCTCACCATCGCTTTGGTGGTTGGCATGGCCGCCGGATGCCGTACCGCGCCGGTGTACGACATCGATGATGCACCGGTGGTTGCGTCCACTGACAAGCAACTTAGCGCTGAACAGGTGAAAAAGGCAATCTTCCGTGCCGGAGGGGGGCTCGGCTGGGTAATGAAGGATAGCGGCAACAACCATCTCGAGGGGACACTGCGTCTGCGCAAGCATATGGCCCAGGTCGACATCCGGTATTCGCCGAAATCCTACTCCATTCAGTACAAGGATAGCCAAGAGCTGAGATACGACGGTGAGAAGATCCACCAGAATTACAACGGCTGGATTCAGCGCCTGCAGCAGCGCATCCAGGCCGAGATCAGCATGCTTTAGGTGTCGTCAGTCGGAAGCAAGCAGAGTGGTTGTGCCAATGCCGGTCAGTTGATGCTGACCGGCACGGCTTTTTGGGGCTGGGGAGTCGTGACTCGCCCGGTTCCGAGGGCAGGTCTAGTTCTCATCGGTTTCTTTATCGCGGTCTTGTCTTTAATGCCTGCCACAGCCCCCTCGGATAAAAGCCCCAGCGGAACAGTTTACCTGCCACCATCAGCACGATTCGGGTAATGTCGGCGACCGGCCGGAAGTGGCTCTTTCGAGCCCCATGCCGGTAGATGGAAGCGATGGGCGTCGCCTCACAACCGAAGCCCTGGCGCAGTGCCTCGATGATGATTTCGCTCTCGAAGACGAAACCGTGCGTGCGGTCGTGGTTGATTGTTACGGCCTCAATCAGCTTGGCGGGATAGAGACGAAAGCCGGATTGCGAATCCTGTACCCAGCGGCCGCCGGCCCAGGAGATCCAGAAATCGGCAAAGCGATTGGCAAAAAGTCGGGCCTTCGGGGCATTCTCGATATCGAGCAACCGGGCGGCAATGGCCAGGGCGTCCGGATGACGCCTTGCAGTGGCAAGCAACGATGGGATGTCCTCCGGACGGTGTTGCCCGTCTCCATCGAGGGTGATGACCGCCCGGGCGCCATCGGATACGGCGCAGTTCAGGCCGTGCGATAAGGTTGCTGCCTTGCCGCTATTGTGCTCGTTGCGAAGCAGCACCACGGGCAGTCCCTGCAGCTTTTCCACTGTGCCATCGGTCGAGCCGTCATCGACCACGATGACCCAGGGGAGTTGCGCAAGCGCCCGCTCGGCAACGTCCCGGATGGTGGCCTCTTCGTTGTACGCCGGAATGACAACAGCGGTGTCGGATGAGGGCTCGGCTTTCACGCTCACCCCATGGCTCCGTTGATGGAGATAATCTGGCCGGAGATGTAGCCCGCCCGATTCGAGGCCAGGAACGCCACCAAATCTGCCACCTCTTCCGGTGTTCCTGCACGCTGCATGGGTACGATCTGTTTGATCCTCTCCGGAGGGAAAAGGTCTTCAGTCATGGGAGAGGTGATAACCCCGGGCGCAACCACATTGGCGGTGATTCCTCGGGAGGCAAGTTCGAGCGCCAGTGATTTGGTGGCGCCCTGAACTCCCGCCTTGGCGGCTGCGTAGTTCGCCTGACCCCGGTTGCCAAGTACGCCGGCCACCGAAGAGAGGCTGATTATCCGGCCCCAGCGGGTGCGTGCCATGGGCAGAAGAAGTGGCTGGGTGACGCTGTAGAAACCATTCAGTGAAACGTCCACCACCCGACGCCACTGTTCCGGACTCATGCCGGCCAGCAGCGCATCATCGTGAATGCCGGCATTGTTGATGACCACCTGGATCGGCCCGGACTCAAGGGCCGCCTGCAGACGGATCCGCGCCGATTCGGTATCGCAGACGTCGAAACCGATCGCCTCGGCCGAACCTCCCGCCTCGCGGATCTCTTCCACGACCGCGTCGGCCGCTTCGGGGCGCGAATTGGCATGGACCAGCACGTGTAGCCGCTGTTCGGCCAAGCGCCGGCAGATGGCGGAGCCGATACTGCCGCTACCGCCCGTGACCAGGGCTCGTTTCATTGCGCTTCCCTTGGTTGGTGAACCACCAGTGCCTTTCCTTCCAGCAGCAGTTTTGCGTCGGAACTGACGGTGAAGGCGTACAGGAAGGCGAATTCGTCGCCACCCTCCCGTTGCGCTTCAATCGTCAGCGGCTCCGCAGTCTCATCGAGCCTCTCGGCATGTAGCCGGATCTGACGGAGCGCCGCGATATAGCCCACCTTCGGCGGCTCATTCCCTGCACTGCGCAGCGCTCCGTGCACCGCCATCGCCTGGGCGGCGTACTCGACACCGCAGACGGCCGGCAGGCCCTCCTCATTCCGTAACGGGTTGTCTGTCAGGCGGTGGGTGGCGCTGCGGCAAACGATACGGGCATCATCCCAATGCACCACCTCGTCAAGCAGGCACATGGTGCCCGCGTGGGGTATCGAGGCGCAGAGTTCATCTCTGGTCATGGCCGATACTCGACGCCGAGGCGGTGAGTTTCGCCGTGCCCGACGACAATCCTGGTCGCCTCCCGCCGGGCCAGGCCCGCCAGAAGTGGCAGTATTTGGGCCGCCGGATTGTCGCTGCGCAGTGTTTCCAGGGCGCTATCCGTCATGGTCGAAACCGGCGCATCGGATGCGGCAAACCGGACGTCGATACTGCCAAGCCCGGAGTCGGTCGGCTGCGGCGTCAGTACCAGTGCGGCGGCGAAGGGATACTTCATGGGACGCTTTTCGTTAAGCGGATCCGGAAAAGGCAGGTCGTAGAGCGCCAGCAGGACCGGGATCTCCTCGCCAATCACCTGGGCCGACGCAGCCATCAGGGCGGCGGCAAAGGTGGCGTCGTATCCCGCCAGGCTGGTCGAGGGTGTGCGGGCGCCGGTAGCGATGGACCAATAGCCGGCGGGCGCGTTGTGTACGGAGTTGTGAAAACGGGTGGGTGAAACCATCCGCATCGGCGAGGCGAGCGCCTCGCAGATCTGATCGGCGATATCGCCATCACCGTTGGCCGAGGCGAAGATGACCGCCATCTTCTCCGTGGCCGGCCCCCGGGCCGACACCGCCTCTTCCGAGACGTGTACCGCCAACCGGGTGCTTTTGCTGCTGCGGCGCCGTTCGGTTGCCGGCAGCACCTCCGGTGCATAGCGCCTCATTGCCTCTGGTTGGTAGGGCGATTTACCACAGAGGACCGCAGCAGCGTCTTCCCAGCCGTCGAGGCCTGGTGCCGCGATTGCCGCCGATGCGATATGCACGGTCAACATGAAAATTGGCCCAGCAGCAGGCTGCAGTTGTTGCCGCCGAATCCGAACGAGTTGGTCATCACCCGCTCGACCCTCCGTTTTTCGTTCTCCAGGAGCAGGCGGCTCTTGAGGGCCGGGTCTTTTTCGCCGGTGTTGAGCGTTCCGGGCAGGAAGCCCCGCTCGATAGCCATGGCGGAGATTATCGCTTCGGTGATTCCGGCCGCCCCCAGCGTGTGGCCGGTCCACCCCTTGGTGGAACTGCAGGGGACGTCGCCGAGTATCGAGCTGACGGCGGTATCCTCTGCGCTGTCATTGATCTGTGTGGCCGTACCGTGGAGATTCACGTAGTCCACCGCGTTCCCATCCATGCCGGCCCGGGCCAGTGCCGCCTTCATCGCAAGTGCGGCGCCGGCACCTTCCGGGTGGGGCGTGGACATGTGGTGGGCATCGCTGCTTTCGCCATATCCGAGCAGCGCCACTCCGTCGCGTTTGGGCCGCTCGAGCAGTACGAATCCTGCTGCTTCGCCGATGGAGATGCCGCTGCGGTCCGGCGCAAAGGGACGGCAGGCACTGGTCGAAACCAGCTCCAGGGAGTTGAACCCGTACAGGGTGGTCAGGCAGAGGCTGTCGACACCGCCGACTACCGCCGCGTCGCAAAAACCCGCACTAATGAAACGGCGGGCATCGGCGAATACCTTGGCGCTTGAAGAGCAGGCCGTGGAGACGGCGAAGGCCGGTCCGTCCAGGTCCAGATAACGTCGCACGAAATCGGTTATCGAGAAAAGATCATGACTGTGGCGGTAGCTGTAGCTGGCCGGCAGTCGTCCCTCCGCATCCCGGCGCTGGTAGGCCAGCTCGGTCTCGAGAATACCCGATGTACTGGTGCCGATGAACACGCCGATGCGGTCGCTCCCGTAACGGGCGCGTGCCTCCGATACCGCTGCGGCAAAGCCATCAAGAGCGAGCGCCCGTTCGGCGAGTCGGTTGTTGCGGCAGTCGAAGGCCGACAGCGCGGCGCTGACCGGCGACTCCTCCAGGCCGTCGACCCGTCCGATCCATGTATTCAGGTCCGAGTGCTCGAAATCGTTGCTGCGCAGGCCGCCGCGGCGTTGGAGCAGCGCATCGCACAGATCGGCGCTCCCTTCTCCGGCGGCGCTGAGGGTGGTGTAGGCGGTAAAAAGCAGTGGTTTCATCGTACAGAGTGAAGCCAGAAATATTCGCTACACCGGCGATTCAGTGCAGGCGATAATTTATCGGCGGGATGTGGCTGTGACCACCTTGTCCCGAGAGGGGCTATTATGCGCCATCAGGGCGGTAAAGATAAGGCTGAGCGGCGCACCGATGGCCACCGTGGCGCCGATGGCCTTCAGCACCGGGACAGCGGAACCGGCTAGCGCACCGAAAACCAGCACGGTGGTCATGTTGCAGACCAGCAGGGCGGTTGCTGTCGCCCGGCGTTCCGCCGCATCCGTGCGCAAGCGCTCGTAGAAAAGCCCGTAATCCAGTCCGATGCCGAGCAGGAGCAGTAGCGAAGAGAGGTGAAACAGAGAGAGCGGTGTTCCGCCCGCGACCAGCAGGGCGGCCGACATGACTATCGCCGCCGCGGTGGGAGTCATGACCCGGACCACTGCGCCGGGACGGCGCAGGGCAGCAAACAGCACGCCGACGATAATCAGTGCGCCGATAGCAAAAAGCCCCAGCGCCTCGTCACGATACCCGCCGATCAGCCGGGCCGCTTCGACCGAAAGGTCGAGGTGGGTAAGCCCCGGCGTCGTTACGGCAAACGCAGCGACGGCCTCCGGGGTTTTGACTCCGGACAGGGTGATGAGACCGACGGTCTGCCCCTCATAGGTTCTGAGCAGGGCCTGGAGCCGCTCGCCGAGAGGCGAGCCGTCCAGCATCGCGGGAAGCAGCGGCGGTAACGAGCGGCTGGCGTCGACATCGTTGGCGAAAGGCGAGAAGAGACCTCGGCGGAAGGGCAGGTCTTCGGTCGCCTTCTCAATCCAGCGCTTCAGTTTGGAAGCTTCCGGCAACTGCTGCTGCCTCGCTTCCTGCCGTGCGATGCTCGGCAGGTAGTGCGAGGGTAGTTCGAATCCTTGCAGGGCTCCGTCGGAGACCAGCTCTTCAAGCGCCTCCTCCAGTCGCTCTGCGGATTCCAGTACATCCTGTGTGGATCCCCGTTCGATGAGCAGCAGGTGGCGGACATCGGGAGCACCGATGGCGTTTCGCAGTCGGCGGTCCAGTTGTTTACCTTCCTCGGATAACGGACTGAGCGCACTGAGATCCCGCTCCCAGACCGTATCACTGCCCGCGAGGGTCAGCACACCGACGACTAAGAGCAGCGGCGGTAGCCAGCCGGCGCGACCGTTCATGTGTGCAAACAGCCGCTCCGCACGGTGACTCGTCACGGAAGGGAGGGTCGGCCCGAGTGTCGGCAGCACCCAGCGCGTGGTGGCGACGGCGGCGAGTAACCCGGTGATGGCGAACACGCCCAACTGGGAGAGGGCGGAAAATCCGGAAAACAAAAGCGCGCTGTAACCCAGAGCCGTGGTGAAGACGCCGAGGCGCAGGGTCGGCCAGAGACGGCGGGCCGCTGATGCCGTGGTACCGGTTTCTCGTGCATAACTGAAAAGATGAATAGGATAGTCCACCGCCACACCCACCAGGCTGAAACCGAAGGCAAGGGTGATTCCATGCAGGCTGCCGAAGGACAGGGTCACCGCGGCGGCCCCGGCCAACAGGCCGGTGGCCAGGGGCAGGACGCCGAGGATGACTACCGGTGCCGAGCGATACACGGCCAGCAGCAGCAGGAGTACGCCTCCGCCGGCGAGCAGTGACAGGCGGCGGGTCTCGCTGCTGATCAGACGTTTCGATTCCACAGCGAAAACCGCAGGGCCGGTCAGTTCCAGCCGCTGTCCGCTCTCCGCGCTATCCTCGAATGCCGTGCGGATCCGTTGCACCGCGGCGTGTTGTCCGTCCAGATCGAGAGTGTCGTCAGCCATGGTGATCAGGAGCAGCGCCTTGTCGCCCTCCGGTGTGAACCAGACGCCATGGTGCAAATGCGGTCCCTGCTGGCCGCCCCGCAGATTACGGGCTAGTTCACGACCGGCGGCAACCGGATCGGCCGATACGTTGCGATTGTCGACGAGAAAAGCTGAGCTCTGCGAGGTGATCTCCTCCAGCCGCTCCTCAAGCGCGTGGTGGAGACCGGCGGAGTCGAGCCGGGCCGCGGTATCGGTAAGCAGGTAACGGTAGCCAAACAGCGGTTCGGCGGAGGCGGTGGCGGTAAACGGTCCGTTCAGGACTCGTCCGAATTCGCCCTTGGCGGCAAGGAGATCGAGCATTCGGTTGCTGGTGGTCGCCAGTTTTTCGGCCTCGCCTCCCGAAAGGGCAGCGATGATTAGGCGGGAGGCCGGTCCTTGCTGCAACTCATCCAATAAGAATCGCTGCTGCTGGTCGTTTCCCTCCGGGAGAAATTGAAGAAGGTCGGTCTGGAGCGCTGGTCCGCGTAACAGGACGACACCCGCCAAAATCAGTAGGGCGGCCCAGAGTCCCGCCGGAGACAGATGGCGTGCGGTCACGCTTGGCAGCCTGTCGAACTCAGGAATAATCTGCTCGGCAGCATGCTCCTCGACAATAGGCTCCACGCTTTGTCTACGGCCGCCATCGACGACGGCGTGCGCTGCTCTACTACCTGCACCGACCCACAGGGATGTGGGAAATGCTGGAGGATGGCCGGGAGCAATCCCTGCCATGCAGGCGTGCGCCGATGGGAGAGCGGTCCGGATTTCCCCGATTTTTCGTTACGTCGAACCACTCGGCTTTGGCTCCTTGAGAGGATAGGTTACAGACGCTCTCTGCTACCGCCATCCATGGCGGCACGCGTCCCTCTGACGCCTGCGGTCCATGCTCGTTACGATTACCTGAGTCCGACAGGTTGCCGGGCGTCGATCTTCATCACCGTGTAATTACCGCTCGCCTCATAAGTGGTGAAGGTTCGGATGACGCCTCGGTTGCCTTCGATGAGGATGAGGTCGAGGGCGAAGCCGAGCTTGTCGCCCCGTGGTTTCAGTTCCATCCGCCAATTGGAGCGGGTGCCGTCGAATACCACGTGATAGAACCTCTCCAGCGTCTCGCGATCACCGGCCAGGGTGGCCCGGAAACTTTCGACGAAACCCTTCACCGGCGGTGCAGCGGAGAGCCGTATTTCCTTCGTCGGCTCCCCCTGCTTCTCGATTCGAAGTGTGTCGCCATCGACCACGAGCCGTTCGGGTTTGTCGGCCTCAACAGCCTTGATCATGCTGCTGGGCGCTTCGAAGCGAAGCCTCCCACTAACCTCGATTGGAGGCCCTTCGAGTATCGGGATGTGGCGAAATTCGGTGAACAGGAGTTCATCGGATTTTTCGGCGGCTATGGCGGCGAGCGTTTGATTGAGCGACCATCCATCGGATGCACCCGCTACTCCGAAGAAGGAGCAGAGTAGCGCAAACAGAGCGCCTCTGGGAGCCTGTCGGATTATGGTGCCCGCAGCGGGCAAAATGAGAGAGCGATCCCAAACTTTCGCGATTTTCGAGTCGCATAGTGGGTCTACGCAACGAGAAATCGGGGAAATTTGGGCCGCTCTCCCACCGGCGCAGTAGGAGCAGCCATCATCCGACAGGTTCCTAGGGTTTGGACCAGAAGTCATAGAAATTGAACCAGTTATAGGGCGCCTGTCGGCAATGGTGTTCGAGCCTGTCGGCGTATTTTTGCATCCACCGACGCACATCGTCCATTCGATCTTCACCTTCGATGGTGATCTCTTCGGTCAGTAGTTCAAAGTGGATCTCATAGCGGGAGCCGCCTCGAAGGATGCCGAATGCCAGGATGACGGGAACCTTCAGCAGGGCGGCAAGCAACAGTGGCCCCCCGGGAAATGCTGCCTCACGGCCAAAGAAGCGGCAGCAGATAGTGCGCTCATCGGTGGTGACCCGGTCTCCGAGTACACCCAGCATCTCGCCGCTGTCTACCGCCTCCTTGGCTCGAAGCAGGGTATCGGCGCAACCTATCGGAATCACAGTCCGGGTGATCTCGGGATTGACCGCATTGAGCGCAGCATTGATCTTTTCCGCGTTCCGGTCGTACATCAGCACCTTGAGCGGCAGCTCTTTTTCAAAGATACCTCCCGCCCGCATGATCTCGAAGCTGCCGAGGTGCGAACCGAGCAGAATGAGACCTTTTCCGCGATGGAAGTGCTCCATGACCAGGGACTCGCCATGAATGCTGACGTCAAAACGGTTTTTATCGCGGGAGAGCAGATAGACCCGGTCGAGGATCACCGCGGCAAAGGTATGATAATGGCGGAAAAGGTCGCGGACAGTCGGCTTACGCCCCAGCGCCTGCAGCAGGTAATCGCGGGAGGCGGCCCGCGACTTTCCTGAAAAGAGTACGAAGTAGAGCGATATGGGGTAGAGGAAAGCCCGGGCCACCGGTCGGCCCAGCTTCAGGGCAATCCACACAATCAGGCGGATCAAAAAGCGGCTGCCCCGCTCGGGTTGTCTCATCCACTGCCGGCTCATCAGAGGGCGTTTTCGCTGGCCGGGAGGGAACCGGTGGCGATGCCCCGCTCACCGACACTGACTGTAAAGTGCATGCGTCCGTCACGCCCCGCGGCCGTATCGACCGCGAAGGTCTCACCGGGCTTGAGCGGGCTGATGAATTTGACACTGCTGAAGACGGCCCCAGCGTTATTGATCCGGGCAGCACGCAACACATGGTCGAGGATCACCACACCCGGTACCACCGGATTGCCGGGAAAATGGCCCTGGAGTGCCGGGTGGTTAGCCGCAATCTGGGCCTTGTAGGGTGCCATATCGATCCTCAGGTTTTCGACAACAGTTTTAGTAATCGTTCGCGAGAGAGCTTGCCGCTGGCATTTCGCGGTAGCGCCTTGACACATTGCAGCGGGCGCGGCAAAAAGACCGGATCGATGCGTTTTCCAAGTTCCTGTAGCAACTCCCTTTTGGTCCGCGTCGGAGCCACCACGACAGCGGCCAGCCGATGTACATCACCATCGCTTGCATGCGGCACCAGAAAGGTACCGTCCTCCACGCCGTCAATGGAGTGCAGTTTGTGGTTGAGGTCACCTAACGAGCCCCGTTTGCCGGCGATCTTTACGAGATCGGCAGTCCGGCCAAGTAGCTCCAGGGTGCCGTCGCCGTTCTCCTTCAGCCGGTCATCCAGCCGGACCGGCCGGGACAGATGATCGGCTTCGGCCAACCAGTGGCTTCCCTCCCGGTGGATCCGAAAGCCCTCGAACGGTTCCCAGCCCGTTCCTTCCGCTGAGCGGCGGCTTGCCATGGCACCCGTCTCTGTACTCCCGTAGATTTCCTGGACGGGACAGCCGAATTGCCTTTCGGCGGTTCGAGCCATTTCGGTCGACAGGGGAGCGGTGGCCGAGAGTATAAACCGAAGCCCAGGCAGGGCCGTTTTTTCCGCAATACAGGCACGAAGATGGAGAGGGGTGGTTATCAGGATTCGCGGTTCAGGTACCTCAGAGAGCGCTTCGGCGAGGTTGCGCGGGAAGAATGGTCTCCCGGTATGGAACCCCCACCCCCATCGGAGGCCCAGCATGATGGAGGTTTCCAGTCCAAACATGTGTTGTGGCGGAACGGTCGCTACCAAACTGCCTCTCTCGTCCTGATCGAGACCCAAACGTCGGCCGATCCGTGTCGCACCGGACACCATTTCGCCCCAGCGCTTGGGATTCGACCTCGGCCGGCCGGTACTGCCGGAGGTAAATACTTCGGCCATAATCTGATCCCCGGAAAAGGCGGGAATCCGTTCTGAAGGTGCACTGCAGCCGGGTGGTTCGTGGAACTCCACGCAGGCCACCCCTTCCGGGCAGGGGACGCCGTCGGTCACGCATACCGGTCGCTCCCGGTCTGATACAACCTGTTTCAGCGCTTCGGGCACGGTACTCGGTGGTAATAGGTTGGGCCGCTTGCAGACAAGGCCCGCCGTCAGGGTTACCAGAAAGCGGTAGCGGTCTTCACAGACGTTGAGAATGGCGTTGCCGGTGGTCGGTAACCGCTCCGACAGGTGATAGACATCGCCCAGAAAAGTCCGTCCGTCGATGGGACCGTGTCGGTTCCAGGCCACCGGCTGTCTGTGCGATTGCAGCAGCGGAATCATGGTTCCCCCCCTCTTCCGGACAAGCTTTGCGGGTCGACTCTGTACAGGGCCCGGAAGAACCGGACTGCCGAGTGGTGCCGGAAGCGGATCAATCGAACGGTAAGTTCAATGGCGAACACTCCTGCGATGAACAGGTAGTTGAGCACGTTGGCGAAGAGTGACCAAACTGCAAGCGGCGCATAAACGGCGAGTAGAATCGACTCAATCAGCATCAGGGCGAAGAACAGGGTCCAGACCCGGGTTACTTGGCGTGTGTAGCGTTGGGTGTCCGGGTCAGTCTCGTTCATCAGTATCCGGGCGAACCGGGTTACGATTGGTTCAGCGCCGGCTTGCAGACTGCGACCGAAAAGGATCAATAGACTGAGACTGACCAGAATGGGGGGCAGGTAAAGGGCCTCATAGTCACCATTTACCATGCCGTAACTGCAAAGGCCCACCACTGCAGTGGCTACGGCGGCCGTGATAAACCTGTGGGACATCAATCCACGTGAGGCATGCAGCAGGGCGACAAGCGCCACTAGTCCCAATCCTGTGCGGGCATAACCGAAGATGATCAGAAGATGTAGCCCAACCGGGGCAGCTATGGTCAGTCCGATCGAGAGCCGAGTCAGTATGCGCCGGATGTTGGCGGCCGCCATCCCACTACTTCGCGTTTTCCGCGATGTGGGCACTCAGCGATCGGAGCGAGGCAAAGATATTGGCATTATCGCCGTCATCGGAGCGCAGTTGGAAGCCGTATTTTTTGGAAATGGCCATCGCCAGCTCCAGTGCGTCGATGGAGTCGAGACCGAGGCCCTCCCCGAACATGGGCTCCTCCGGCCGGATATCCTCAGGTTCCACGTCGAGATTCAGTGCGTCGACGATCAATTCGGCTACTTGCTTTTCAAACCTTTCGGACATCATTCCCCCTCTACACGAGGTAAAGCTTTTCGACTTCTGGACATGAAGTTCAATATGCCGCAAGACTGCAGCGCGCAGGATAACTACAATCGGGCGGCCTATTTTCCGGGGGGGGCGACACGGTGTCAATAAAGAAAACTCATCCGCCTGATCGGTCGTTGGCTGTTCAGGTAACCGTCATTGCGCTGATATTTCTGGTCGGAGGGCGAGCCGCCTGTGCCAAACAGGCCCCGATGTGGGAGTTGGGGGCTGGCATCGGGCACATCCGTTTTCCCGATTATCGCGGCGCCGAATCGATTTCGGACTATCGGGTCGGCTTTCCCTATCTGGTGTATCGCGGCGACCGGCTCAAGCTTGACCGCGAAGGTTTTCGTGGTCTGCTGTTCGAGTCCGAGCACTGGAAGTCCGATTTCAGTATCGATGGATCGGTCCCGGTGGACAGTGATAATGGGGGGTTGCGTGCAGATATGCCTGACCTCGACCCCGCCCTCGAAGTGGGGCCCTCGCTGGTCTATGAATTCAGCCGCAGTTCGGCCCGTACTGTTGCGCTGCATCTGCCTGTACGGGCGGTAATTGCCACCGACCTGCGAAAGGCCCATCTGGAAGGCTGGGTGTTTCATCCCCACCTCCGTGCCAACTACTGGGGTCGGTTCAATTTCGGTGTTTCCGCGGGTCCGCTGTTCGGGGCTTCGTCCTATCACCGCTACTACTACGCCGTCGATCCCGATTACGCCACCCCGGAGCGGCCCGCCTACCGACCGGATGGTGGTTATAGCGGTTTTCGCATCACGCTGAGTGTTTCGCGCCGGTTCGGCCGCTTGTATGTGGGATCATTCCTGCGCTATGACGACCTCTCCGGTGCGGAGTTTGCCGACAGCCCGCTGGTGGAGACGGAGCGGGCGGTGATGGCAGGGGTGAGCATGGCCTGGATCTTTGCTGAGTCGGATCGGATGGTGACCATCGCCGTCAACGAGCGTTAGGGTACCCCAGGGCAACCGCATACTTTGAAGTGAGCGGTGTAAGTCCTTGATAGCAGGTCGTCGGCAGCACGCCGCCAAGGATGGTGGTGTTAGACAATGCAGGAGCACACTTGTCGAGGGATGCTGCCGCCGAGCGTACACGATGAAAGACGATTGCTCCTGCATAATCTTCACTTCCCTACATCCCTGTAGGTCGTATTCACAGCGTACCGGCTATCAAGGACCTGGTTCGCTCGCCGGCATCAAGAATGTGAGTATGCATTTACCCTGAGGGTACCCCCACCGGCCCCATTCCTGTTGAAGGGTGTTTGAATCCGAGTTCGGGGCAGCACAAGTAGATGGACACTCTGCTGCCCCGGGGCAGTCAGTTGATGCGAGCCAAATTGAAGCGATTGCCTCTCCACTCCGACCAGCGCCTTCCGACCCGGTACCAGTGCAGGAAGTAGCCTTCGCGCAGAATGGCCAGCAGCTGGATCGGGCCGTAGGTGAAATGCTCTTCGGCCGCACACAGCCGATGGTTGAGACCGAGTCCGCGAGCCAACTCCGAGGTGCGAGCGAGATGGTAGCGGCAGGTTATAAGCACGGCGACGGGGTTTCCGAGCGCCGGGAGCATTTCGCGTGCCTGACGTAAATTCTCCAGTGTGTGCCGGGAGTGATCCTCCACGTGGATCGCCTCTGGCGGGATTCCCTGTCGGACAAGATATTCCCGGCCCGCTCCCGCTTCGGAGAGCTGTGCCCGTCCGGTATACCCACCCAGAATGAGGATGTGAGCGCCCGGGGTATCGGCGAATAGGCGTACGGCTCGATCGAGACGTCGCTCGAAATCGGGTGTCGGGGTGTCGCTTTGCAGTTTTTGTCCGAGCACAACCAGCAAGGGGCCGGCCGAGTGGGGCGGAGTTCGTCGCGCCGTACTCAGGACCCGGTGCGACTGCCAAAGCCAGGAAATGCCGCCCGTGACGACGATGATAAGAGAGGAAAGGGCGAGCATTCGAATACCATCACTGCCAATCGTCTTTAGATAATTATGCATAGTTCCCAATCCGCGGATGGAGCCTGACAGGCTGGCGCACCTCACCAGCATTTCCCCTTCTGTCCACAAGGGACAGCGTGACACACTGTGACGTATCATGTATTTTTCACGCCCGGTCGGAGAACCCCGCATTCATCGGCGTTAAAAATCAGAAGGGAGCATCGATAAAGCAGGCCGAAAAGGGTAGGTCACCGCTTTCTCGCTCTATTTCCATGGAAAAAAAGAGAGTCCTCGTTGTTTATTACTCCCAGACTGGCCAGCTGGCCCGTGTGGTGGAGTCCGTTATCGGTCCGCTTGCGGCGGAGCCGTCGATACGGGTCGATCTGGAGTGCGTCCGCCCCGAGAACGACTACCCATTTCCATGGCCCTTTTTTCGCTTCCTCGACGTCTTTCCCGAATCGGTCTATCTCGAATCCCCGGCACTGAAGCCTTGCGGCTTCGACCCTGACGCCGATTATGACCTCATCATTCTCGCTTACCAAGTCTGGTTCCTCTCGCCCTCGCTGCCCATCGCCGGTTTTTTGCAGTCCGCGTCGGGACGCCGGGTACTGGCGGGCAAACCGGTGGTTACACTAATCGCCTGCCGCAATATGTGGCTCACCGCCCAGGAGAGGGTTAAAGAACTGCTCGGGGCGGCCGGCGCCCGCTTGCTCGATAACATCGCGTTGGTCGACGGGGGAAATAGCCTTGCCACCTTTATTACCACCCCTCGCTGGTTACTGACCGGCCACAAAGGTCAAACGGGTGGCCTGCTGCCACCCGCCGGCGTGGCCGAGGCCGATATCCGGGATTCGGCCCGATTCGGTCGTGCGCTCGTTGCCGCCCTGCGCGGGAATCTCGAGCGGGGCGAGCATCCCCTGCTGAAAGGGTTGCGCGCAGTCGAAGTGGACGAGAGACTTATCGCCAGTGAACGCATCGGCTATCGGAGCTTCAAGGTATGGGGCCGGTTGATCCGGGCGGTGGGCCCCCAGGGCGCGATGCGACGCAAGCCCCTGCTCGCGATCTATTCGGTTTTTCTGGTGGCAATGATTTTGACCGTGGTTCCTGTCACCCTGCTGCTTCGTAAAGCGCTTTACCCGCTCATGCGGTCATCCCTTCAGCGGCAAAAGAGCCTATTGGAACTGCCTTCGGGTTCGGGTGATTTTCGACTGGAGGAGTTTAGGGAGTGAGTGCCGAGGTCTATATCAACCGAACCTCGCTCTTTTTGCCCGGGGAGTCCGTTGACAATGACGATATCGAAGCAATGCTCGGTGAAGTCGCCGGCCGGCGTTCCCGTTCCAAGAACATCGTTCTGCGCAACAACGGAATTCAGGCCCGGCATTATGTGCTTGACCCTGAAACGCGCCGTTCCCGTTATTCGAATGCCAGGGTCACTGCCGAGGCGGTAAAAGGTTTTGTCGACAGTGAGTTTTCCCTCGCCGATATCGACTGCCTTAGCTGCGGTACCAGTTCACCTGATCAGCTCATGCCCAGCCACGGTGTCATGGTCCATGGGGAGTTGCGTGAAGTGGGGCTGTGTGAAGTGATGGCCGCTTCGGGCATCTGCATGTCGGGTATAACGGCGCTCAAATATGGCTGGCTTTCGGTGCGCACCGGCGAGCACCGCAATGTGGTCGCTACGGGCTCGGAGGTGGCGTCCACCTTCATGCAGTCGAAGAACTTTGAGCCGGAATTACAGGCCCGCATCAAAGCACTGGAAGCGCGTCCTGAAATCGCCTTCGATCGTGAATTTCTGCGATGGATGCTCTCTGATGGTGCCGGCGCCGTACTGATGCAGGACCATCTCGCAGGACCGGGCCTCTCGCTACGGCTCGACTGGATCGAATCGCTCTCCTTTGCCTACCGTATGGAGACCTGCATGTACGCAGGCGCGGAGAAGGAGCCGGACGGCACCCTTCGCGGCTGGCGCGAATTTTCCGACCTGGAGGCGGCGGTGCGCTCTTCCGTCTTTACGGTCAAGCAGGATGTGAAGCTGCTGCACGAAAACATCACCCGCATCGCAGTGGAGGAGGGGCTGTCCGAAGTGAGGCGGCGTCGGGATCTGGAAGCCATTGACGTCGATTGGTTTCTTCCGCACATGTCCTCGGAATATTTTCGCCAACCTATCGCCGAAAGCCTGGAGCGAATTGGCTTTGCGATCCCCGGGGAGCGCTGGTTCACCAATCTGCAAACTACCGGTAATATCGGTTCAGCCTCCTGGTACGCCATTCTCGATGGTCTGGTCGACAGCGGAAAGCTCAGTTCCGGCGAACGACTGCTCTGCATGGTGCCTGAGAGTGGTCGCTTTTCAGTGGCTTACCTGCACCTGACGGTGGTGTGAGATGAAAAGACACGAAGTCCCCCAGGATGCCAATAGCGCCTTGCGGGGTGAGCGAAAGGCGGTTTATGCCCTCGACGAGGAGGGGCGCTATACCGTGGTGGCCTCCAGTGGCTGGCAAGTGGAGGAGACTGTCACCACGATGGCGGTAGAGCTCTATGCCGAACAGGCCGAGGAGGCCCGCCGCCGGGTATGGGAAGGTCTGGCCGCGCCTCTGGAGTACCACATGTTTCGCCGTCGACTGGACATCCCTACTCTGGCCCGGGAAGTGGGAATGATGCGCTGGCGCGTCAGCCGGCATTTGAAACCGAACAACTTCGCCGGATTGGGGAACAGGATGTTGGCGCGCTATGCCGAGGTGCTCGGTATAAGGATCGACGAGTTGAAAAAGGTGCCTGATGCCTGATACCACCGCGGCCGCGCAGCGCCCGGAGTTCCACCATAGCCACTCCGCTCACTGCGAAAGCGGGGTGATGTCGTCGCTACTGCGCCATTATGGACTGGACATCTCGGAGCCGATGGCCTTCGGTCTCGCATCGGCACTGGCATTTGCCTACGTCCCGATCATCAGGGTGGGTGGGTTTCCGCTCTTCGCCTACCGCATGCCCCCTGGTGCCATCATCAAGGGGCTGCGAAAGAGCCTTGGGGTGAAGATGCGTCTGCATCACTACCGGAATGAACAGGCCGGCATGAAAGCCCTTGACGATCACCTCGACAGCGGGCGCGTGGTCGGACTGCAGAGCTCTGTCTATTGGCTGCCCTACTTCCCCCCCGACATGCGCTTTCACTTCAATGCCCACAACCTGATTGTTTTCGGGCGCAACGAAGCCGGCGGTTATCGGATCAGCGACCCGGTCTTCGAGCACACCGTTACCTGCCCCGCTGCCGACCTGCAGAAGGCGCGATTCGTGAAAGGCGTCTTCGCTCCCAGAGGATTGCTTTACTACCCGGAACGGATGCCGACCACGATCGATTATGATCACGCAGTAGGCAAGGCAGTGAAAAAGACCGCCTTTCGTATGCTGAAGGCACCGCTTTCCTTCGTCGGTGTGCGAGGTATCCGCACCCTGGCCCGTCGTTTGGGAGGACTGCCTTCTTCCGGTACGGACCCGCGCTATGCACGGCTGCTGGTGGCGCAGATCATCCGCATGCAGGAAGAGATCGGTACCGGAGGGGGCGGGTTTCGTTTTATGTACGCCTCCTTCCTTCAGGAGGCATCCGACAGGATCGGGCAAAGCCACCTTTCCGAGGCGGCTGCCGCAATGACCGAAGCCGGGGACGCATGGCGGGACTTTGCGCTGGCCGGTGCCAGACTCTGCAGAGACAGGGGGAATAGCGATTACGCCGGCCTGGCACACAAACTCTTCACCTGTGCCGAGCGCGAAGAGAGCGCCTATCGCATGATGCTGTGAAAAGCGACCCGCCCAGCTCCTGCGGTACCGCCAGGCGCGCTTAGTGGGTCACCAGGCGTAGTGCGGTTAGAAAGCCGCGTGAGTCGCGATTGACGTGGAGTAACTCGGCGGCGGGTTTTTCCTGAATGAATCGGCTAATCCCCTGCGCGGCATTGCTTTCGTAGTAGCCGGCCGAGCTGATGTAATCGAAACGGCGTCCCGTTTCCAAGCGGGTTTCCAGCCGCTCCAGCATCGCCTCATCGACCCCGTTGCCACCCGCCAGCCAGGTCATTTTGTCCATCCTCCAGGCTGTCGCGGTTTCGCAGAACCGGGACTCGTCGGTAAAACGGGCGAGGCGTGTGATCTCGGCAACGAACTCTCCATCCGTGCCGAGGTGCAGCCAGTGACTACCTTCGCCGATCGGTGCGTCCTTACTCAGACGCAGGCGCCGGCGGTGATGATCGAGGGGCCGTGTGAGCTCGTCGACGCCACCCACCAGCGCCTCTCGTATCCGTCCCTCCATCAGCCCGAACCATGCCAGCTCCAGCGCTGCCTCGAAAGGGAACGTCTCCCGTGAAACGGTCATGTTCTCCCCCTCGAGGGCGAGACTCTGGCCAATGTAAAATCCGGCGGTGTTACTCGAGACGTTGATGAAGGTGAACGGCATCGGAGTCTGGTGCTTCGTCTGGATTTGGTGCATCAGTTCGACTGTGTCGGAGAGGCTGCATTGACCCGTGGCCGTATAGACCGGACATGCTGGCAGCGGCCGTTTGCTTGAGCCGTTTGCACACCGGTTGGCACCAATAAGCGCAAGATCGATGAAGCGATTGGTGCGTCGGAATACCTTGCCGCATGCCTCCCTGACCATGGGGCGAAGATCCGATGTCGTGTTTTCCGCCGTAAAGTGAACGCCCCCGGTACTGAGGATCTTCAGTGAGTCGATCATCGGCTCTTCTCTATGATCAGACTGGTGTTATTGCCGCCAAAACCGAAATAGTTACATAGTACAACGCCACGCCCCATGGTCAGCGGCGTTCTCATGGGTACGACGCCGAGTTTCGGATCGGGCCGGCTAAAACCTGCAGTGGGCGGCAGAAAACCTTCGTGCAGGCAGCCCGAAAGGGCCGCGGTTTCCAGAGCACCGCACGCACCGAGTGTGTGACCGATGCTACCCTTTATCGAAGTTAGCGGGGGGAGTTGTTCCGGGAATACCCGACGCGTTCCCACGGCCTCGGTTTCGTCATTCAACGCTGTTGCCGTCCCGTGTGCCTTTATGGCCGTGATGTTCTCGGGTAACAGGCCGGCCTCGGCAAGGGCTCCGCGGATTGAGCGTTCTATGCTCTCGGATTTCGAAGCGGTGAGATTACTCGTATCGGTGTGGCTGAATCCGGCGACAAACCGCAATGGGTTCGTTCCTGTGCAATCCGCGTCGCCTCCCAGGATGATAGCGCCGACACCCTCGCCGAGCACCAGGCCGCTGCGCTTCTCATCGAATGGGCGTACCCCATCCCGGCTCAGCAGCATCAGTGCCTCGAAGCCCTCCAGCGAGATGCGATTGAGCAGCTCGACACCGACAACCAAGGCTAGACGGACAAATCCGGCGCGGACCATACGCGCCGCGTGCAGCAGCGCATTGGCGCTGGAGGTGCAGGCAGTATTGTAGACGAACTCGCGTTCACGGCTGCCGATATGTTCGGCAATACGGGCCGCAAGGCCTCCGTAGCGGGATTCGACCGGCACGAAGTCCGCCTGGCCGCGGGCCAGCGCCTCAGTGTACCGCTGTTCCCAATAGCCGATATCCAGAGAGGATGTGCCGACGAATACGGCTGTCTCGGCGAGGGCTTCATCCTCGAGGCCCGCCTCGGCGACGGCATCGTCGATCGCGGCCACAACCGCAGGCGGCAGCAGCGACGCCGTGTGCCCGGGGGTGGTCGACCGGAAGTAGGATACCTTCCCCTTGCTGATGTCCGAGAGGGCGATGCTCGCTTGCGGAGACTCCGCCTCCCGGAGTCGGGCGGTGACAATCCCCTGGTCGCGGCCGAGTGCGCATACGGTCCCGGTACCGAGAAGGTAAACCGCATCCTGTTTGGGAAATGGTCGCTGCACGCTATTCGGGGCGCACGTAATCGGCAAAGGCGTCAATCGAGGTGAAGATGCGGCGTACCTCCTTATTGTCCGTTATCTTGACACCGAACTGCCGCTCCATGGCCACCGAGAGCTGAAGACCATCGAGGGAATCAAGCTCCAGGGGGCTTTCGGGGCCGAAAAGGGGAGCATCATCCGGTATTTCCTCGGGAGAGGCGTCCTTGTCGCATTCGGTGATGATGAACTGCTTAAGTTCCCGTTTGAATGTGGAGTCCGCTGAACCTTTCATCCTTCACTATCTGATCGTTCGGGTGAAAATCGCCGAAGCCAGGGCTAGGCTGACGCCGCCAAACAGCACGAGTCCGCCCGCTTCCGGCAGCACATCCTTCCAAGACCCGTGGCGTAAAAAGATGTCGAGAAAACCTTCCATGCCCCAGGACATGGGGGATATCACGGCCACCGCCTGCATTGCCGGTGGCATGATGAATTTCGGCACCATGATACCGCCAAGCGCAGCAAAGATGATATTGGAAATGCCGCCGAGTGTCGTTGCCTGTACCGTCGTGCGGGCGAAGACGGAAATCAATAGCGCGAAACCGATGGCAGCGATACTGGTTCCGCTGGAGATGATCAGCAGGCCGAAAACTGAATCGGCCATCTCCAGCCGGTCCCCGCCGAGTAGTGGAACCACATAAATCCCCACCAAAATCATCAGTACCATCTGCACCTGGTTGACCAGGTAATACGGTACTACCTTGGTGGTCAGCATGAGGTGAGGGGAGATATTGATTACCCGCAACCGCATCAGGGAGCCCTGTTGACGTTCAATGATATAGGCGGTGGATATGGGAATCACGACGAAGAACATCGAAAATACCAGCCACGCGGGCACGCTCTGCTGAACCGCGGTCGGTATCAGGGATGCGCTGTGTTCGCCGTAGATATATTGCTGTCGTATGGACGGCTTGATAAATGCGATGTCGGTATCCATCGAAGCCCCGATAGCCGAGACCATCCGCTCGGCGGTCATTCGGCTGACGATCCCGCCGACTGAAGCGGCAACAAGCTCTTTCAGTTGCGGCTGCACCGATGGCGCCAGGAGAATCTCGAGGGATACCTCTTCCTGACCCGGGGCACCATTGCGGAGTCGTGTCTCAGCCGATTCTGTCCAGCCTTCCGGAATGAGGATGGCGAATTTGTACTCATCCCGGGAGAGCTGTTTTCGGATCTCCGCTACGTCCCGCTCTACGGCAGTAAAGGCAAAGCCGTCGAGTTCCGACAGCCTTTCATGAAGTGCATTTGCCAGTTCACCTTGATCGTGGCTGGCGATCAGCGCCTGTACGGCTGTTCGTTGATCGCCGAGGGTGTCCTGCATCGCCATCGACATAATCAGGATGAAAACCGCCGGCATCACGAACAGCACCAGTAGCCCGTGCCGGTCCTTGCCGAGGAGCAGTAGCTCTTTCTTCAATAGCGCAGCCAGAGGGGGCATATCAGTCCCGGAGCGTCCGATGAGTGAGTTCCAGGAAAAGCGATTCCAGATTGCGGTTGCCGTAATCGATATACTCCACGCCTATCCTGGCCTCTGTTAGTTGTTTCAGGAGCGTTGATATCTCTTCAGCAGTTGCTTCCGCCAGCCGGATGCGGCGATCTCCGGCCGTTAGCGCCAAGGTGGAGGCGAGCAGCTCCGGCAACGGCCGCGACAGGCCGATCTCCAGGCGGTTGCTGCTGTTGTGAAGAAGCGAATCCAGAGAGTCGTTCACCAGAATCCGTCCTTCATCGATGATCGCCACATCCGTACAGATCTGCTGTACCTCTTCCATGTAGTGGGAGGTATAGATCACCGTGACTCCTTCCCGGTTGAGCCACTGGATGGTTTCCAGGATGAAACTGCGAGACTGGGGATCGATGCCGATTGTTGGTTCGTCCAGACAGAGAATGCGGGGATTTCCAAGCAGTCCGATGGCCAGATTGAGGCGCCGTTTAAGGCCGCCGGAATACAGCCCACTGCGACGATCGAGCCAGGTTTCGAGGCCCGCAGTTTCCACGCAGAAGGCGATCCGGCGACGACGCTCGCTCCTGGAGAGGCCCAGGGCACTGGCGAAAAAATCGAGGTTTTCCCGCGCGCTGAGTGTAGGGTAAAAGGCGAGGCTCTGTGGAACCAGTCCCATGAAAGCCCGAATGCGCCGGAGCTCCCGTCGCAGATCGAGTTTTTTCACGGACAGGGTGCCGCTGTCCATCGGTATGAGACCGAAAAGAATGGATAGCAGGGTCGTCTTCCCGGCTCCATTCGGGCCCAGAAGCCCAAATACGGCACCCTCGGGGATCGTGAGCGATATACCGCGAAGGACTGGCTGACCACCGTATGCCTTTTCGATGTCGTTCAGTTCGATCACGAGGTCAACACCGGGATAGAAAAAACGCGATTATACGGGCATGAATCGATTTCCGCATTCCCGCAAACGCTGGCGGGCAGCATGGACGCCAGTTCACCTCGGTATGTGCCGGAAAGCGGCGCAGGTAGTCAAAGGTCGGGGCGGTAGAGCTATTGCTCAGACGGAGCACCGGTTGATCCCAAATCGCACAATTCCGAAAAGATGGAGTCGGTTCTGTCGACGGGCAGGGAAAAGTGACCTTCGTCCTCCAGCTGATGGAGTTTTGCGCCCGGGATCATTCCTGCGTAATAGGCTGCGCTGGCCGGCGGGACAATGCTGTCCTGGTTTCCGTGCCAGATGCTTACGGGCACCCCGATGTCTGCCGGAGAAAATGGCCAGGGGTGGCCGTAGAGATAAAAATCCTGCAGTGCTCCTCCACGTATCCCTTGAACCATCCCTTCGTTATAGGAAGCGAACAGACACTCCTTTATTTCTGGCCGTGCCATCACGGCCTGATCGGCGGCAGCCAGAGGCATTTGTTCCAGAATCGCCTCGGGCCCGCGCCCCAAAAGCCGCGCTGGCAGCGTGCGCAAGGCATATCGCAAGGAGGGCAGATTGGACCTGATGAAAGGGGCAAACCAGCTGCGGGAGCGGGGCCGTCGCAATGGACCGAGCCCGCTGGCCAGGGCCACCGCCGCCACGCGCGGTCCGTTTCGCCACGCCGCGGCCAGGGCAAATGGCGCACCACCCGAGACCCCGAATAGCCGGTAACGGCCGATTCCGTAGTGGTCGGCCAGTTCGTTGAGGTCATCACCCCAATCGCCCAATGTGCGATGATGTTGCGGGTCCGATTGGCCGTAGCCGGGTCTATCGGCGGCTATCAGGCGTATGCCGGCGCGATACGCCGCGCCTGCGTTCAACGCGGCTTCCAGTCGGGATCCCGGAAAGCCGTGACAGTAGAACACGGGCGTGCCCGCCTCCGTTCCGAATTGTGTAACCGCGAGTCGGCGCCCGTCGTGCAGCATCACGGATTCAAAAGCCTCAGTCACCCGAATTTACCCTTTCAGGAACAATTTAACAGCCCCCGGAGGAGCCGGTGCAGATAGGTGGCGGCCCTGCCGGAAAAGCCTATAGAGAATCTGTTTATACCGCGTCAAGTGTCGGTGTATAATCGGCAGTTCTAACAAATACTAAGGAGAACAAAGGATGGTATCGAAGCTTTTCAAAGGAGCGGCACTTGGCGTTTTGACGGTGGCGTTCCTCGCCGGATGCGGGGCCAGCAATCCGACTCAGCCTAACAAGCAGCCGCTAAGCAAAGAAGCATTGGCCAAAGCCGTTGTGATTAATAGTACCACCCCGTATCGCAAGGGCGTGTCCGTGCCGGCGGCAGTGCAACGGGAGTGTACCCTGCAGACTCAGCTACCCGACTTTATCGAGTCTTATGCCGAAAAGGCCGGTGTTGCGGTGGCGAGCGTAAACAGCGCATCCTCCAAAAAGGGACGAGTCCTTGACATGGAGATCATCCATATCGTGGGTAGCGGCGGTGGCGCCTGGTCCGGAGCGAAAAGCGTCTCGGTGGAAGGCAAGCTCTATACTGACGGCAAGCTGACCGGTACTTTCACCGCGACCCGTCACTCCGGCGGCGGATTGTTCGGTGGCTACAAAGGCACCTGTTCGATTCTTGGCCGTTGCGTCAAGGCGCTGGGCCAGGATATCTCACGGTGGCTGGAAAGCCCGTACATGGATGCACGGCTCGGCGACGCTTAACAGCGGTCATTTATGTCAAAGAGGGGGTTTCTGCGGAGCCCCCTCTTTGCGCCGCTCTCCACTAGTGTCCTGTCGTCCGTCCAATGCCGCCCCTCAGAGCCCCCGAGCGAGGCGATAAGCGGGACGGCCGCTATTCTCGGACAGGCTCCTAGAAGCCCGGTCCGATTCTCTCGGAATTTCTTCATGCCTGGCGGAGAGTTCACTCACCGTGACTTTCGCATTTGATGAGACTCTGGCAAATACCAAGCTCGTCTACGACTTCACTGATGACCAGCCCGGCTTCGTTGATACACCATTCCATATCCGCAAAGCTGTACATTTTGCTGCAGCCGTTGGCCATGACCGTGAAGTAGGGTGACGTATTGATAATGCAGTAGGCCGAGGCCTCGAAGCGCTGTCGGTCCCAGAGCGGCTCCATAATCATGATCCTGCCCCGTCTGCTGAGCGCCGCCTTAGCCTTTTCAAGGATCCTGACCACGTCTTTCTTGCTGAAACAGTCCAGGAACTGACTCATCCAAATCAGATCCCACTCGCCACTCAACGGTTCTTCATCAAGGATGTTACCGGCGACAGTAGCGATCCTGTCCTGAAGTCCCTTCTCGAGAATATTTCGCTCCACCAGGGTGATTTGCTCGGGGAGATCAAACAGGGAAATGGCAATGTCATCACTGCTCTCTGCCAGCGATATGGAAAAATTGCCGGTATTCCCACCGATTTCCAGGAAATTTCCAGGCTTTTCGGACAGCACCCTGCTCTGGCCCTCCTTTAGCGCTGAATCGGAGTAGTAGTGATCGAAGCGGAACCAGCTATCACGGACTTTCTCGGGAAGGCTGGACAGACCAGGGTAAATGACCGGCCAATCGCCGAATTCCTTCAAGCCGATCGGCCTCTCTTCCGCGATGCAATCTTCCAGGTGAAAAAGTGCCCTGTAATTGACGTAATGGTTGTAATCCATATTGATATTCGTCATCTCGTCCTTGAGAAGGAACCAACCCGTCTTTGTCAGAAACCACAGGCTGTCTTCCCGGTGAACGATATCGGCGCTCATACCGGTTTCCAGGAGCACTTCCAGTCCATATTCCGAAACGCCCGTTTCGCGTTTGAGCCCGGCGATATCGAGTCCGTCACGATGCTCATGCAATACCCGGAGGATCTCAAGGTCGCGCAGGACACGAGCAGCCTGGAAAATTATGGGAGCAAAGGCGATGCGTTGAGCCTTGTATTGGGCATCCAATGCACTCGGTTGTTCTTTTTCCTCGTGAAATAAATCTTTCATTCCGCTCGTATATTCATGGTAGGGGAAATGGATCGGGCGACCGTTTACAGGGCGATTATACGAGGGCGGGTCGGGTTCCGCACATTTCGCTACAGAAACGGAAGAATTTCGTCTATTACCTCCCGGATACATAAAGGGTAACCGCATACTTCAAAGCGAGCGGTGTAAGTCCTTGATAGCAGGTCGTCGGCAGCAGGGATGCTGCCGTCGAGCGTACACGGATGTATTCACAGCGTACCTGCTATCAAGGACTTATATCGCTTGCCGGCATCAAAAATGTGAGTATGCGTTTACCCTGCAGATACATAGAGGGCGCCAAGGCACTCTCCGTATACTCTTCTATAGTTATATCTTTCCGGGTCGTGAAATGAGACATACTGAACAGCAGTTGGTGTTTATTCAGGGGGAGTCGTGAGAGGCGTTTTACCGGCCATCGTCATTCTGTTCTCCATGATTCCCGTGGCCGCAATCGGCACCTCGATTGATTCAAACTGTATCGATGAGCCGATTTTTGAAGGCGAGGTGTGCGTCTACGAAGCCAACACCGGTGCCGAGCAGGCTGTGGTGCTGGTCCACGGCATCGGCGGCAGCGCCGTCTTCGACTGGGAATACCTGATCCCGATTCTCGCCGAACGTTACCATGTGGTTGCCCTGGACCTGCCCGGTTTCGGCGACTCCAGCAAGGCCAGCCGACGCTATACCCCAACGCGCTATGCACACCTTCTGCGATTCGTCACCGAGCGCTACATCAAGACCCCTTTCAGCTTGGTGGGTCATTCGCTGGGTGGGGCCGTCGCACTGCGGTACGCAGCCCTGTATCCAGATGGCCTGGACCGAATGGTGCTCGCCAATGCCGCTGGGATCCTCCATGGTTTGGCACTCAGCAAGCATCTGGCCGGTGGCTGGACGGAAAGAATGGGCTTTCCGGAAGCGGCCGGTTGGGTTGAGCGTCTGACCGGAAAGATCTTGGAGGAGGTGGAGCGTTTGCCGATGTCGCCGGATGACTGGATGAACAGCGGGCCGCACCGGGGAGAGGAGCTGAATGGCGACGCGAGTCGGGTAGCCGCCATGGAGTTGGCACAAGAGGATTTCAGTGCGCCCATTGGAATGATCGAGATCCCGACTCTGGTGATCTGGGGAGATAGCGACCGGATCGCGCCGCTGCGTACCGGCATCGTGCTCTCGCGCCGCATGCAGAATGCCCGATTGGTGCAAATGGAGAATACCGGTCACGCCTCGATGCGGGAGGCTCCGCGACGCTTCAATCGCCTGGTATCGGACTTTTTGGAAAAGCCTCTGACCAAGAAGGGGCGCGAGCCTGAACCGATCACCTCGGTCGACTCCGAGCGGGTTGGCCGCTGCGAGAATCGGTCCGGGATGACATTCGAAGGGCATTATCGTCGTATCGAACTGCGCCACTGCAAAGGGGTCACCATCAAAGCGTCCACAGTGGGCCGCATTTCGCTGTTCGAATCGCGGGTCGATATCATCGATAGCCAGGTGCTCTCCTCATCCACCGCACTGACCGCTGAAGGCTCCTATGTACGGGCGACTGCCACAACTTTTAGGGGTGAAACGGCGATTGCCGCATCCCGAAGTCGTTTCGACCTTGCCGGCGTATCTCTGATAGGAAAGCGTGCCGCAGTAGAGGCCAAACGCTCGTCGAAGTTTATTTTCTCGGTCTGTGACATTTCGAGTGGCACAAATAAGGGTCACCTGCACGGCTTTCGCAACCTTAAGGCAGAGTCTCTTTAGGCACGGCAATTGCCCGGGCTCACTGCCGAAGGCATCCTAACGCTTGCGGCGGGATTGGTACTTCACCACCCACTGGCTGATCTCGGAGTAGGGGAGCTGCTCGAAATCGTGCCAGCGTTCCAGACTCTCACTGACCAGGGCGCCGATGTCGTCCACGTGTTCGGCATCTTCGCCTTGCGCCACCGAACTCAGGCCGAGCAGGCCGCCGCACTCCACCTTCATCTCCTTGCCGTGGGGCAGCGGTCCATCGAGCTGTTTCAGGCGCAGGGCGAAGAGGGCGTTTTCCCGCAGTCGCGCAATCAGACCGCCACAGCGCTGATGCCCGCCCGGTGACTGGCAGGCGATTGCTTCACGTTCAGCGATTAAGACCTTTTCGGAGTGAGAGCAGGCGGCGCAGCCCCGCAGGACCGCCTTGGCGAACACGCAGGGAAGTTCGTTGACTTCGGCACAGGTCTTTTTGAACTCGAGTTCGTCCATCAGTGGATCGCTTGCATGCGCTCCATCATGTTTTTTTTGTAGGCTTCTATCTCGCTCTGGTCGAGCCGTGCGGTAAGCATCTGCAACTCTCTCTGCGCCGGTTCGCTGCCATTCATCACCGCCAGGGTGAGCCACTGGAAAGCCGCTTCGGCGTTTTCAGCGACAAGGCTCCCCTCGGAAAGCAGTTTACCGAGTACGTACAGGGCCTTGGGATGGCCCTGGTTGGCGGCTTGCTCATAGAGACCGAGCGCCTCGGTAGCCGCGGGAGTGCCCGGGTGGGCGCCTTCGATGAGCAGTTCGGCCAGCGAGCACTGGGCATCCGAATCCCCCCTCCTGGCTCCTTTTTGGAAGTAGTCGCGGGCCTTCTTGGCGCTGCTGGCCACGCCGTGGCCATTGGCGTACATCCAGCCGAGCAGAGTCATTGCCTCGCCGATGTCCTGGCTGGCCGCCCTGGAGAGCCACTCCACCGCCTTTCCGGGGTTCGGCTTGACACCGCGGCCGTTGGCGTAGAGCACGCCGAGTGTGAACTGGGCCTGTGGATCGCCCTTTTCAGCCCGGGCTTCGATGTCCGGGAGCTGGTCCTTCTTGAAACCTTCGAGAATAGCCTGCAGGCGTTGACTGGTACTCATGCCGTTCGTATATCCGATTCAAAGCCTCAAGTATATCAGACGTGGCCAATTTGTTTCGAGGTTTCCCGGAAGAGCAGGGCAACCGCCTACTTTGAAGCGAGCGGTGTAAGTCCTTGATAGCAGGTCGTCGGCAGCACGCCGCCAGGGATGGCGGTGTTCGACAATGCAGGAGCACACTTGTCGAGGGATGCTGCCCTCGAGCGTACACGGATGAAAGATGATTGCTCCTGCATAATCTTCACTTCCTACATCCCTGTAGGTCGTATTCACAGCGTACCGGCTATCAAGGACTTGGTTCGCTGCCGGCATCAAAATGCGAGTATGCGTTTACCCTGCCCGGAAGAGCAGTCCGGGCGCGAGTCGGTTGTCATCGAGGGGCCACCTGCAACCGGCTATCCCGGGAAACGGTGGCACGAGACAATTGGGTGGATAGCTGCTGCAGGATGCGCCCGTCGCAGACCACTTCATAGAAGCGACGGCTCTCTGCAAAAGGCGCATCGAAGGGCTGGTGCTCCGGATCGTAGATCTGAACCGGTGCCTCGCGGATGACCAACGTATGGCTGTTCCCTTCCCGGTCCGGGAAACGCGCGGTGTGAAGTTGGCTCCCGGGATACTCGAGGATCCGGTTCTCGATCGGGCGAAGTTTCAGTTCCCGGGTCAGTTTCTTGAAAGCCGATGGTTCCAGGATGATTCCATTGAGGTTGTAGACCAGGTCCGTGCCCTCCTTCTGGCCGACCTTCAGCGCGTTCAGGGAGGGTTCGTAGACAGCTGCATGGGTGGTGGATAGCACCGTGTCGCCGTACCACTCGCGTAGCGCCCAGGCGCAGGCGGAAAGGCGGTCGGCACGATTGATCGCGGGTGATATGGTGATGCGGGTATCGCCATCGAACAGATATCGCGGAGGTGTGGCATTGAACGCAATGCCAATGCCCAGCTCCAGTTGTGGCAAGTCATGCCCCGCCAGCAGCTTGTTCTGGTGTTCGAGGATATGCAGCATTTCTACGGCCATGGCGCAGGCGCGGCTCACGGCCAGGTGCTCGCCGTGCGGTGTGTCCCACTCATTGAAGACCAGGATCACCGCATCACCCTCGATGAACACCTTTTCCGCTCCATAGCGTTGGATCACCCTGTTGACCGGATCAAAGAAGTTGCGGCTGAAGTGGGTGGCGGGATTGAGGTTCTTCCGGGTCAGTTCCTCGGTGATTCGGGTAGAACCGCGCAGATCGGCTTTTAAAATGGCATGCCGGACGATCTCTGCATGCTGATCCTTCACCTCCGAAGGCGCCAGGAATTCGTGCAGGCTTCGGTTCGAACGTGAGGTAAGGATGTCCTTTTCGTCGGCGAGCAAATGCACCTGGGCCGCAGCCTGCTGAATGTCATAAAACAGTTTCAGGTCCCGACGGTAGGCGGAGAAGTCACGCATGAAGCGCAGCAAAACGTCCGTGACGTCACCTCGCACCTTGCGCTTGATCCGCAGATACGAACGGGCCAACTGTTGGAGCGGGGGAAGCCCCGGAGTGGTCTTCAAGCGTTGTCTGATGGCAGAAATCCCGCCCGGGTGATCCAGCGTCCTGTGCAAAGTGGTGGGATTCGCCTGACCGCCATCGGCCAGTCTGGCCGCTTCGTAGGCGGCGAGGATGGTGGTCAACAGTTGGTTCTGCTCGAGTGCATTGCGCAACAGCGCCAGATTCAGGCGCTGGTGCCGGATTTGGCCGCGCAGACTGCGCGCGCGCTGCTTCTTTCCGGCCTGTCGTGCCTTGTGTACCTGATCCAGTGTCCAGCGCACGTCCAGAAGTGCCGAGATGTTCAGTGGCTGCATTAGGACGGACGGTCGGTTGAGTGCATGATGGTAATTTCTGCAGGAAGCAATCGGTTCCTCCTCCTTCGGTTCGCCTCCGGCATCGACCTTGGGTTCAAGCGCAAGCAATGCCGAATTGTTGGGTTCGAACACCGGGCCGAGCACGCTATCGATTCGGGTAAAGCTGTGTGGCTCACTGTCGAGGTGCGCTAACAGGAGGTAGTGCCGCACCATCACTTCTTCGTCGTTCGGCGATGCGGCCTGCAGCAGTGGTGCGTTAAAGGCCTCGACCAACAGCAACCGGGAACTGCCGAACAGGGATAGACGAAGTTCAGCCAACTTCTCCGCTTCGATGCGGGTCAGTGCACCGAACAGGCAATGGCAGACCTGGTAATAGAGATGTTGGTACCGGCGTGCGCTCGCGATAGCTCCGTCCGACGATAACGTGATCGAGCCGGGCCGGCTGAGCTGTGACAGGGAGCGGTCGATTGCCGCATGGATCTGTCCCTGAATCAACTTGATGATCGCCGTGTAAAGCAGGCTCAGTTCCATCGGCTGCCTGGTCTTGGCGATCCGGACCAGAGCCGCCTGGATCATGGGTATGTAGGTCTCGGCCAGACTTCGTAATTGGTTGCGGGTGAGCAGATTCAGGTCGCGTTGGGATTCCTTGCGATATCGCGATACCAGATCAGCAGTCAATGCCTGCACTGTGCGGGTGAACAGCGGACTCAGAAGCACATCGATATGAACATTGTCGATGCCACGGGGAAAGCCGCCGAGATCGATGCACTGATCGTGGCCGCGTTTGAGCCTGACGACCGAAACCCGGGGGGTGATTTGGCGCTGGAAAAGCCCGTAGACAAGCAGCGACAAACCGAAAAAGATGGCAATATCGCTGATGCCAAACACTACGGTGACGGCGCTTATATCGACCTGAAACAGGCGAAGTATCCGACCCAGGAAGAGCTGATCGATGACTTGGGCGAAGATGCCTCCGGTCGCCAGTTGCACGCCGACACCGGTCAGGGGCGCGGCGTTCAGAAAGCCTCGACCGAGACGGAACAGCAGCAGGAAGATCACCAGCAGACCGCCGAACAGCGGCCAACCTTCGGCACTCTGTCCGGTCCGTAGATAGTCTCCAAAGGACCCGGGCAGGCGTGAGGTCGTGATATGGAGTCCGGTGTCGCCCGCCAGCTGCCGAACCGTCTCGCCCCAGGGTCCGACGACCAGGCCTTTGCTGGCGATTTCCAGCAAAATGACGAGAAGGGGGACCCAGGCGAAACGCATCGATCGGCCTAACAATAGTTATAAAGCATTACATTCTACCGGTGGCACGGTTCGGGAGGAAATCGATATGAACCCGGTGAGCGGTGAGCTACGTTAGCCGTGCGCCACGGCTGTTTCGAAGTTAGTAATAAACTACGCCCCCGATGGCACCCAAATGGAGCATCGGGGTGATTCCGGGCACCAATACAGTGCGTCTTATGGTTGCGGTGCGACTTTAAGCCGTTGTTTTATTGTCAGGCATCGGGATGGTGCGCTTCTTGCACTTCCTTGCATCATTCGCGAGCAAGAGGTCCCACAATGGAGCACGCAACCGCTGCCAACGACACCCTTTTCGTTCTTCTCGGCGCCATTATGGTTTTGGCCATGCACGCCGGCTTCGCCTTCCTCGAAGTGGGGACTGTGCGCTTCAAGAATCAGGTCAACGCGCTGGTGAAGATCCTCTCCGACTTCGGGGTTTCCACGATCGCTTACTTCTTTTTCGGTTACGGCGTCGCCTATAACGTGACCTTCTTCGAAGGGGCGGAATCGCTGACGGATGCCAATGGCTATCCATTGGTGAAGTTCTTCTTCCTGCTCACCTTCGCCGCAGCGATTCCCGCTATCGTCTCCGGCGGTATCGCCGAGCGGGCCAAATTCCTGCCGCAGTTGACGGCTACCTTTGCGTTGGTTGCGCTGATCTATCCGCTATTCGAGGGCATCGCCTGGAACGGTAATTTTGGAATCCAGGCGTGGTTGGCCGAGACCTTCGGCGCTGAGTTCCATGACTTTGCGGGTTCCGTGGTGGTGCATGCCGTCGGCGGCTGGGTTGCACTGGCGGCGGTAGTGCTGCTGGGGCATCGGAGGGGGCGGTACGGAAAAAATGGCGAGGTCTATGCCCATCCGCCTTCTTCCATACCCTTTTTGGCATTGGGGGCCTGGATCCTCACGGTTGGTTGGTTCGGCTTCAATGTCATGTCGGCTCAGTCCCTGGAGGGCATTAGCGGCCTGGTGGCAGTCAATTCGCTGATGGCGATGGTGGGCGGTACGTTGGCGGCCCTCGCCGCGGGCCGCAACGACCCGGGTTTCGTACACAACGGTCCTCTCGCCGGTCTGGTGGCCGTGTGTGCCGGCTCCGATCTGATGCACCCGCTCGGGGCGCTGGTGACCGGTGGCGTGGCGGGCGTACTGTTCGTCATCACCTTTACCCTCACGCAGAATCGCTGGCGTATCGACGACGTACTCGGCGTTTGGCCTCTCCACGGCCTCTGCGGCGCCTGGGGCGGTATCGCCGCCGGTATCTTCGGCACTGCTGCGGCCGGGGGTCTGGGCGGGGTCGCATTGGGCTCCCAGTTGGTCGGTACACTTATCGGCGTGGCAGTGGCACTGTTCGGTGGTCTGCTGGTTTACGGCATCCTCAAGAAGAGCGTCGGTATCCGTCTGTCGGAAGAGCAGGAGTTCGAGGGTGCCGACCTGGCCATCCACAAAATCGCCGCATCGCCCAGCTTCGATTGACTGGCAGCCGGCCCGAAGGGAGCCCCGCTAATGGGCCAATCCCGCTTGGAAAGGGCGCGCCATTCCCTGCGTAGCGCGGCCGTCCCTGTGCAGCCCGCCTGGCCTTGGCCCATCAGCGGGACTCCGAAGGCGCCATTCCCCGTGTTCCCGGCCGTTTGCAGCTTTCCCCTATGACGCACTTGGTTTTTTTCTCCCGCGGCCATAAACTATCGGGTTCCTTTTTGGTCGAACGCCTTATCCATGACCCGCAAGCTCTATATTAAGACCTTCGGTTGCCAGATGAACGAGTACGACTCGGCGAAAATCGCCGATGTGCTCGGTATCCAATGCGGCCTGGAGCCGGTGGATGCCCCTGAAGAAGCGGACGTGCTGCTGCTCAATACCTGCTCGGTGCGCGAGAAGGCGCAGGAGAAGGTGTTTTCCGCTCTGGGTAAGTGGAAACCGCTCAAGCAGGCGCGGCCCGATGTAGTGATCGGCGTCGGCGGCTGCGTGGCGAGTCAGGAGGGCGAGGCAATCCGCACCCGCGCGCCGTTTGTGGACCTGGTGTTCGGTCCCCAGACCCTGCATCGCCTCCCGGAGATGCTGGGTCGGGTCTGGGAGCAGCGCCAGGCAGTGGTGGACGTCTCCTTCCCGGAGATCGAGAAGTTCGACCGGATGCCGGAGCCGCGCGCCGAGGGCACGACGGCATTCGTCTCGATTATGGAGGGCTGCTCGAAATACTGCACCTTCTGCGTGGTCCCCTATACCCGTGGCGAGGAGGTCAGCCGCCCCTTCGATGATGTCATCGCCGAAGTCGCATCCCTGGCGCAGCAGGGCGTCCGGGAGGTCAATCTGCTGGGTCAGAACGTCAATGCCTATCGCGGGCCGATGCATGACGGTGAGGTGGCCGACCTCGCCCTGCTGATCCACTATGTGGCGGCTATCGACGGGATCGACCGCATCCGTTTCACCACTTCGCATCCGGTGGAGTTCACGGACGGCCTGATCCAGGCCTACGCCGAGGTGCCTCAGCTGGTCAGTTTCCTGCATCTGCCGGTGCAGTCCGGTTCCGACCGTATTCTGGCGCAGATGAAGCGCGGGCATGCCGCGCTGGAATACAAGGCAAAAATCCGTAAGCTGCGCGAGGCGCGGCCGGATATCACCATTTCATCCGATTTCATCGTCGGTTTCCCCGGTGAGACGGATGATGATTTCGAGGCCACCATGCGCCTGATTGAGGAGGTTGGGTTCGATCACTCCTTCAGCTTTGTCTACAGCCCACGACCCGGGACGCCAGCGGCGGAATTACCGGATGATGTGCCGCTCGAGTTGAAGAAGGCGCGTCTGGCCCGCCTGCAGGCGGCGATCACGGCGCAGGCGCGGGCAATCAGCCGTGGTATGGTGGGCTCGGAACAGCGGATCCTGGTGGAGGGGCCATCCCGCAAAGACCCGAATCAGCTCTCCGGGCGTACTGAAAACAATCGGGTGGTGAATTTCCACGGTGATGGTTCGTTGATCGGGCAGTTTGTCGATGTACGCATCACCGAGGCGCTACCCAACTCCCTGCGTGGTAAAGCGAGTGGGTCGGCCGTTGCCGGCTCGACATGATCGCAGCTACCTTCTACTACCTTTATTTGAGAGACATATTCGCTTCGTGCAAGCCAAGGTTTCCACTTCTTTGAAGGACACTCCCGAAAGCCTGGACATCACCCTGGAACCCGCCTCCAATGAGCGGCTCGCCAATCTCTGTGGGCAATTCGATGAACACCTGAAGCAGATCGAGCGGAGGCTGGGTGTCGAGGTGAACAACCGCGGCAACATCTTCCGGGTAATCGGCGAGGGGGAATCGGTCGGTGCGGCCGGTGAGGTCATCAAGGGGCTGTACCGTACTACGGGTGAAGAGACCCTGACGCCTCAGCGGGTCCACCTGTTTCTTCAGGAGTCCGGTATCGAGGAGATGCTGGAGCAGCAGGACGATGTCGAGGAAGTCGTCATCCGCACCAAGCGGGGCGTGATCAAGGGGCGCGGACCCAACCAGAAGAAATACCTCAAGAATATCCTTACTCACGATATCAATTTCGGGGTAGGCCCGGCGGGCACCGGCAAGACCTATCTCGCGGTGGCCTGTGCGGTGGAGGCCCTCGAGCGGGATCAGGTTCGCCGTCTGATCCTCACCCGCCCGGCCGTGGAAGCCGGCGAACGGCTCGGGTTTCTGCCGGGTGACCTGGCCCAGAAGGTCGACCCCTACCTGCGGCCACTCTATGATGCGCTTTATGAGATGCTCGGTTTCGAACGGGTGGCCAAACTCATCGAACGTAATGTGATTGAGGTGGCGCCGCTGGCCTATATGCGCGGGCGTACCCTCAACGACTCCTTCATCATTCTCGATGAGGCGCAGAACACCACCGAGGAGCAGATGAAGATGTTCCTCACCCGGATCGGCTTCGGCTCGACCGCGGTCATCACCGGCGATGTCACTCAAACCGATCTGCCGCGCGGTGCCTCGTCGGGCCTGCGCCATGCGATCGAGGTCCTCAAGGACGTCAAGGGCATCAGTTTTGCGTTTTTCCTGGCCAAGGACGTGGTCCGACATCCGCTGGTACAGCGCATCGTCGGCGCCTATGAGCGTTTTGATGAGCAGGAAGGAACCGGTGGCCGTTGAGCTGGATTGGCAGGTCGCCGTGACGGCGACCGGGTTACCGGCCGACAATAGTGTCATTCAATGGGTGGAGGCCGCTCTCGGCGAAAGCACGGAGAGCGCTACACAGCTGACCGTGCGGGTAGTCGATGAGGCGGAGAGTACCGCCCTGAATGGGCGCTATCGGGGCAAACACAAGCCGACCAATGTGCTCTCCTTTCCGTTTGAGGCCCCTCCGGGTGTCGAGTTTCCACTGCTGGGTGACCTCGTAATCTGTGCGCCGATCGTTGAGCGGGAGGCGATGGAGCAGGGCAAGGGGCAGGAGGCGCACTGGGCCCATATGGTGGTCCACGGCTGTCTGCACCTGCTCGGGTATGATCATGTCGACCCGGCCGAGGCCGAAACAATGGAAGCGCTGGAGAGGCGAATACTGGCCAGCCTGGGCTATCGCGACCCTTATGCGGAGCCTGCCTGATCATGGGTGTACGATCGGTTTCCACTCTCCGGATAATAACTAACCAGGTACGGCTCCTGAGCGAGATACAAGATACAAGCACCGCCGGTGGGCTTGTATCTTGTCTTTCGCAGGGTGACCAACGATACACATGAACGACGATCGACCTAGTAGCGCCGCCGGTGACGAGCGGCCGCAAAAAAGCTGGCTGGAGCGGCTTGGACAGGTACTCCAGCCCGAACCCAAAGATCGCGAAGAGCTCCTGCGAACTCTCAAGGAGGCGCAGCAGCGGGACCTGATCGACGCCGATGCCTACGCCATGATCCAGGGCGTGCTGGAGGTGTCCGAAATGCAGGTTCGCGACATCATGATTCCCCGTTCCCATATGAACGTGGTGGAGCGGGATGCCACTCTCCAGGAAATCCTGCCGATTATCATCAAGTGTGCCCATTCGCGCTTCCCGGTCATTGGGGATAACCGCGATGAGGTGGTGGGGATCCTGCTTGCCAAGGACCTGCTCCCCTTCGTTGCCAACGGAGGAGGCGGTTTCAATATCCGCGAGGTCCTGCGCCCGGCGCTTTTCGTGCCCGAGAGCAAGCGCCTCAATGTGCTTCTCAAGGAGTTTCGCTCCAGCCGTAATCACCTCGCCGTGGTGGTGGACGAATACGGGGGCGTGGCCGGTCTGGTCACCATCGAAGACGTTCTGGAGCAAATCGTCGGCGAGATCGAGGATGAGCACGACGTCGAGGAGGAGGATACCGATATCCTTCAGGTGGCGGACGGGCGCCACATGGTCCGTGCCTTGACCGCCATCGATGATTTCAATGAATTCTTCCGGACCAATTTCAGCGATGAGGAGTTCGATACCATCGGCGGGCTGGTCCTGAAGGGGTTCGGGCATATGCCCAAACGCGGTGAACAGTTGGAAATGGGCCAATACCGCTTCACCGTGCTTCGGGCGGATAGTCGCCGCATCTACCTGCTGGAGGTCGCTCCGCTACCACAGGGTCGCAAAACCGGCACTGGAGATTCGGGTGAACCTCTCTCGGCGACTTGACCTCTCCAGGATCGGGATTCCCGGCCTTGCGGCGTTGTTGGCGGGGGCTCTGCTGCCGCTGGCATTCGCCCCTGTCGATATCTTGCCGCTCGCGGTCCTCTCCCCCGCCGTCCTGTTCTGGCTCTGGCGTGATGCCGTACCGGCTCGTGCCGCCGGCCTTGGGTTTCTGTTCGGGTTGGGACAGTTCGGTATCGGAGTCAGTTGGGTGTTCGTTGCCGTTAACGAGTTCGGCGGCACGGGGGCCGTACCCGCCGTACTACTCACCGGGCTCTTCGTTACCGCTCTCGCCCTTTATCCAGCGCTGGTGGGATACCTGGGTCGGCGTCTGGCGCCGCGGATTGGGCCTGCGGGGGCTCTGCTGCTCCTTTGGCCCGCGTTGTGGACCTGGGGGGAGTGGCTGCGGGGATGGCTCTTTTCCGGCTTCCCCTGGCTGAGTCTGGGATACAGTCAGATCGATGGCCCCCTGGCCGGGTGGGGACCCATCGCCGGCGTCTATGGCATGAGCTGGGTGGTGGCCTTCACCGCCGGGCTGATGGCGTGGCTGGTTTCTAGCCCGGTCCGACAAGTGAATGGGGCGCGCGTTGCCGTGCCGATCCTCGTTGCAGCAATGTTCTGGGGTGGCGCCTGGTGGGCCGACCGGATCGAGTGGACGTCTCCCAAAGGGGAGCCCCTCACGGTGTCGCTGGTGCAGGGCAATCTGCCCCAGGAGACCAAATGGGACCCCGGAGCGATTCGGGAGCGCCTGGATACCTACGCCGGACTAACCCGTGAGCGGCTGGGGCAAAGCGACCTGGTGGTGTGGCCGGAAAACGCCGTGACGGTCTTCTATCACCAGGTTGAAGAGGAGTTTTTCGATCCTCTGGAGCGTGATGCCGCCGAGGCCGGCACCGATATTATCCTGGGCTTGCCGGTCCTGGCGGAAGATGGACAGCACTATTTTACGAGTATGATGAGCCTCGGCTCGCATCGGGATTTCTATTTCAAGCAGCACTTGGTGCCGTTCGGAGAATACGTGCCCTTCGAGTCGCTACTGCGCGGCCTGATCCGCCTTTTCGATGTGCCGATGTCGAGCTTTATCCCCGGTCCGGAGGGACAGCGACCCTTGCTGGTCGCCGGTCATCGGGCTGCGGTTTCGGTTTGCTATGAGGATGCCTTTGGCAGCCAATTCGCCCGAACGCTCCAGAATGCCACCCTGTTGGTGAACGGCAGCAACAACGCCTGGTACGGTGATTCGTTGGCCCCCCACCAGCACCTTCAGATCTCCCGCATGCGTGCCCTGGAGACGGGGCGTCCCATGCTCCGGGCCACCACGAACGGGATTTCGGCGCTGGTCGATGCGCGTGGCCGGTTGCTGGCCACTTCAACGCAATTCGAACGGTATGTCGTCACCCATCGCGTTCAACCCATGACGGGCCAAACCCCGTATGGTCGGTGGCGCAACCTTCCGATTCTGATTTGGCTGTTTGCTGCAACTGCCACTGCCCTCGCGCTGCACCGCAAGCTCTTTAATCGGTAGGAGGCCGCGCCTTCGCGACGAAATGTGGTACGGACAGAGCCGCCGGGGCGGCGCTCTACCGAACTACTGCTCCGCATTGGTCAGGCGGCGGAAGGTGGTGCCATGGCACTTGGGGCAGGGCGGGATGTGTCCGGGGCCATGGAAGTGCAGTTCCTCACCGCAGCTCTTGCACTGCAGGGTCCCCATGGCAGTGACCTCTCCGGTGTGCCACTCGCCGAGGGCGGCGGCCCGCTCGGAGAACTGCTCCAGCTCCACCCGGGTGTGATCGACGGCATCGGCGAAGAGGTCGGCCAGGCTGCGTTCGATCAGGTTCCAGTCGAATTTCAGCCAATTGCCCAGTTCGCGTCCGCTCTCGGAGAGGAAGGTGGCGGCGTCCTCCAGGTCTTTGCGCAGGTATTCGCCCACCCTGCGGGACTCTTCCCGGCTCAGTTCGCCAAGCTCCGTAGCGCGTTCCTGTGCCTCATCGATGGCCCGTTTTACGGTAGGGCCGGTATCGTGTTCGATTTCATCCAGACGATGACGAACCCGTTCAAGCATGCGGTGATAGCCTTCGGCCAGGCGCTCGCCGAGTCCGTGATTCTCTTTTTCGCTCATGTCGTCTCTACGCCTTCTGTTGTGTAAGGCCGCGCCGGCCAGATAGTGAACTGCTCCGCCTACCCGGCCGTGGGTGTATCCTTCACATCCCATGTCACCTGTGCTTTGCGGGTGATGCGGTCGTTCGTTCAGTTTGACGGATGTGACCGCATCTGCCAACTCACTGGCCCGCGATTTTCTTTTCGCCGCGTTTTATCCGTTCCCACACCGCATCCATCTCCTTCAGAGTGACCTCTGCGAGTGATTGGCCCTCCTGCGCCAGCGTGGCCTCCATGGCGCGGAAGCGACGCTCGAATTTGCTGTTCGCTCCACGCAGGGCCGTTTCCGGATCGGTTCCGGCAAGGCGCGCGAGGTTTACACAGGCGAACAGCAGGTCTCCCACCTCGTCCTGCAGGGCGCTGCTATTGCGGTGTTCCAGTTCGTCGACGACCTCTTCCGTCTCTTCCCTCACCTTCTCCAGGGCCCCATGGGCATCGGGCCAGTCGAAGCCGATCCGGGCAGTACGCTTTTGCAGTTTTTCGGCACGGGTGAGCGCGGGTAGGGCGACTGCCACGCCATCAAGGACGCTTTGAGCCCGGCTTCCGGCCTTGGCGGCCCGCTCCCGGGCCTTTTGCACCTCCCACGCGATGGTCTGGGCTTCGGCATCCTCCACCTCTTCATCGCCAAACACGTGGGGGTGGCGCCGCACCATCTTCTCCACCACCGTTTCCACCACATCGGGGAACGCGAAGTGGCCTGCTTCTTCGGCGATGCGGGCGTGGAAGACGACCTGAAACAGCAGGTCACCGAGCTCCTCGCGCAACTCGGAGAGGGCGTTGCGCTCGATGGCATCGGCAACTTCGTAGGCCTCTTCGAGGGTGTAAGGGGCAATGGTGGCGAAGGTCTGCTCCCGATCCCAGGGGCACCCCCCATCGGGGGCCCGCAGGCGCGCCATTACCTCCAGCAGGGTTTCCATTCGGTCGTAATGTTTCATGGCTGAAATTGCTTACCTTTACCGGTTGCGGCGGCTCCACTCCTGCAGTGCTACACCCTCCTGGTGGGCGTCGCTGAGGATGTATTGCAGCACGCCCTGGATGCGATAAAAATGGGCCACCGAATCCAGCCGCAGGATCTCTTCGCCGTCGCGGTCGAAGAACAGCAGCGTCGGCGCATAGAACAGCTGGAGCTTTTCCGACCATTCGCGCGCGGTCAGCCTCTCCCCGTCGGGGGTTACAACCGGCGTCTCGTCCCATAGCCCCAACTGCACCGTATCGAATTGATCGAGGAGATCGCTGATCGCCCGGCGCTGCATGGGACCGGAATGCAGGACGTCGCAGGCGTGGCAGTCGGCCTGCTCGAAAAATACTATTAGCGGACGTTCGCCCGGGAAACGGGTCCGGTCCAGATGGAACGGAGGCGACGCGAAAGATTCGGACTGATTGAGCTCCCCCTCACGCGGGGCCAGATTCGGATCGGCGCGCTTGAGGTAACTGCGAAAGCTTTCGGTTTGGTAATGGTCGCCCGCCACGTACTCCAGTGCAGCGCGAAAGCGGTAGGCGCTATGGTAACCGGTGAGCTTGTGAGCCTGCCGACCCGCGAAATCGTAAAAAATCAGCGTGGGTGTCAGGTTGGCGTTCTCCCGTTCGGCGAAGGCCTTTTCGCCAAGCTCGTTGCCTTCCAGATCGGTGACGATACGGTCGCCGTGGATATTCACCTCGACCACATCGAAATGAAATTGTGTGTAGCGCCGGATGTCCGGCTGCTTCAGATCTTCCATCAGTGCCCGGCAGTAGGGGCAGTATTTCTGTCCGAAATAGACGATAAGTCCCTTGCGCCCCGAGCGCTCCGCGTCGGCAAGGTCGTCCGCCAGATCGAGGAAGGTGAGCTGGAACCAGTCCGGTGTCTTCACCTCCTCCGTGAGCGGCGCATCATTAAACTCTGATGCCTCCTCGGCCTCTTCCGCGAGAGCCTTCTCCCAGGCATCCCACTCTGCATCCGGCTCCTGTGCCGCTATCGGACCGGACACCAGCAGTAGTAATGTGAGCACGCCCTGGTTTAGGAATTTCCCGAACATATCGGGATAATAAACCATCCGTGAACCTCTGTGCAGGAGTGGTCGCGAAGTATAATGGTGCAAATCACCGGAGACAAAGATGGGCAGACCACGAATTGCACTGGCGCTCGGCAGCGGCTCGGCCCGCGGGTGGGCGCATATCGGGGTCATACGCGCCCTTGCCGAGGAGGGGATCGAGCCGGACATCGTCTGTGGCACTTCGATCGGGGCCATGGTCGGCGCGGGTTATGTGACGGACAGTCTGGATCGTCTCGAGGTCTGGGCACGGGCCCTCGACTGGTGGGACATCGTCCGATTCATGGATGTCAAGCTGGCGGGCGGGTTTATCGCCGGGGAGGCCCTGATTGAATACTTTCGCAAGCACATTCGTGACCGGGATATGGAGGAGGCCGAGCGGGTGTTCGCCGCCGTTGCCACGAATCTTAATACCGGCCGTGAAATCTGGTTGCAGACCGGCCCAATTCTGGAGGCGGTGCGAGCCTCCATGGCACTGCCGGGACTCTTCAATCCCGTCAAGCTGAATGGTGAGTTTCTGGTGGATGGCGGGCTGGTCAATCCGGTGCCGGTTTCGGTGGCCCGGGCTCTGGGCGCCGACCTCATTATTGCAGTCAATCTCAACGGAAACATCGTCGGCAAGCATCTCATGCACCCGCCCCGTCTCAAGCCGGAGAAAAGCCGCGACCAGAGCAAAGCCGTCTGGGACCAGATCATGCAGCGCTTCAACGATGAACTGCGCTCCAAGCTGATGGGCGGTGCCGCGCCCGGCCGGGCTCCTAAAGCACCGGGTCTTTTCGATGTCCTGGCCTCTTCCATCAACATCATGCAGGACCGCATAACCCGCAGCCGTATGGCCGGCGACCCGCCGGACCTCCTGATTGAACCACGCCTGGCCCATGTGGGATTGCTGGAATTCGATCGTGCCGACGAGGTTATCGCGATCGGCTACGATACGGTCAAACAGATGCGACCGGCGCTGGCCCGATTCATTGAATGAAGCTCAGGCGTGGAAGAGGATTCAGGACTTCGGAGGGCCCTGCCATTGAAGGAGCACCACGGGGAGCACGGTGTACACGGGAGGGACAAAGGCGGAAACCCGGGCTCTTTGCCCCGTGCTCCCCGTGATTAAAGGCAAACTCCTGCTGAGTTGCTATTTCTTTTTCAGCGAATCAATCGGCACCACGACATCGCCCTGTGGTTTCGGTCCATCTTTGAAGTGGGGGCGCATCTCCATGGGCCGGTTGTTTTCTGCGGCCAACTCCTGCTCCCGCTGGCTGATCAGGATCAGGCAGTCCCGGAGACCAGTAACCGTGTTTTCGCTCAAGGGATGCTTGATACCGGGTTCGGTCGCGGTATCCTTGATAACCTCGGTAAGGACCTTCTTGACGGCACGCAGGATCTGCTCTTCTTTGCTAAACTCGATTTCGCTCATTGTCTCTCCGGACCCGGGGTCCAATTCGTCTTTATCGTTGACCGTCAGGATGCGTCGTATCATCCTGAGCCGGAATACGAAAAGTCTACATGAATACTCGGCTTTGTCCCAACGTACAGCGGGGCGGTCGACTTTCCAAGGAGTCTCCTCATGTCCCAAGCTCCCGACGCCCTGCTGTTCATCGCTCCCGGGTGCCCCCACTGTCCCGTGGTCCTGCAGGGGCTTTCCGATTTGGTGAAGACAGGGGAAATCGGTCGTCTGGAGGTGATCAACGTGGCCGTCCATCCGGAGAACGCAGCAGAACTGGGCGTGCGTTCTGCGCCCTGGACCCGCATCGGCCCCTTCATCCTGGAGGGGGCGCAGACGCCGGGGGCACTCAAACAGTGGGCTGAAAAGGCCCTTAAGGGTGAAATGGGCAGCGACTATCTGCATGAGCTGCTGAGTTCCGGCAAACTCGCCGAAGCCGAAGCCTATCTCGAAGCGGAGCCGCAACGGCTGATGGAAACCCTGGCGATTGTCGGCGATCCCGAAGCGCCGATTCAGGTCCGTCTGGGGGCCAATGCCCTGCTGGAAAATCGGGAAGGCAGTGCGACGTTGGCTGCCCTTGTGCCCCGATTGGGCGAGCTGTCCCGCCATGCGGATCACCGGATACGAAGTGATGCCTGTCATCTTCTGGGCCTGAGCGGCGCAGCGGAAGCTGTGGCATACCTTCGTGAAAGGTTGCAGGACGACAGCGCCGAGGTGAAAGAGATCGCGGAGGAGTCGCTGGAGAAACTGGGCGGGTAGGGGCGGCATCCCTGCCGCTTGGGTTACTATTCCTATTCGAACATTGCCTGTTCGGCTTCCAGGACCGCCAGGCTGATGTGCTTGCCGAGCTCTTCGTTGAAGCCGGTCCAGTTCTTGAAGCGTGCCAGACGCTCTTCGATTATCGGCTTCATTTCAAACGGCTCCATACCCTGTTCATAGAACTCTTCGGCACCGGAATAGACGCCATCCAAGTAACCGCGGTAGTCGTGAACGAATTCCACCCCGCCCGTCTGGCCGTGTCCCGGTACGTAGACTTCCGCCGGGATCTGCAAAGCGGCATCGATCACCTCCACACTGCCGCGGAAGGTGCCGTCGTTCATTCCGACGATGCGTTCGTTGCAGACGTTATCGGCGAGGAACAGCACCTTTTTCTCCGGGATCCCGATCATGATATCCGTAGTGGTGTGGGCCGGTCCCGGGTGGTGGAACCGAAAGGTGGTGTTACCGAAGCTGACGGCATCGCCATCGCCCACTGCGATGTTCGGACCACGGATCTCGGTACCGGCGGTGGCCCCTTCGGTAGAGCGATGCATGATGTCGATCCACTGCTCTCCGGCACCCTCTTCCACTCCCTTGATCATATTCGGGTGTCCGTAGATGGGGACTTGCGGGTCGGCGTTGCGGAAGGCGTGATTTCCCAGCCAGTGGTCGCCGTGGACATGGGTGTTGAGCAGGGCGACTATCGGTGCATTCGTGATTTCCCGAATCTGGCGCAGGACCATCTCACCGGTCTGCAAGCTGGAGCCCGGGTCGACGACAACGACACCTGCATCCGTGACGACGAAAGCCGGATTGTTCATGAACCCCTGGTTGTCGGGCGAGGGATAGCCCATCGGGCCGTGAATCACGTAGGTGTCACTGGCGACTTGATCGGCGGGGTAGTCCGGGATGGCGGGGCCGCGCTCTGTAGCGAACGCCGGCGCCATCAACAGCATCGCTGTCAATGCGGTTACTTTTTTCACGGCATCCTCCTGTGGGTCTTTTCGTCCGGTCGATGCCGGTTTTTTTTGGTGCTTCTGATGAATCCGTGAGTCTAGCATCGACGATTTCGGGAGCCTACTGGGTGAGTTTGGTCTGTCAGCCGACGATGACACCAGGAAGTAAAATGGGGTGAGCTCCGCGAACCCCATCGAAAAACAACCGTATCCTGATTAATGATGGGGTTCGCAGGCTCACCCCATCCTACGGTTTTCGGGCGGAGGCCGACAGGTGCAGCCGTTTTTCCCCCGGCTTTCCGTCGATTCCAACCGTCTATTTGTGATCGGCATGTAGGATGGCGGTGAGCCCCGCGAACCCCATCGAGAAACGGGTCAAATTTGGTCAATGTGCCACCGAGCGGATTCTGCGTAGGCGAGGGCTGCTACACTTGGAAGAGTACCTAACTGAATCCAAAGTATGGAATTCCTTTTACGGCTTGCCTTCGTTCTCCTGCTCGTCGTCTCCGCGCCGGCCGCTGCCCAGGATGGGGAGCCGGCGGATCGGTTTGGCGTAAGGTTGGATATCGAGGGGCCTATCGGCCCCGCGACCAGTGATTATGTCCGGCGCTCTCTCGAGAAGGCGGTGGAGCAGGGTGCCCAGCTGGTGGTCTTGCGGATGGATACCCCCGGCGGGCTGGACTCGGCGATGCGGGAGATTATCCAGGCCATTCTGAGCTCCCCCATACCGGTGGTCAGTTACGTCTATCCACGCGGTGCCCGCGCCGCTTCGGCGGGAACCTACATCAGTTATGCCAGCCATATCGCCGCCATGGGACCGGCGACCAATCTGGGTGCGGCAACGCCGGTCTCGGTTGGCGGCGGCTCCCCGATCCCCGGAGCCGGCGAACGGGAATCAGACGAGGAACCACCAGGCAGGGACGAAGGTGACCAGCCGGCCGCGGATGAACCAGCCCCTACCTACGATGACCCGCGAATGAACAAGGTGGTCAACGACGCCGTAGCCTATATTCGCGGACTGGCCGAGCTGCGCGGGCGCAATGCCGAGTGGGCGGAACAGGCGGTGCGCCGCGGTGTGAGCCTCAGTGCCAGTGCGGCGCTCGAGAAAAATGTCATCGACCTCATCGCTGACACTCCCGAGGAACTGCTCCGGAAGATAGACGGCCGCACCGTCACCATCAACAACGTGGAACGGACGCTCGATACCGAAGGAATGGCTCTGGTGCCCATGGAACCGGACTGGCGTAGCGAACTGCTGGCGGTTATTACCAATCCCAACATCGCCTATATCCTGATGCTGATCGGCATCTACGGGTTGATCTTCGAGTTTGCCAATCCCGGGGCCCTGGTGCCGGGGATCATCGGTGCCATCTGCCTGCTGTTGGCCCTCTTCGCGCTCCAGGTCCTGCCCATCAACTACGCCGGACTGGCCCTGATCATCCTGGGGGTCGCCTTGATGCTCGGGGAGGCGTTTGCACCCAGTTTCGGGGCGCTCGGGATCGGCGGACTGGCGGCATTCGTGATTGGCTCGATTATCCTTATCGATACGGATGCCCCCGGATTCGGCATATCCCCGGCGCTCATCGGCGGCGTGGCGCTGTTTTCCGGCGCGCTGTTCATGTTTCTGATGAGCGCCGTCATGAAGGCGCGGCATCGGCCGGTGGTCAGCGGCAGTGAGGAGATGGTGGGGATGGAAGCCACCGCACTCGAGGATTTCGACCATGAGGGCCACGTGCGCGCCCACGGTGAGCGGTGGTGGGCCACCACCGACGCACCCGTGCGCAAGGGACAACAGGTTCGGGTCACGAGTTTGGACGGGCTCCGCCTGCACGTGACGCCGCAAGGGAAAACGCAGGAAAAACGAGAGGATTAGGACATGTTCAACTATTTCACACTGATCGCAGTCGGCTTCATCGCCGTGATTATCTTCAGCGCCTTCCGGGTGCTGCGGGAGTACGAGCGGGGCGTGGTCTTCCAGCTCGGGCGCTTCTGGAAGGTGAAGGGGCCCGGCCTGCGGCTGGTGATCCCCGTTATCCAGCAGATGGTCCGGGTGGATATGCGCACCATTGTCATGGATGTCCCCTCGCAGGATGTCATCTCCCGCGACAACGTCTCCGTAAAGGTGAATGCCGTGATCTATTTCCGCGTTCTCGATGCGGAGCGGGCCATCATCCAGGTAGAGAATTACTATGAGGCCACCAGTCAGCTGGCCCAGACTACCCTTCGTTCCGTGCTCGGCCAGCACGATCTCGACGAGATGCTTGCCTCGCGTGACAAGCTCAACGACGACATCCAGAACATTCTCGACAAACAGACCGACGCCTGGGGGATCAAGGTCTCCAATGTGGAGATCAAGCATGTGGATATCGACGAGAGCATGATCCGCGCCATCGCCAAGCAGGCGGAGGCGGAGCGGGTGCGCCGCGCGAAGATCATCCACGCCGAAGGCGAGCTGCAGGCCTCGGAGAAGCTGCGCCAGGCATCGGATGTGCTCGGTCAGTCGCCTCAAGCCATTACGCTGCGCTATCTGCAGACCTTGACCGACATCGCCGGAGAGAAGAACTCCACCATCGTCTTCCCGCTGCCGATGGATATCCTCGAACCGTTGTTGTCGAAGCTGCGCAAGTAGACCCCATGGATTGCATCGCAAGACAAAACTATATGTCTGGCGCTGCAATCCATGAAGTCTCGGGGATTGGTCAATTATTGCGCCAAAAAAAGATCCTTTTGGCACAATAAGTTGCGATGCAATCCATATCAGGAGCCCAGCCCGTTGCCGCACACGGCGTCAGCCGTAAGATTTTCAAACCGCTATGAGCGCTGTCGCGCTGTTCGCCCACGGGGTGGGCTCCTAGGAGCCTGTCGGACTTAACGCTGATCTACTGCGGAAAAGCCGGATTTGGCCACATTTTCCGATCTTTCTCGTTAAATAGACCCATTATTCGCCTCGAAAGACCAAAAAATCTGTCTCAAACCGGCTTTCCCTCGCTACGATCGGTCAAGTCCGACAGGCTCCTAGGCAAGTGGCTCCGTTTTTTGTAGGAGTCCAGCCATCGGGGTGAATCCCCTTAGCGACCGCCTTCCAGGCACCTCCTTACTTCGTCGGCCCAGACCGTCTCCTTCTCCTCGAGTTCGGCGGCGAGGCGCTTAAGGGCATCGCGGTGGTTTTCCAGCGTATCTTGCGCCCGCTTCTCTGATTCCAGCAGGATTTTGCGGACCGCACGATCCACGTTCTCAGCCGACTGTTCACTGTAGCGGCGGGGTTGGGCGATCTCGCGCCCCAGAAACGGGTGCTCTTCGCTCTCACGAAGGTCCACCGGCCCGACTTCATCCGACATCCCCCATCGGGAGACCATTGAGCGGGCGAGCTTGGTGGCCTGCCGAATATCGTCATCGGCTCCTGAGCTGATGGTGCCGAGCATGAGTCTTTCGGCCGACCGACCCGCGAGCGTCACCGCCAGCCGGTCCCGCAGATACTCCTCCGGGAAGGTGTAGCGCTCGTGTTCGGGTAGCTGGTGGGTACCGCCCAGGGCATGCCCGCGGGGGACAATGCTGACCTTGTAGAGCGGATCGGTGTTCGGCAGGAAGTGAGCAACGAGGGCGTGCCCAGCCTCGTGAAATGCCAGCCTTCGACGCTCCTCCGGCTGAAAGATGAGTTGCCGTTCCGCACCCATCATGACCCGATCACGGGCTTCATCGAAATGCCTGAGGTCGACGTTTTCACTCCCCTCGCGGGCGGCAAGAATGGCGGATTCATTCACCAGATTTTTCAGGTCGGCACCTGCGAATCCGGGTGTGCCGCCGGCGACTTGTTCCAGATCCACGCCGGGGGCGAGCGGTACCTTGGCAGCGTGCAGCTTCAGTATGGCCAATCGCGCTTCGCGATCCGGCAGGTCCAGGTTAACGTGTCGGTCGAAGCGCCCGGGCCGCAGCAGTGCCGGGTCCAGCACGTCGGGGCGGTTGGTTGCCGCAAGCACGAGTGTCGCCTCCCGTCCCGTGAAACCATCCAGTTCGGCCAGGATCTGGTTAAGTGTCTGTTCCCGCTCATCGTGCCCTCCGCCAAGACCGGTGCCGCGGGTTCGGCCGATGCTGTCCAGCTCGTCGATAAAGATGATGCTGGGAGCATTCTTTTTGGCTGCAGCAAAGAGATTGCGTACCCGTGAGGCACCAACCCCCACAAAGACCTCGATGAATTCGGACGCGGAGATGGTGTAGAACGGCACGCCCGCCTCCCCGGCCAAAGCCCGGGCCAACAGGGTTTTGCCGGTCCCCGGCGGACCCATGAGCAGAATGCCTCGGGGGATTTCCGCCCCCAGGCGCCGGAATTTGTCGGGCTCTTTCAGGTACTCCACCAACTCCCGGACCTCGCGCTTGGCCGCCTCCTGGCCTGCTACGTCGGAAAAGCTCACCTTCGGTATCTCCGCTCGCTCGGTGGATCGCTCGAGAAAGCGTTTCATCTCGCCTCCGCCGGGGCCGAGTTGCCCCATCTGGCGGGCGGTTCGCCGGAAAAACCAGACCAGCAGACCGATGAACAACAGCCAGGGAACCAGCACGATCAGCAGCCGGGTGAGGAGGCGCTCCTCCTCCGGCGGCTCGACTTCGATGGCGATGTCTCTAGCTTCCAGCTGCGTCAGAAGCTCCTCAGCCCCGAACTCCGGTATCCGGGTGCTGAACGTGGTGCCGGTTGTTTCCCCCGGGCCAAGCTCCGCTGGCTGGCGCAGTTCTCCTTCAACACGCCGACCCTGAAGAAGCACCCTTTCTACTGCGCCTTTCTCCACCAACCCCCTGAATTGCGTGTAGGTGATTTCCGTGCGCGGCTCAGCCGGGGGGACGGAAAAAAGGGCAAAAAGCAAAAGTGCCAGGGCGACCCACAGCAGGATGGGGGCCCATTTCAAGATCTCTTGGCGTTGATTGTTGTCGGCCATCTCTCCAGGCAGCCGTAAGCATCACGGGACTCTTACTATACCCTAAACGAAGGCAGTCAGCCCTGCACAGTGAGACGGTCCAGCACAACCCTGTGCCGTCCGCAGGGCAACCGCATACTTTGAAGCGAGCGGTGTAAGTCCTTGATAGCAGGTCGTCGGCAGCACGCCGCCAGGGATGGCGGTGTTAGACAATGCAGGAGCACACTTGTCGAGGGATGCTGCCGTCGAGCGTACACGGATGAAAGATGATTGCTCCTGCTTCACAGCGTACCGGCTATCAAGCACCTGGTTCGCTCGCCGGGCATCAAATTGGGAGTATGCGTTTACCCTGGTCTAGCTAAAGGCTATTGTTTATAGGCGCCGCTAAAACGTGTGTGACAGCTCTCAGGACCACAGGCAGGGGTCAGACAGTCATGCTGAAGGGGCGAAACCACGCATGGCCCACCGTCCGGAAGACGACTGCTTTAGTTTGCGATGGTTTACCGGGAGGCAGGAGGATGAGTGGTCAGGACAACGCGGGACGTCCTCTGCAAATGTTCAACGACGCCGCATTTCTGTGGGCGCTTCTACCTGCATCCCGCCGGTGGCATGCACCAGACATCGGCATCGATGTCTGGTGTGAACTCGGTTCGATCGGCATGGTGTGGCGCCGGGCAGAGCGTCAGGGGTGGTGTCTTACCAGTGCGCGAGGGCTTTCCAGTCCACACTCCCGATTGGTGTCTGCCCTGCTGTGTTTCGAACGTGTCTCGCAAGGGATGCCCCGCTACCTGGACCTGCATTGTGGCGACCTGCGCTGGGCCTGCGTGCGCTACTTTCCGGCGCCGGATTCTGTAGCCGACATCACCACCGACGGACCCCTCCCGCGCCTTCGCGGGGCTGCACTTCTGGCGACCCAATCCACTCATTGTGCGCTTCGAGGCGATCTTCTCGGAGAGCGGTTGCAGCACGCCCGAGACACATGGAACAACCTGAGCCGGCCCGAGCGCAAGCGTTGGAGGCAGGCGACGGAAGCGCTGGTCGGCAGCGATTGCACCGGTTCGGTCGAGTCTTTACTCGAAGGTCGTAGCCATCGGATTCCACCGGTGCTTATCCTCCGTTCGATGGCATTCCTTCGTCAGTACGTCGTCCGACAACCTTTGAGGTGCCATCTGTTACGGTGGGCGGCACTGGTCCGACGTCCATGCAGTCGGCAGACAGGCGACGGCCTCGTGGTCAGTTTTATCGGCCCGGATGGCTCCGGCAAATCGACGCTGCTCTCCAGAGTCGAGGCGGCCCTTGCCGAGGCGGGCGAGTCGATCCGCAGTGAATATTGGGGGCGCAGTCGCGGTCAGTCGGGCTGGGTAAAGGCCGTCCGCCGCCATGCCCTGCAGCGGCACGGCGGCTCCGCCCGGAGCGATGCAGCAAAAGTCGCAGTGCCTGGTAGCGCTCTCAAGGTGCAATGGAAAGGGAGGTTGGTCGGTAACCTTGGCGCATTCGTGTATCTGGTCGACTACTGGCGTCGGTGGCTGACAGGAGTGGTCCCCCGGCGTGGCCGGGATCGCACCTTATTGCTGGACCGTGGACCTGCTGATCTGAAGTCGATGTCTCGTGCCTCACCCTGGGCACGCAATCTCTGGCGGTGGGCGCCACAGGTCGATCTGGTGGTGAATTGCCAAGCGAGTCCGAACGCGATCTTCGCAAGAAAAGGTGAACGGACCCCGGAGGAACTGGCCGCGGATTTGCAGGATTATCACCAGGTGGTCCTGCAGTTGCGGGCGCGCGAACAACTCGCGATCGAGATCGATACCAGTCAGCCGATTCCGGTCTGCGTCGAGCAAGTCCGGCAGGCGCTGGGACTGGCAAGGATGTGCAAGGGGGGCGGTGTTGATCCGGCAGTGTTTTTTGCGCTCGTGAAGACTTGACCGGATAGCCTGAACAACGCGCACCGCAATCCGCGCACCAGATTCAGCAGAAAAACTGAAGAAACTCCGTCGGCCGCCGGGACCGGAGGCTGCACAATCGGAAACGTCCGGAACTAACAACAAACAGTTAGCGCATTCTGCCCCGCGATAGTGTGACTGTGCGTGAATAGCCAAGAGATGACTCAAGCGCCTCACAAGGGGCTCATTTCTCTTCTGCCAGTGTTTACGGGCGCATATCCGCCTTTTTTGGATTGGCAGGAAACGACCTGTAGCTGCCGAATTCGTCAGTCAAGACTCGGTCGGCTTTTCTCCCTAAATCGGACCGAAACCGATGCCGACGGCGCCCACCGTGCGGTGGAGGCGATTCGCCACCAGCTGATGCAGATCCGTCTTTCGCACGGACCGGTCGTGTCGTTCAGCATGGGCGTGGCGAGCTACCAGCGTCCGCCGGTCAGACCGGCCGATGCGGTCGGTCTGGCCGATCGGCTGATGTACGAAGCCAAATGCCGCGGCAAGAACCAGGTCGTTCAGGAGGAAGACCGGTCCCAGACCTGATGCGCTTCAACGCAACGGGACTCCGGATTGCACGCGGAAGATGACGGCGGCAGCACCAAATAGGGAAGCGCCAATCACCGCCAGCGCCAACGTTTCGGGCCAAAGCACGCTCATGTCGGCGCCCTTGAGAAAGATTCCCAGGGTTATGGTCATGTAGTGACGCAAGGGGCTGGCCAGCGACAGCACCTGCAAGGGCTCGGGCATGCTTTCCACCGGAACCAGCGTCCCGGAAAGGAACATCAGCGGGACCAGTCCGAAAAAAGAGAGCAGCAGCGCCTGCTGCAGGGTCTTGCAGATGGTCGCTACCAGCACGCCGATCCCGATGGCGCTGACGAGAAACAGCGCGCTCAGGGCGATGAACAGGAACAGACTGCCACGAAGCGGCACGTCGAACCCGCGGACGATGAGCAAGCTGGGAAAGATCGACAGCAGCCCCATAAGGAGGGTCGGCAGGGTCTTGGCGAGGAACAGCTCACCGGTGCGGATCGGCGTCACCCGGAGCTGTTCGATGGTGCCCACCTCCTTCTCCCTCACGATCGAGGCGGCCGGATGGATTACCCCGACCATCAGGGCCGCCAGGGCAATCATGGAGAGCACCACGAACGGCGTGAAGCTCTGGCGCGGGTTGTACCAGATGCGAAGAACAGGGGTCACCTGCATGGGCGGCGCGGCCCCCTGGGTTATTCGCTTCTGAAAGGCATGGATAATACGCTCGGCGTAGCCCCTGACGGTGGAGGCAACATTGGAGTTGGAGCCGTCCAGCAGGATCTGGACGCTGGCCGCCGTATTGCGCCGGATGTCAGCACCGAACCCCTTGGGGACGATCAGCACGATGCGGGCGCGCCCTGATTCGAGCCAGTCGCCGGCGGTCGCCACGCTCCGCGGCTGCCCGACGGCACGAAACGCCTCCGTGGTGGTGAACTGCTGAATGAGCGTACGGCTCATCACCGTGCGATCGAGGTCGAGCACCGCGAGAGGCAGATCTTTGACGTCAAAAGAGAGCGCGAAGGCGCAGATGATCACTTCGGCCGTGTAGAGCCAAAGGATGAGCAGCAGGATCACCCGGTCACGAAAGAACTGGATCAACTCCTTGAGCAGCAGGCTCGCAAAACGCATCAGGCCACCTTCTTTTTCAGGCGCCATGCCGCCAGGGCGAAGACCGCCAGCGTGTAGGCCGCCAGCAGTGCCGTGTTGAACCACAACACGCCGATGCCCGCGCCCTTGAGGCTCACGCCCCGGGAGAGCACCACGAAGTACCGGGCCGGGAACAGCGCAGTGTAGAGTTCAAACACATAGGGCATGGTGAAGATGGGAAACAGGAATCCCGAAAAAAGAAACGACGGCATCAGCGTGAAGATGAGGGCCAGCAGCACAGCGGAGAGTTGGGTGCGGGTCACCGTGGAGATCAGCAGGCCGATGCCGACGGTACAGAAGACGTAGATCAGTGCCGTGGCAAGCAGGAAGCTCGCCGCCCCCTCCAGCGGCACCCGGAACCAGAAATAGCCGGCCAACATCACCAGGCCGATCTGGAAGAAGGCGATTAGGCCATACGGGATCAGCTTGCCGATGATGAACTCGGCCGAGGTCAGGGGCGAGGCGTAGATCTGCTGGACCGTTCCCCGCTCCTTCTCGCGCACAATGGCCAGCGTGGTCAGCAGCGGCGGGAATGCCATCAGGATGACCGCATAGAGCCCCGGGACGATGGTGTTCACGCTGCGCAGCGACGGGTTGTACCAGACCCGCACCTCGGCGCGGACGGTGCGGGGCGATGGCGTCGCGCCGAAGGCGGCGAGGATGCTTTGGGCGTAATTGGCCACCACCAGCGCCGTTGCCGAATAGGTGCCGTCTACCAGCACCTGTACTTCGGCGGGTGCCGGCCGCATCAGCCGGCGCCGGAAGGCCGGGGGGAGC
>NZ_JAENYR010000019.1 GCF_016841685.1 Thiohalomonas denitrificans
AGCCGGCCGAAGCCGAGGCGCAGTCGGAGCCGGTCGAAGTTGAGGCGCAGCCGGAAGCGACTGAAGCCGAGGCACAGCCGAAGGCAGCCGAATAAGTCACGCCGTTTCGCTGTCTTCGCCCAAGGAGCGGGCTCCTGCCAACACAGCCTACTCGGCCCAACGGTAGGAGCCCGCCCTTCGGGCGATTCATGCCGCCCCCGCCCCAATCCGAGGGGCCCCCAGCCCTTCGGGCGAACAGCACACGGCTCTGGCAATCCCGGGCCAATCCCCACCCCAACCGGGAGCCGACGTTAACTCCGTGCTAGAATTCCCGCCCAATTTCCTCAAATGATGTCCACGCACCGGCATGTCCAAATACACCACCGAACGCGCCCGTCTTCTCGAGCAACTCCTGGCCGATCGCATCCTTATCCTCGATGGGGCCACCGGCACCATGATCCAGCGCCACAAGCTGGATGAGGCGGGCTTCCGCGGCGAGCGCTTTGCGGACTGGCCCAGCGATGTAAAGGGCAACTCCGACCTGCTGGTGCTCTCGCGGCCCGACATCATTCACGAGATCCACGACGCCTATCTGGAGGTGGGCGCCGACATCATCGAGACCAACACCTTCGGCGCCACCCGCGTCGCTCAGGCCGACTACGGCATGGAGGAGCTGGTCTACGAAATGAATGTCGAGGGTGCGCGCCTCGCCCGCGAGAAGGCGGACGAGTGGACAAAAAAAGACCCCTCCAAGCCCCGCTTCGTCACCGGTGTGCTCGGCCCGACCAACCGCACCGCCTCCATCTCGCCGGACGTCAACGACCCCGGCAAGCGCAACATCGACTTCGACACCCTGGTAGAGGCCTACAAAGAGGCGATCCGCGGCCTGGTCGACGGCGGCTCGGACCTGTTCCTGATCGAGACCATCTTCGACACCCTGAATGCCAAGGCGGCGGTGTTCGCTCTGGAGAGCTACTTCGAGGAGACCGGCACCCGTCTGCCGGTGATGATCTCCGGCACCATTACCGATGCCTCCGGCCGCACCCTTTCGGGCCAGACCGCCGAGGCCTTCTACAACTCCCTGCGCCACGCCCGGCCCATCAGCTTCGGCCTCAACTGCGCCCTGGGCCCGGCGGAATTGCGCCAGCATATCGACGAACTCTCGGCCCTGGCGGAATGCGGCGTCTCCGCTCACCCCAACGCCGGCCTGCCCAACGCCTTCGGCGGCTACGATCTGGGGCCGGAGGAGATGGCCGGGCACATCCGCGAGTGGGCCGAGGCGGGCTTTCTGAATATCGTCGGCGGCTGTTGCGGTACCGGACCGGACCACATCCAGGCCATCGCCGAGGCGGTCAGTGAGTGTTCACCGCGCAAGCTTCCCGAGCGTCCGGTGGAGTGCCGTCTGGCAGGCCTCGAGCCGCTCAATGTCGGCCCCGAGTCGCTGTTCGTGAATGTCGGCGAGCGCGCCAACGTCACCGGTTCCGCCAAATTCAAGCGGCTCATCCTGGAGGAGGAGTTCGACGAGGCCCTGGACGTCTGCCGCGAGCAGGTGGAGAACGGCGCGCAGATGATCGACGTCAACATGGACGAGGCGATGCTCGACGGCGTCGCGGCCATGCACACCTTTCTCAACCTGGTCGCCTCCGAGCCCGACATCTCCAAGGTCCCGGTGATGATCGACTCCTCCAAGTGGGCGATCATTGAAACCGGCCTGAAGTGCATCCAGGGCAAGGGCGTGGTCAACTCCATCTCCATGAAGGAGGGAGAGGAGGCCTTCATTCGCCACGCCCGCCTGCTGCGCAAATATGGCGCCGCCGCGGTGGTCATGGCCTTCGATGAAAAGGGCCAGGCGGACAGTTTCGAGCGCAAGACCGGGATCTGCAGACAATCCTACGATGTGCTGGTGAACAAGGTCGGCTTCCCGGCCGAGGACATTATTTTCGACCCCAACATCTTCGCCGTCGCCACCGGCATCGAGGAGCACAACAACTACGCCGTCGACTTCATCGAGGCGACCCGCTGGATCAAGCAGAACCTGCCCCACGCCCTGGTCTCGGGCGGGCTCTCCAATGTCTCCTTCTCTTTCCGGGGCAACAACCCGGTGCGCGAGGCGATCCACGCGGTCTTCCTCTACCACGCCATTCAGGCCGGCATGGACATGGGCATCGTCAATGCCGCCCAGCTTGCCGTCTACGATGAACTCCCCGAGGAGCTGCGCGAGCGGGTGGAGGACGTCATCCTCAACCGCCGCGACGATGCCACCGATCGCCTACTGGAAATCGCCGATCAGTACAGGGGCGATGGCATCGAGGTGAAAAAGGAAGACGAAGAGTGGCGCTCCTGGCCGGTGGAAAAACGCCTGGAGCACGCCCTCATCAAGGGCATCGACGCCTTCGTGGTCGAAGACACCGAAGCGGCCCGCCTGAACGCCAAGGCCCCCATCGACGTCATCGAAGGCCCGCTGATGGACGGCATGAACCACGTCGGCGACCTGTTCGGTGACGGCAAAATGTTCCTGCCCCAGGTAGTCAAATCCGCCCGGGTGATGAAAAAGGCCGTGGCCCACCTCATCCCCTACATCGAGGCGGCCAAGAGCGAGGGCGCACGCCCGAACGGCAAGATCCTCATGGCCACGGTAAAGGGCGATGTCCACGACATCGGCAAAAACATCGTCGGCGTGGTGCTGCAGTGCAATAATTTCCAGGTGATCGACCTCGGCGTCATGGTCCCGGCCCAGAAGATCCTCGATGCCGCCAAAGAGCACGACGTCGACATCATCGGTCTATCCGGCCTCATCACCCCCTCGCTCGAAGAGATGGCCCACCTCGCCAGCGAGATGCAGCGCCAGGGCTTCACCCTCCCGCTGCTCATCGGCGGCGCCACCACGAGCAAGGCGCACACCGCCGTCAAGATCGACCCCAATTACGACTACCCCGTAGTCTGGGTCAAAGACGCCTCCCGCGCCGTCGGCGTCGCCCAAAACCTGATCTCGGAAAGCGAAGGCACCAAAGACAACTACGTCGCCGCGATCAACGCCGAACACCAGGCCGTTCGCGAACGCCACGCCAAAAAGCGCACCGAGACCAAACTCACCCCCCTCGCCCAGGCCCGCGAAAACCGTCTGAAGATCGACTGGGAAGATTATGAGCCCCCACGCCCCAAAGTCCTCGATGCCCTACCCGATGCCGGTAGGAGGGGCGCCCCCGCCGCGATGAACTCCGAGGCACCCGAAGCCGGTAGGAGGGGCGCCCTCGCCGCGATTGGCCTAAACGAAGCCGAAACAGGCCCCGTCACTATCGAACCCAAAGGCGCCGGCGCCCTCGTCCAATTCGCCGACATCCCCCTGCAAACCCTGGTCCCCTACATCGATTGGACCTTCTTCTTTCACGCCTGGGAACTCAAAGGCGTCTTCCCGCGTATCCTGGAAGACAAGGAGAAGGGCGAAGAGGCCAAAAAGCTCTATACCGACGCCCGCGGGATGCTCGAGCAGCTTATCGCCGAAAAATGGCTCCACGCCGCCGCGCAGGTCGGCATCTATCCCGCCAACAGCGTCGGCCACGATGACGTCGAACTCTACAAGGACGAAGAGCGTAAGGAAGTGCTCACCACCTTCCACTTCCTCCGCCAGCAGAGCGAAAAGCGTCCCGGCCAGCCCAACAAATCCATGGCCGACTTCGTCGCGCCCAAAGAGAGCGGCAAAAAGGACTATATCGGCGGCTTTGCCTGCACCACCGGCCTCGGCATCGACGAAAAGGTCGCCGAATTCGAGGCGGCCCACGACGACTACAACGCCATCATGCTCAAGGCCCTCGCCGACCGCCTCGCCGAGGCCTGCGCCGAGTGGCTGCACCAGCAGGTGCGCAAAACGATCTGGGGTTACGCGCCGGAAGAAAACCTCGACAACGAGAGTCTCATCAAAGAGCAGTACCAGGGCATCCGCCCCGCCCTCGGCTACCCCGCCTGCCCGGACCACACCGAAAAGGACACCCTCTGGTCCCTGCTGCAACCGGACCAGGCCATCGGCCTTACCCTCACCGAGTCCAAGGCCATGGTGCCCACCGCCGCCGTCTCCGGGCTCTACTTCAGCGCACCCGACAGCAGCTACTTCGCCGTCGGCAAGCTCGACCGCGAGCAGGTCGCCGAATACGCCGAACGCAAAGGGCTGTCACTCGCCGAAGCCGAAAGGTGGTTGGCACCGAACCTGGGATACGAAGCCTGATAGGCCCAACCGGCAGGAGGCGCGCCTCGCGGCGATTTTCCGCTGCAACCATGCCGAGGCGGCCCTCGTTCCACCTCCGCAGGTCATCCTTCGTGGGTAGGAGGCGCGCCCCCGCGGCGATACCGGCATCGCATCCATCCCAAAATGGCCTCCTACGCGGTCGTAATCTGCCAAACCCAAGCGAAGGGTCCTTTCTCCCCCGGGAGACGACTGCATGGACGCAGAAGGTAGAGCAACGCAGGAGCAGTTGCCGAAGGACAGGATGAGGGGTGTGGGCACCCCCAGGTTCGCGGTTTCGGCTTTTTATTCGACTCTGACCTTAATCCTAGGCTACGAAACCTAAGGTAGGAGGCGCGCCCCCGCGGCGATTCGTACCGGCGGCGAGGCGCGCTTTGCGAGGATTGCCCCTGAATCACCGAGCGAAACGATGCGACCCGCGGTAAACTGAGACTTGATGGCCTCCCATCAACTCTGCCACGGGAGAGAAGGATGTCGCTAGCTGAACAAATCTACGAGGAGCGAAGCACCTCCCCGACGATGTCGCCCAAGAGGTGCTCGATTTTATTGAATTTCTGGGGGAAAAGCGGGGCATACGCTACAAGACCGACCTAATCCGGGCACAGCAAGGTGTAATGGACAAGATTTGGGATAACAAGGAAGATGACGTCTGGAATGATATTTGAACCCGCAGGCATCGCTGGAGGACAGGTATGGCCACTCGAAAAGACGTTTTGAAGGAAGCCCTCACGCTGCCGCCAGCAGAGCGCGCCAAAGTAGTTGAGGAAATCTTGTCCGGTCTCGATGAACCCGATCACGCCATGGATGAACTGTGGATAGGGGAAGCCGAGGATCGTCTGGATGCCTATGACCGCGGAGAGTTCAAAGCGATTTCCTTATCCGATATTCTGGAGAAATACGGCAGTCGATAGTGGAAGTTGATTTCCTTTCACCGGCTGAAGTCGAACTGGCTGAAGCCATCGCTTAGAAAATCGCAGTGCTTTCTGCTCCAACATTCACACGGATTCGCAATGCATAGGTGAGCACCTGCGATGTGAGTAGGACTCCACTAAATGCCTTAAAGCCAATTAACTGCTAATTTCCCAAGATTTAGCAGTTCCCGACGAACAGCGCAGCGCCGAAAACCTCCTGCGCCACGCCCCGGTCCTGGCCGACAGCCTCAACCACCACCGCGAACGGTTTAATCGACTCTGACCCTTTTATTTCCAACGGATCGGAGCCGGTCCGCAGAAGAGCGAGTGAAAACGGATCAACCCCGGGCCGCCGCCCGCGCCCGCTTCACCATATCCTCAACCGCCTCCGTCATATTCATCGGCGCCAGGAGCGTGCCCGGATGGGCTCTCTGAAACACCCGGAACACCTCATCGGCGAACGCCTGCCCAATCTCCTCCACGCCTTCGAAATCCAGCACAACGTGCTCGAATTTCTCGAACCTCGCCGTTAATCGCTTTGCCTGTGAGCGGGAGACGAGCTTTTCCCCTTCGTGCTGCGCCAGCCGGACTGGGACCACGGTTTTCGAAAAGGTGTACTCTTCGGGGGCGGCAAACTCATCGAACACCTCTTTCATCTTCCGACCGCTGTCATTCGACAGCTGAAGGAACACCGTCGTCCCGGTCTCATCAACCGACTGTTCAAGGAGAATGTCCAGGTCCTCGTCTGCGTCATGCCGGAAATAGAGGTTTCGTGAAGTAATGACAAACGCATCGAACATTTTGGACGTGAAGAAGATGCCTTCTCCCGAATGCCGCTCCGGATCAGTCGTCAGCTTCCCCTTCGCCAGCTCGAGAATCGCCTCCCTTGGGTCCAGCAGCTCCAGGGAATGCTGAATCTTGTGAAAAATTCCTTCGCCCTCATCGGCCACGATGGCACTGGTCCGAAGCGCATCTCTCCAAATATGGACCTGAACAACCTCCGAGCCGGAGTGGTCAATGGCGTTGTTCACCATCTCAGTGATTCCGTAATGCCACATGTCCCGAACGTTCTCGGCAAGGTTCCGGACGACAGGCGCACACTGCCTGTCCCACACGAGGTCTTCACTCAGCCCCTCGATCCTGTAGGACTGTTTGTCATCGGCCAGTTTGCACAGATGATACCGGGTCCCACGCCCTGTGCCGGTGGATTCGATAAGTCCCTTCTTCTTGAACGCCCGGAGGCGGGCGCTCGCGGCCTGCCGGGAGACATCAAACGCCTCCGCAACCCGGGCGCTCACATTGGCCCCATCCTGGTCGATGGCCTGGAGAGCGAACTGTTCCAACGGGTCTTGGGTCGGCATGGTAACCAATAAACGTAAAGTTAATGTCTTTTAATTGTAAAGCACACTGTTCCGAAACGTAAACCAAAACAGCGCCGAAAAACCTCCTGCGCCACGCCCCGGTCCTGGCCGACAGCCTCAACCACCGCCAAACCGCCCTGCTCAGCCACGCTTTATGCCACCCGGGCCACGGCTACACCGTGGCGAGCCACAAACGCTCCCACCAGATCACCACCCAGACCACCCGCACCGACCTGCTCAAGCTTGCCGAATCGGGACTCCTGGAGCAGAGAAAGCGGGGCGGCGCCAACGTTTTCCATGCCCCCGCTGATTTGGGGGGACCGAATCAAAGCGGCCAGTCGGACTTGAAAACCCCCGCTCTGCCGGAAGACGACCCCAGGGATGGGGCAAGGTCGGATTCCGACCCTCATCATGCCTGCGACTGCAGATCCTTCAACTGCGACAAAGTCCCATTGCTTGCAGCCGAACATTGGGCGTATCTTAAGCAAAAGACTATGATCTGCTGATAACTGGAATGGATGCTAAAGGACTGGAGACTTTGCTGGATCTGGATGGTCAAATCTTCGGCCAGGAAGGTGGGTACTGGATCAAGGTCGAAGCTCAACGGGTAGCCGCTACGCCCAACCGACCACACGGAGTCAGCTATAGCCTGACCTTGCATGCCATTGATGGCGGTCGGGTCCTGGAATTCGACAATGCCCATGCCGTTCGGGTGCGTGGCAATCGGTTTTCCGGACGGTCACTTGAATACGACCACCGGCACCGCACGGAAGAGGACGAGGGAATCCCTTACGAATTTGAAACGCCCGAGCAACTGTTGGCGGACTTCTTCCAGGCGGTGGACCGCTACTTGAAAGCTCAAGGGGTTCTAAAGCGATGAGCAAAAAAATCCGCATCGGCGTTATGCCGCAGGAACAAATCCGAGCCCGCGCCCTCGCCATTGCCCGCGGCGAGTACCACCCGAAGCCGACCGATCCCAAGGTCTGGTTCCCTTCCATGCGCTCGCTTGCCGAGGTGCTCAGCGATAAGAACCGAGCGCTCTTACGGCATATTGCCGAAACGCACCCTGCGTCACTGGAGGAGCTCGCCCAAAGCACCGGCCGAAAAGCCAGCAATCTCTCCCGAACGCTTCGAACACTCTCCAACTACGGACTGGTGGAGCTAAAGCGCGACCGCCGCTGCGTCCGGCCGATCGCAAAAGTTACGGAGTTCGAAATCCGGGCCTGACGCGTGAGCGATCACCGTCGCGATATTCAGGTAGGAGGCGCGCCCTCGCGGCGATTCTCTCGGGCTCCCCGACGCCGCCCCACTAAGTGGTAGCTTCTGATATGACCGACAAACTTCCAAACATCCATCCCGGCGAGATCCTGCTGGAAGAGTTCCTGGTTCCGCTCGGGATCAGCTAGAACCGACTCGCCCGGGATATCAACGTTCCCCCGCGCCGTATCAACGAGATCGTGCTCGGCAAGCGGGCCGTCACGGCGGATACGGCCGTACGCCGGGCTCGCTATTTTGGCACCACCGAGCAATTTTGGATGGGCCTTCAGGACGACTACGAACTCGAAGAGGCACACGCCGCGCTCGGCAACCGGTTGGATACAGAGGTGAAGCGGTTGCAAGCCTGATTGCCGAAGGCAGGAGACGCGGTTACCCCGAAGCCTGGAAGCCAGGGCCACTCGGAAATATGGTGCTGTAATGGCATCCCATAGTTCTGTGAATCGATATATGGGAACTGAAATGCTTTCATATTTCGTTAAAGCGAGATATAAAGGCCTTCGCAAGCCGCATATTTTGGGTCCGAAAAATGGAACGCAGCGGAACCTACCGCCAAACCCTTTCTGGATATAAGGCCTTTTTCCCGGCCGACTTGCCGCCGGAGCCCCCGGTCAGCCTGGACGGCGACCTGGTGCTGCTGCTATCAGAGGCCGACCGGGCGCTGGGCGCCATCAATACCATCGCCAGCGTCCTCCCGAGTCCGGACCTGTTCGTCGCCATGTTCATTCAGAAGGAGGCCCTGCTCTCCTCTCAGATCGAGGGGACCCAGTCCTCACTGACCGACGTTCTCGGGGCGGATGAGGAGCACATCCCCACTGCCGACGTCGGCGAAGTGGTCAACTACGTCAAGGCCATGCGCTACGGGCTGCGCCGCCTTGTCGATGAAGACTTCCCGATGTCGCTCCGGCTCCTGCGTGAGATCCATGGCGTGCTGATGCAACAGGTGCGCGGCGGAAAGCCCGCGCTCACTCCCGGCGAGTTTCGCACCGGTCAGAACTGGATCGGCGGAGCCAATCTGAAAACAGCACGTTTCATCCCTCCGCCGCCGGAGGCGATGCATGCCGCTTTGGATCACCTGGAGAAGTACCTCTACGTCAGCGACGATCTCCCGGTACTGGTTCAGTGCGCCCTGATCCACTATCAGTTCGAGACCATCCATCCCTTCAACGACGGCAATGGCCGACTCGGGCGCCTACTGATTACCTTCTTTCTGGTTTGGCGCGGTGTCATCGAAGAGCCGATGCTCTATCTAAGCGCCTACCTCAAGACCTACCAGCAGGAGTATTACGACCGCCTGATGCAGGTCCGTAACAGCGGCAACTTCGAGGCCTGGATCCGCTTCTTCCTCGAAGGAGTGGTGAGTGTCTCCGATCAGGTCGTTAGCACGACCAAGCGGCTACAGCAGCAGGAGCGCAACGATACCGATCGTCTTATTGAGATCAATGCCGGCCCCGATGCCGTTCGCCTACTGCGTCACCTGATGCAGCAGCCGGTAGTAATGGTGAAGGACGTGCAGCAGGCGCTGGGAATCACATACGGAAAGGCGAATGCCCTTATCGCCACCTTTGATCGCTGCGGAATTCTTCACCAAATCAGCCAAGGCCGGCGCAACCGAAAATTCTCTTACAAGCAATATATCGACATCCTCGCGGAAGGCACCGAGATGCCCCCCAGCGACGAGACTCCCCAAGCGAGCACGAAATGAGCATCGCAGCAAAATCGTACTCGGCAAGCGGGCCGTCACTGCGGATACGGCCGTGCGCCCGGCTCGCTACTTCGGTACCACCGAGCAATTCTGGATGGGGTTGCAGGACGACTACGAACTCGAAGAGGCGCACGCAGCGCTCGGCAACTGCTTGGATACCGAGGTGAAGCGGTTGGAAGCCTGAATAGTCGTGGCGAACTGTCGCCACTGAGCCGATCTTCCCTTCCCCTCAAGCTACGCCCCGCCCCTGAAAACGATCTCAGCCACCACCAAGCCGCCACTGCTGAGTCATGCCTGGACCGGAAGATGATGCCAGAAGGGGCGAAGGTGGCCCGAACGGCGAACGGAGTTTAATCGACTCTGACCCTGTTTATCCAGCGATCCTATGGATTTGGTCGAGGAGCAATTGCCGAAGCAGTGAGGTTATCCATCCGGTCCCGGCAAGAGGGATTGAGCGCACCCCCAGTCTCTGCTATAGACTGTCCCCTGAGCCAACTCAACAGTACCGGGTACTTTCTTGCATCCTTTGATAGCACGCCACAATAGAGAAATAGCAGCACTATGCCGCCGCTATCATGTGCGCCGGTTGGAAGTCTTCGGTTCGGCGGCACGCGGAAATGACTTCGATCCCGAGCACAGCGATGCCGATTTCCTGGTCGAATTTGAAGCCGAAAACGATATGGCCACCCTAGGGCAATTCTTCGAGTTTAGGGATCAACTCTCAGGTGTGGTCGGCCGCCCCGTCGATCTCGTGGAAGCCGGTGCGGTACGCAATCCCTATATCCTTGAAAGCATCAATCGTTCTCGCGAGGTGGTCTATGGAACGTGATCCTCGCAGCTATCTTTGGGATGTGCAGGCGGCAGCAGAGGATATCCAGTCTTTCATTAAAGGTGTCGATCTCGATGGTTACGCCGAAAACTCCATGCTCCATTCGGCAGTAGAGCGTAAATTGGAGATCATTGGCGAGGCGCTCAACCAGTTATCCAAGACCGCCCCCGACCTGGCTAGCCGAATACCCGATCTACCCGCGATTGTCGCCTTTCGAAACCTCCTGATCCACGGTTACGCGATCGTAGATCATCGACGGGTCTGGGGGACGCTCAACGAATCGCTGCCATCGCTACGCATCACGGTCACTGCCTTGCTGGAGGAGTTGGGGCCTCCCTGATGGCGACTCCCTCCAAATCCCCGACGCCGACCAACACAGGTCCTTTCAACCCTGCCCAAATCGCGTTGAAATATGGGGTCGGTTCTTGCGCCAAAAAAGCGGCTAAACGCTTAAAAGCTAATCAACTGCTAATTTCCCAAGATTTAGCAGTTCGCTAAACCTCACCCGTAGACCGACGAACAGTACAGCGCAGAAAACCTCCCGCGCCACGTCCCGGTCCTGGCCGACAGCCTCAACCACCGCCAAACCGCGCTGCTCAGCCATGCCCTACGCCACCCCGGCCACGGCTATACCGTGGCGAGCCACAAACGCGCCCACCAGATCACCACCCAGACCGCCCGCACCGACCTGCGGTGCGCCGGGAAAGCTGGAGCCGCTTGGGCTCGGTTACTCGCTCAGTGGCTCACAATGACGGCCTGCGTTTGATATGCTTCCCTCACCCTGGGGCGACGTATACATCAGCATGGAGCAAGTTCTTTCCCACCTACCGCCGGAAAAGCGCGACGAGCTCGGGCGAGCTGTCGAGCTGATTCGGGACGGCTGTCCCGGCGTCGGCGCAGTTCTGCTGTTCGGCTCTTACGCGCGGGGTGATTGGCGGGAAGAGGGCGACCTGCCACCCAAGCGCCGCTCCGGCCACGCCTCCGATTACGATCTCCTGGCGATCACCGATGACGACCAGGACTGCGAATCCCGCACCTGGCTCGCGATCGCCCGCGCCTGCGATGAGGCGGGGCTCTCCACCCATGTTCGAATCATCCATTTGGAGATTGGCTATCTGAACCGGAAGCTGGCGAAGGGGCAGTACTTCTATTCGGAAATCGTCACCGAGGGGAAGGTGCTCTGGCGCGAGCCAGGGTTCGACTTGGCCGCGCCCGCGCTGCCCGATCGCGAGGAACGGCTTCGCGCGGCCCGGGAAGGCTTCGGCCATTGGTTCGAAAAGGCGAGCCGATTCTTTGCAATCCATGAGTCCACCAAGAAGAAGGGCTGGTTACCCGAAGCCGCATTCCATCTCCACCAGGCCGCCGAAGCGGCCTACAAAGCAGTGCTGCTGGTTCATACCGGCTACATCCCCAACGAGCACTATCTGGCCCTGCTCGGCCAGAAGGCGGAGGAGGTGGACGCCCGCCTTGCCGGCCTCTTCCCCCGGGAGAGCGAATTCCAGAGCGACGCCTACGAACTGCTCGACTACGCCTACATCGGCGCCCGCTACGATCCCCAGTATCGTATCGACAGCACCACAGTGGAGTACCTGGGCAAGCGGGTGGCGACTCTGCTCAAGATAGCCGAGACGGTGTGTGAGGAGAAGATTGCGGGACTTGAACTGTCGGCGTGACACCCGCGCCCTAACTAAGGATGGGATATACTGGCCCCAGCCATGGACAGCGAGGAGCTTGTATTTCCTCGTGTAGGCTACGGTCGGAGGCGGCTAATGGGTGTCCCCGGAATTCCCTGTACCTGCTTGGCACCGGTGGGATACGATGTGCAAAAGAATTTACGGATGAGGATTGCACGGACGTGCCAACCGCCCTTCTCAAAACAGAAAAAACTAATGGTTCGCCAGGCAAAGAGTATGGAGCCGAAGCCTTAAATGGGCCCATCCGAACTCGTGCCTCCGGTTTATTTGACTCTGACCCCGTTTATCCGAGCTCAACGCCTCCGGTACTAACGTCGGCCAGTCGCGGTCACTTGGCGTACCTGAAGCATGCGTATACTGTGACCGGAATGTCCACAGGGTTTAGTTGCCGGTGAAAATGATACGTCAATTTGGACGCTCTGAGGCGAACCGCTCCAAAGAGCTAGACGAGAAGTTCCCTCAGATCCCCGCCGTTTCTGAAAACAACGTCTGGTATTCATACGATGAGCACGCTTCCCATGTGATTATCTTTGTGCATGGCATTTTTTCGGATAGCCGGACTTGCTGGCTCCATCAAGACGATAACGTAACCAAGTGCGAGTACTGGCCAGAGCTTGTCCGCAGGGACTTACGACTATGTAACCCAGCTATATTCTTAGGCGGATTTTATACCGACCCTAATTCCACTACATACGAAATAAGAGATTGTGCGCATGAGCTCTTCTCCGCGTTACGTCGGCCCAGTGTGGATGGGCGGCTATCACCGCTGGATTTTCACCATCTAATTTTCGTTACCCACAGTACTGGCGGAATTGTCGTCCGTTATCTTCTTGAGCGGCATAAGAAAGAGTTTACCGACAAAGAAGTGGGCCTGGTGCTGGTAGCTTCCCCGTCTTATGGATCCAAGTGGGCTAACCGTACTGACCCCCTATCACGTGCACTAAATAACAGACTGTCCCAGCAACTCAAATGGGGCAATGACTCATTGCAAGAAATCGACGATAGGTTCCGTGAGCTAGTAGATGGCAAACACATCCCAAACCTCAAGGGCACAGAGGCATATGAAAATCATTTTCTTCGCCGAAATTTCTTTTGGGCCCGAACCAAAGTAGTAGACAAGGAGTCTGCCGGCCGATATTTCGGAAGTCCTAGACAACTGCCGAATACGGACCACTCAACGTGCGTTAAACCGGATACTTTCACTCACCCGGCCCACGAGTTGTTGGTGGATTTCTACACAAGCCTAGGTTGGATCTGCCCTGCTAGTTCCTGGGACTCTATCCCGGCTCCAAAAGGCGGCATTTCCAGGCATGCCGAAAATAATATCGATGCTGTGCTATTCGATGTTTACCAGCCTGGGTATGAAACCTACTACGTAAAGCGAAGTATTGACGACGAGTTTGCGAGAGCTAAGGATATTTTCCACTTATGGGTTTTCGGTCCTTCTGGATGTGGAAAGACCTGCCTTATCCGCCGAAATCTAGTCAGATTAGACTCCGAATACATCTTTATTTCACTAGCGAATTACTATGACTCATCTGCTGAAGAGTGGTTAGCAGCTGTAATCGAAGAGTTGTTTGCCGAAGCAAACCGAGCCTCCCCTCCCGAACGCTCCCTACCCTACCTAATGGATAACGCGGCCAAACTTCTGTGCACTGAATATGAGAAAAGGCGGGTCTATATCCACATTGAAGAAATTCCTGTCCGCTCAGCCGAGTTACTAACGCAATTTGCAAAGCTAGTTTCCGCCTTTCTTGTTCATTACGCCACTAAAGCACAGAACGAGAACGTAAAGTTCGTCTTCTCATCTATCGACTTTCCCTACTCAGATTTAGATAATTTTCACAACAAGGTGCACGAGCGCCTAAGAGTTATGCCGATGACCATTTGGTCCGAAGACGCAATAAAGCGATTAGTTATAATGATTAGCGAAGAACTTAAATTGGCGCTCAGCGAAATCCAACAAAAAACCATCAAAGATTTCGCTCAAGGGAGCCCCCGTTTTGTGAAGAAGCTTTTTAGGAACCTACTCGCCCGCCAATTTCCGATTGAAGAGCAGTTCGACACGATTTTAAGAGAAACCGAACAAGAGCTCGGCTGATTGACATGAAGAAACTCACGTCGACGACAATTATTCCAAAAAGCTTATACGTTGCTAGGGATGCGGACCGCCAGCTTGCAACCGTGATTTCAGGGATGGGGCGCCCCGGTTACGTCCTTGTGGCACGGCAAATGGGGAAGACAAACCTCTTAATAAATGCAAAACGTGATCTCGAATCTTCGGAAGACGTTTACGCCTATATCGATTTATCAGGTGGTTATTACGAAAATCCGAGAGACTGTTTTCGTAATATAATAGACATTGTCTTGGAGGTTGGGGGAGAAAACATATCAGTTCCTTCTGAAGCAATTTTAAAAGACAGGGAACGCCCCACTTCCCTTCCGGCCGCCAAAGAACATGAGAGAGAGCTGAGGGGGGTTCTGAAGAACCTTAAGGGTAAGCTCGTAATTATTTTAGACGAAATTGACTCATTAACGAAAACTAATTTCTCTGATCAAGTATTTGCGTTTATTCGTAGCATATACTTTTCGCGCGTTTCGTATTCTGAATATGAAAAGTTAACATATGTTCTGTCTGGCGTAGCCGAACCTGCCAACATAATAAAAGATAAGAGCATTTCGCCTTTTAATATTGGTCAAAAGATATATTTGGATGACTTCAATAGGGCCGAGTTTGATGCATTCCTTTTTAAATCCGGACTCGAACTCGATGGTTTAATAGCGGATCGTATCTTTTGGTGGACTAATGGAAACCCAAGAACGACATGGGATTTATGCTCATCTATTGAAGATGCCTTGCTTGCTGGAAAAGAAGCAACAGAAGAGTCCGTCGACGAAGCTGTCAATCAGCTCTATTTCGGTTCATTTGACAAAGAGCCTATTGATCACATTCGGCAACAAGTAGCAGACAGTAAAGAGATCAGGAATGCGCTGACGCAGATGGCATACGGAAAAGGTGAAGAGCTTTCTGATGCTATGCGATCCCGACTTTATTTGGCGGGAATAATTGGCGGGTCCTACGCTCAAGGGAACCCCGTTTGTATAAAAAATAGAATAATTGAGCGCGCTCTTTCGGAGAAATGGTTATCTGATATCGAGCGGAGCCGAAAAAGCCTTCTCGCACTTGCGGATGATAAGTACGATGAGGGTGATTATCAGGCGGCTGTCGATTTTATGCAAGAATATTTGTCTCAACACGGCCCGGCGGCCGAGTCCATCTCCCCACTGACGTACTTCCGATTGGCTACAGCCCATTTTATGCTTGGCAACTACCACGATGCTCTGAAGGCATACGACAAGGCTGATATCGATAAGAAAAAGCTTGCGCAGTTTTATTACGAGAAGGTTTACAGGCGGGGTATCGCCTGCTTTTTCGTCGGGTTGAGCGAGGACAGCATCGCGGCATTTGAGACATACACTGAGGAATATTCGGACGGAAATTTTTATAGACAAGCCCAGCTTAACCTTTCATCGGCATATTTTAAATGCAACTTCGAAGAGAAGCGGGACAAAATTGAGGCAATAAACCGAGAAATACTTGACAGTGCAGACGCGGAAACGGTCGATGGCCGTGAATTATTGACGTTTGCTTCAGTTAACCTGTCTCGCATGTTTGGTAGAGAAGGTAATGAAAAGGAGGCAGTAAATTACGCTCTGGAAGCTCTCAAGACCGCGAAAAATGAAGAGCGCCCGGCCATTTTCCTTGAGGCCCTTAACAAGTGCACTGAGTCAGATGACCGTGATTATTTTTTGGGTAAAGCAATTGAAGCGATTATTAGCGGAGAGCTAGAAGTTCAGCGCTTTCGCCAAGAAAACACGTTTCAATATAACCATCAAGTTCTTCTCGGAATCCTCGCAGAAGCCTACATCAATAGCGAATCGGATTACGCACGGCTATGGGACTATTCTACAGGCGGGAACACAGGCGGCGCCATTCCTTCCGATAAGCTCGAGTTTGATGTAATTCTTACTTTGTTGGGAAAAACACAATTTGCTAAAGCGGAAGCCCTGTTGAATGATTCGGTGGGAAACAATAGGATTTCGATGGACCAACGTATCGCGGTCTACAAATATTTGTGGCTCCTTACGGGCAAGGAACAGGATACATATCGAAATTCATATATTAGTTTATTCGAGAGCGATGATAGTACTTTCAAACTTGATGAGACGGACGTTGATTTGGTGCTCGACGCGATCTCTGATGCCATCACCAGCAAGTCCTATTCTAGAGCGCTCGAACATATAGCGGATGTTCACAGGCATGGACTCAGTGGGAATCTCGATGAAGGAGCTCGGGCTTTGGTCGAATATATGGAAATGGTCCTTAACTCGCGATTGGGACGTGAAGCCGAGGCGAGAAAAATTGCAGAGCACATTCTAGGAAAATTAAGGTCGCTAACTAAAAGCGGCTCGGAGTACGTTAGTAGGGAGACCTTGGAGATCGTTCAAAAACAGGCTGCTGATATTGGGCGCCATGCAATTATGGTACCCATAAAGCGAACACAAAAAAAGATCGGTCGAAACGAAAAAGTGCGGGTAAAATATCTGGATGGGCGTGTCATAGAAGAAAAGTATAAGCGCGTGCAAGGGGATGTTGAAGAAGGCAAGTGCGAATTATTAAGCCCGATCGGGACGGAATGAAGCACGAAGAGGGGTCGGGTGTTTCCTAGTGAATGCACAAGCTTGTTAGACACCTAATTTTCAGGTGACCCCGCTCAACCCCTTCGAAACTGTCACTGTACCATGCTCCAAATCACATTCATCGGCCCGCTCCCCTGGTGGCCCTGATATCGCACCTGCCCGATATAGCGGAAGGGAGCTGCCTTACCGCCGATCAGCTTTTGTTCACGAACGAACAGGTGGACCTCGATGCCGCGCTGTTCGTGCTCGATGATCTCCCGTCCCCATGCGCTTTCCGGCGTGGTGCGGTTCTGGCTTTGCCAGTGGAAGGTGTGTTCGTCAATGAAATAGTCGTGGTAGCGGTGCTCAGCGCTCTTGCCTTGTTTGTTGAGGGTCACCAGTAGGATGTGTCGACGTGGGTGGTTCAGGACGACGTGGCCGGCGTGCCAGTTGCCCGGGTTGAAGCTCTCGCCGAAGAGTTCCGGGATCTCTTCGCGCATGAAGGTTTGGCCAGTGGCCAGTTCCAACGGGTCGAGCACGGCTCTTAACCGTGCCAGGGTGCGCATGGTTTCGTCCGCTGTGTAGTCCGGATAGTCGGGGTTGGTCGCCTTGAGGATGTGGTGGCCATCGGGCGTCTTGGTGACCTTGCGCAGCAGATACTGATCGTCGCCGGTGGTGTCCTGGCGTTCGATAACGACGATGCTGCCGGTGATGGCGCCGGCGTTGCCGGTGTCCATGCGTTCGAGTAGCAGGTAGTCACCGTCGTGGATAGGGTGTTTGCCGCCGTTCATGGAGTCGCCGATGGCGCGGGCGATGAAGTGGCGTGCGGGATCGAGGCGGCCGTGGCCCGGGCCGAGGGTACGGTACTCTTCGGTGTCGGCGCGCCCGACGCGAAAGTAGCCGCAGGCGATTCGGACGTTGGGGAAGTAGGGCAGCTCTGTCCCCTCGGTTGGCTGGGGGAACGGCACCACATCGGCGGAAGGGGGCGCGGACGTTTCATCAGTGGCCGGGCGGTGAGCCTGGTAGTCCGCCAGGCGATAGTCCACCAGTTCTTGGAGCATCGATTCGAACGGTTCGATCTCGCTTGGTTCAACGGGGAAACGAGGGCGAAAGCGCCCATCGACAGTCTCGAACCATTTTTTGCCTTCGTGCGCAAGATGGTGGATTGGGTTGCGACTCCAGTAACGGTGCCAGGCGCCACTATCGATCTGCTCAATATCCTGAAGCTCGGGAATAATGTCACCGATCAGGCTGCGCCGACGACGGAAAACGTCAAGTGCCTGGCTAGAGAGCCCCTCGAGTTTTGGCGGATCGAGAAACCCACCGTTCTCAAGCAAGGACTCCAGCAGCACCATTTTGAAGCTCTTGTTCATCCGCTCGACTTCCATGTCGCGGAAGAAGTCGGCATGCCGTGCAAAACACACCTCCTCTTCAGCGCTCAAGTCCCCCTGGTCCTGCACTAATGCCCACCAGTGGCCATACTGCTTGCGCAGTTGCGGCATGCTGACGCCGGCCCGATAGAGCTCCGCCAATGTCGGGCGGCGCCCCAGGGTATCTTTGAGAGCCTGGTAGTCCTGCTGAATCCCCTTGCTGTCCAGCCGCTTGAGGAAGTTGATGATTGCCAGGTCATAGTTGACGTAGCAGCCTTCGGGCAGCTGGAGCTTACCTTGCTCCGCTTTGCGGGCGAAGGCGGCGAGACTACGATAGGTACCGCTGACGTTGAACAGCGCTTGGGGCTTGTTGAGGAAGCCCCGGTGGTTGCCGATGAAGTCGAGCACCACCAAACGCTCCTTCCCTTCATGCCGGCGTAGCCCGCGCCCGAGCTGCTGGAGGAAGAGGATCTTGGATTCGGTGGGGCGGAGCATCATCACGGTGTCGATGGCCGGCAGGTCGACGCCCTCGTTGAACAGGTCCACCGAAAAGATCACTTCGAGCTGACCTTCGCGCAGGGCATCCAGGGCCTCGCCCCGTCCCAGCTTGGAGCCGGCGTAGGCCGCGGCAGCCTTGATGCCCTCTTTCCGGAAGTGGTCGGCCATAAAATCCGCGTGCCGCTGCGATACGCAAAAGGCGAGGGTTCGCCGCTGCCGTTTCTCCTGCCACTCCCGCCAGGCGTGGCGCGCCCGGGCGAGCGTCGCCAGTTTGTTGCTCAGGGCGTCCGGATCGAAGCGGCCGTTGCGCCATGGGATTGCGTCGTACTCCACCGATTCGTCGTGGATGCCGTAATAGGTGAAGGGGCAGAGCAGTTTTTCGTTCACCCCCTGAAACAGGTCGCAGGTATAGACCAGGTTGTCGTCGCAGAGGGAGAGGATGTCGGACTGGTCGGTGCGTTCCGGAGTGGCGGTGAGCCCCAGGAGGAACCGAGGTTGAAAGTGGTTCAGTAGGCGGCGATAGGTGTTGGCCGCCGCGTGGTGAAATTCGTCTACCACGATGTAGTCGAACTGGCCTGGAGCAAACCTTTCGAGGTGATGGGCCTGGCCCAAGGTTTGGACCGAGGCGAATAGTAGATCGACCTGATCATCCTTACGGGTTCCGGTGTAGCGACCCACACGCGCCCGGGGCCGGATACGCTGGAAGGTATTCTCCGCCTGAAGCAGGATCTCTTCGCGGTGGGCGACAAACAGCACACGACCTGCGTTCATCTGCTGGCTGTCGAATGCAGCGAGATAGGTCTTGCCCAGCCCCGTCGCCATCACCACCAAGCCACGGGCGTAGCGCTGTCGGCGTGTCTCCGCCAGTGCGGCGAGCGCCTCCTGCTGTACCGAGGTCGGTTCGGGCGGCGGCAGTTCGGGATCATCGCTGCCCGGTGCGACCGGCAGTGGGTGTGATTGGCGGCGCTGCTCGTAGGCCTCGATCCAGGCGTGGTCCAGAGGGCGCGCGTTCGGGTTGTTGAACAGGCGCACGAATGCGTTGCGGATCTCGTCGAAACGTTCCGGCTCCGGATGATCGGCATTGGGCAGGCCGATCCGGTAGTTCCATTCCAAGCCATCCTGCAGAGCGGTCGCGCTGATGTTGCTGGAGCCCACGAAGGCGGTGCCGTAGACGGTCTCCTCGCCATCGGTTCGCACGCAGATGTAGGCTTTCAAATGGAAGCTGCCCGATCCTGCCTCATGCACCCGAACCTCGGCACCCTCGTCGCCAAGCAGCATGAGCATACGCAGTGCTTGGGGATCGGTCACGTCGAGGTAATCACTGGTCAGCACCCGCAGTCGCGCTTTGCGGACGGTGACCGCCTCGCTCAATGCATCGTAGAGCAGCTCGAGACCGCTGGCCTTGATGAAGGCGACAGCGAAGTCGATCTCATTGGCCTGGCGAATGGCCTCGAGCAGGCGCGGTAGAAAGGGGTCGTTGGGTCCGCCGGTGGTCAGATAGGGAGGCATGGTGCCTCCGGCTTTCGGAGCAGTGCGTTGAGCCAACGCTCGTCCCGGCGGTCGGGACGCTGGTCGCCGGTTTGCCACATTTCAATTAGTGTCAGGCCACCGGTCTCGGGCAGGAGTTGGCGCAGACCGGCTTCGTCCAGATCGGTGAAGCGGCGTCCACCCGCCTCACGCTCTCCCGTGCCGTATTTGAACGAGCAGTATAGAACCCCGCCCGGCTTGAGCGCATTGGCCAGGCGCTGGAACACGTTCGGCAGCTCACGCCGGGGAACGTGCAGCAGGCTGGCACAGGCCCAGATGCCATCGAACTTATCGTGCCAGGAGAGCTCCTCGAAGCGCAGCACCTGCACCGACTGACCCAGGTGCTCTGTCGCCAGCGCGGCGAGCGTCGGCGCAGAATCGAAGGCAGTGACACGGTAGCCGAGCTCCAGAACGGCACGGGCATCGCGCCCGGAGCCACAGCCGGCATCCAGAATGTGTCCGTTCGCAGGAAGGTGCTTCAGAAACGGACCATGAAGAGGCGCCATCTCGACAGCGACCGTGTCACGGAAGAAGCTGGTGGCGTGCTGCTCGTAGTAGTCGCTGTCGTCCTGGGGCATGCTCGAAGGCCGTTGAGGCAGGCGGGTATTGTTACCAGGTTAGGCAGCGCCGCGGCAAGAGCGGTCGGGAAACTCCGCTGCATGTGGGGAGCCACGGGCGTACTGCCGCTATTCTTGGCTCAATGCCTGGAGTCCCTGCGACCGTCTTGTTCTTCGTGGAGTTGGTGCCTTTAACGTTGGTCACCGACTCTTTTCTCGACAGACTGATGGTTTCCTTGCCTCTACAGCAGCAACAAGCTTGGCAGGAGATGTGTCGAGGGCTTCGGCAAGCGCGAAAAGACTCCTCAGTGATGGTTGCCTCAATCCCCGCTCAAGGAAGGAAATGAAGGTTCGGTCCACGCCCGCTTCGAGGGCAAGCCTCTCCTGGGACAACTTGCACTCAATGCGCCTCGCCCGCAAGACCTGACCGAAAGCCGTTTCCAGTGTTTCTCCCATGGACGCAAGCTTCCCTTCTTGCGAGACTGATGGTCTACGGACTATAGTATGCAGTCCCTCGATCGCAACTGTTTGCTGGCCCAATGGGCGACCGGATGGTGGACGATGAAATGCGGGGTAAGGAGTATCGAATGAAAAGGAAGAACAGTGCCAAGATCGCACGCCTGAAGGCCAAGATCGTGGACTTGGAAGTGCTAGTTGAAAAGTGGGCGCACGCGAACGATCCGGAATCGAAGTGGATGCTCTATCTGCTGCGGGAAGCACTTGAAATGGGGCGGCTCAAATTGCGAGCCATGGAACGTAATTAAGTGGGGAAGGCTGCGACCTTCGATAGCTACATCGGCATATCCTCGCTTCGATATCATACCCTATTAATTCGACATTTCTGACGAAGGCGGGATTGAGCAGCAGGATGGTGGTTGTCTCGGTTACTGTCCCTTTATCCTTTGCAGCTCACTTGTCGGTGGGAATAAATCCCCGACTTCCACATCAAGCACTGCGGCGATTTTGATGAGGTTCAGCGCCGCAACATTCCTCTCACCCCGCTCAACTCCCCCGTAATAGGCGCGATCGAGCCCGACTTCGGCCGCGAAGCCTTCTTGCGATAGGCCCTTCGATTCCCTTACTGCCCGAATCCTGGCTCCGAGGGCCACCAGATGAGGGTGCTTGCTCATGAGCCCACGCTAAGGGTAGTATGCTTTTCCGGCCACGGCCTATGAGTATCAATTGCTTTTTCTGAATGCATTAGTCAAGGAGCTTGGAGTGAAGAGGGAAAGGGGAACCGAGATCGCGCGTCTGAAGGCAAGGATTGCCGACTTGGAAGGATTGATCCAAAAATGGGCGTACGCCAACGATCCGGAATCGAAGTGGATGCTGTACCTTTTGCGGGAAGCGCTGGAAATGGGGCGGCTGAAGTTAAGACGTGTCGAGCGGGAGAACGGAGATGAAACGCGGAAACTGGGACGGAGGGGTTGAATTTAGAGCAGCGGTTGAATCAGGAGACCGGCGCTGTAGGCGAGCACCTTCTCGGAGAAGGCGATCATATCGTTGATGTAAAAAGCCCATTCGCGCTTCGGTGTTTCAGACATTAACCCGTTCCTGTTCGATATACGGGCGTAATTCCGGACGTAGCGCCTTTTCAGTGACCAGGTCTACGGGGCAACCGAGCAGGTCTTCCAAATAAAACTGCACCCCGAAATAGCGGCCGGACGTGGCGGGCCTGTCGAAGTCCACCAGGATGTCCACATCACTTTCTCTGCCCGCTGTATCGCGCGCCGTTGAGCCAAAAAGGGCCAGCCGGATAACGCCGAAACGGGCCTGCAACTCCGGCTTGCCGAGAGCGAGCAGTTGAAGGGCGCGCTGTCGTTTCATGCCGGTTTCCGGAAAAGACGTTACCTGAGATTAGAAGAAAAAGCTTACCACGGAAACCCTTCCAGGGTTTAGCCGCTGACAACCCGCGTTGGAGCATCGGGAGCGTGGAGCAAGGAGCCGAGCCGCCTCAGCCTTTCCAATACCGGAGCTCTGGCGATAGCACGCCATCGATCTCTTTGATTCGCTTTTGGTATTGCGCAATCCAACTATCCGCAGGCGGATTGACATACTCCTGATAGTCGAACCCGTGTTTAGCGATGTGTTCCCTGAGGGACTCTTGTAGTTTGATACGCTCTTTCACCAATTCTGCACGATTTTCGCTCACTGTTTTTTCCTCCGAAACATGAAGTCACAAGGAATCGCCGCTCCCGGTAACGGACCTGTGGTTCTAAATGGGAGCGAGGAATGGCAAATTAAGTCTGACTGCGTCAGTTCAGCCAATTATAGTGTGCTGCCGATCAGGCGAGCGGCCGTTGTGTGAATCTGTGCCGGTGACGCTCGTTGCTTCTTGCTAGGATGGACCGATTTTTGGTTAGAAGAGCAGACAATAATGAAAACGAGCGTTCTCTTCATGCTGGTGCTGTGCGGCGTTCTTTTTCTGCCCGGCTACGCAGTAGCGGACCCCTGGAAAGATGAATCGGGCCATGGTTACAAGGACGAGCCGCCGCCCTGGGCGCCGGCCCACGGCTACCGTCGCAAGCATGAAGGTCCGCGTGACTATCGATACCGGGAGGAGAAACCGGTGGCGGAGATACGGGTCTCGAACGCAGGTATCGCGATCCGGGGCAGCACCTGCGACCGTGAAGCCGCCGGAGCGGTCTTTGGTGGCATTCTTGGTGGCATCATCGGCAACCAGGTCGGCCGCAACGAAGGCAACCAGGAACTGGGGACGGTTGCGGGCGCGATTATCGGGTTCGCTGTTGGCAAAAGCCTCGGCCGCGGCATGGATAGCAAAGATGCCAGCTGTACCGCGCACGCCCTGGACAGCGCACGCGATGGCCAGACAGTGAGCTGGCACAATCCGGACTCCGGGGTCGATTTCCGCCTGACGCCGATCGAAACCTTCCAATCCGATGGTCTCCTGTGTCGGCGCTACCACACGGAGGTGATCGGGAGTGATGATCAGGCAGAGGGCCGCTCGAAGGCGTGTCGCACGCAGGATGGCACCTGGCGATTCGGGCAGAAGACGTCCACCTGAACGACTCTGATTAGCTAACTTTTCCGTAGTCGTACCAGACGGCCTCGATATTGTGGCCGTCTGGGTCGTAGACAAACGCGGCATAGTAGCCCGGCCAGTAGTCACGGTAGCCGGGAGCACCGTTATCGGTTGCGCCGGCATTCAGCGCCGCCTTGTAGAAAGCCTCAACCTCTTTTCGGCTGTTTGCCTCGAAAGCGAGGTGAGTCGGCACAACGGTATCCTCGCGCTCAATCCAGAAGTCTGTATTCTTCCCGTCGTTGAAACCCGCCGCCTCACCGAATTCCATGTTATTCCTATAGCCGAGCGGTGCGAGAGCCTGCACGTAGAAAGCTTTCGACTTCGTGTAGTCGCTCACGTGTAACGTGGTATGTGCGATCATGGCCGGATCTCCCCATGCCTGGAGCTTAGGCAGCTTAGGTTCTGTCCCCTAGTGTAGATGACCCCGCTTTTTCGATCGTCCCGGCTTCCCGGGCGTCACCCGACGCCCGGGCGGGCGTTCGATGTTCTGCATTGGCGCGAATAATCGCAGGCGAGAATGGGATCCACCATGGGATTTGCAGGTTAGCGGAGCCCCCGCATAGACGGACGGGGCAGCCGAGCAGAGGGGACGGAGGGAATAAATTCTGAGCGGTTTCGCACCAATCACTTTTTGGGAATATATGGATTTTCTTCTGTATATAGACGGATATTCTGGCACTAACTAGCTTTATAGTAGTAACTACTCACCCCCTCCGTCATTCCCGCGTAGGCGGGGATCCAGAGAACAGAAGCATGGCTCCAAATGGATGCGGGGATGATGGATTTCCCGGGCCGTGCGCGATCACCCGGGCGAGCAGTTACTGATATTACGTCCAAACACGAAGGTGTTCGTGATGAAAAGGAGAGCCTTTCTTCAGAGAACGGTGCGCGGCTCCGGTGTGCTTTTTGCTGGTGGTTTGGGGCTGCTCTCGTGGGCTCCGCGGAGTGTGGCCGCGACGATACAGGTTGCCCTCGGCGTGCACGCCGGTTATGCGCCGATGGTCGATGGTACGTCCGCCTACATGGTGACTTTCAGCGGTGGTTCCAGTGTCGAATTCCCGGGGCCGACCATCGTCTGCCGCGAAGATGACCTGGTCAGCATCAGCATCCAGAACCCCTTGTCCATCAACGCGGTATTTCACGTTGGGCGCACCGCGATTCGCCACACAGTCGGCGCTGGCTCGAGTGTAAACTTCGACTTCGAGGCACCCCCGGCCGGTACTTACCTCTACTACGACGACCAGAACAGTGGCGTTAATCGGTCGATGGGTCTGCATGGCACGCTGGTGGTGATGCCCGCCGGCAGCGACAACCGTTCGTTTTCGGACGGGCCAACATTTGTACGTCAGTACAAATGGTTACTCGCAAGCGTCGACCCGGCTTGGGGCGAACATCTCGCGAACAGTGGAGTCGCTGCCATCGGTGGAATCGATCCGGACAGTTTTTCGCCGCGTTACTTCACGATCAATGGTCGCAGTTTCGACCAGACCGATGAACCCAATACGCATATCAAAGGCTTGGTAGGGGACGCCACGCTTATCCGCCTGCTCAATGCCGGAGGCATGGTCAATTCCCCCCATTTCCACGGCAACCACGTCGAAATCGTCAGCCTGAACGGAAGCAATTCCAGTGGCGCACGCAAAAAGAAAGATATCGTTTCGATGTTTCCGCTCGACTGTCGCGATGTCCTCCTGCCGATGGCAACCCCGCCCGACGCCTGGCCGCCGGCTTCCGGTGCGCAGCATTTTCCAATGCACTGCCATGCCGAGATGTCACAGACCGCAGGCGGCGGCTTCTATCCTCACGGCATGCATGCGTCGATAACCATTGGCGAGGCGCCGACCAGCGAGCCGCAGTTGGACTGAGTCGGGCGCTCACGAAATCTGTAATGGAGAGGAGCTATGAGTCACGGTATGGATGGTGGTAATTGTCCGGCGGGCATTACCGGAACCTGTGGACTTCATCTCGATTCGCCGGCAACGCCGGGCCGGGTGACGCCGGACATCGAGTTCTTCCGTAACACCTTCATGGATGGCAACCAGGTCATCAATGGTGTGAACGTTCCCATCTGGGGATTCAACGAAGGCGGTGGTATGGGTGGTGGCGGTATGGGTGGTGGCATGGGTGGTGGCATGGGGGGCGCTTTGCCTTCGTCACCCATCCGAGTGAAGGAGGGGCAGATCGTACATACCCACCTCACCACGATGATGGCACCGCATACCATCCACCACCACGGCATCGAACCGGACACCTTCAATGATGGTGTCGGGCATTACTCCTTCGATGTCGACGGCAGTTATACCTATCAGTGGCGCGCATCCCAAGCCGGGACCTACTTTTATCATTGCCACCTCAACACCGTCCTGCATGCGGAGATGGGGATGTACGGGGCGCTGATTATCGACCCACCGGGCGGGCCGGGCACGGCGTTCACCGGTGGCCCGTCTTACGACGTGGAGGCGATTTGGGCGGTGGACGACATCGACATGGCCTGGCACTGTCTGCCGTGGGATGCGGCCCTTTGTGGTGGTGATGCTCGCCTGAACGACTTCAACCCCGATCTGTTCTGCATCAACGGGCTGGGCGAGGATCTGACCGAAACCGATTCATCGGTGGCGATCACGGCCGCGGCTGGTGAATCGATTCTGCTGCGTTACATCATGGCAGGCTATGTGCCACAGCGGGTGAACTTCCCCGCCGGGCTGGGCGACGTCTACATCATCGCCGAGGACGGCAGACCCTTGCCGCAAGCGCAGCTAGTGCCGGCCGGTGGTTCGGTACTGATGACACCTGCGGAACGCTACGAGTTTCTCATCCAGCCGGGCAGCCCGGGAACCTATCCTGTCGACATCCGGTTCTACGACTACCGGGCGGTCTCCGGAGCATTGCGCCAAATAGGCGGTATCCGAAGCACTGTCACCGTGAACTGAGTGCAGACATGGAAACGGGTAAAGGGGGAGGTGTTGCTTTGTGTACCGGCGTCCGGGACTCGACGGACTACCGGGATAAGAAGTGTAAGGCCATGTAATTAAATGCACGGGGGGAGTCGATCCCTGGCGGCAACGCGAACAGACTCAGGATCTTTCCTCTTGCACTAACCCACAAATCCCGATGGTAATCCCGCTTTGGTCGGTCACAACCCGGATAAATCGTTTGTCGCGGCGCTCCCGGAGCAACTTTAGCCGGGCCAGTCGGCGCATTTGGACGTGCCCCTTGCGAGGTTGGCGCACGCTGAAACTCTACAGTTTTGTCAACCAATGGTGGCGGGTCAAGAATGCGCCCTACGCAAGGGCTCTCCTCGTAGGGTGCATTCTGCAAATGCACCGTTTTCGGCGGAGAGCGGAGTCGGCGCATTTGGATGTGCCCCTTGCGAGGTTGGCGCACGCTGAAACTCTACAGTTTTGTCAACCAATGGTGGCGGGTCAAGAATGCGCCCTACGCAAGGGCTCTCCTCGTAGGGTGCATTCTGCAAATGCACCGTTTTCGGCGGAGAGCGGAGTCGGCGCATTTGGATGTGGCCCATGCAATGGTGGTGAAATCTGAAAAAGTACCGGTTTTGCCAAACGATGGTGGCGGTCAAGAATGCGCCCTACGCGAGCTGGGGAATGCGTTCTATTCCACGACGCTCAACCGGTGGTAGCGCTCGGCCGGGATTTCGATGGCGACCACATGTTCCAGATTTACGAACCGCGAGCGATAGTGACCCTCTTGTGCCAGCTCCACGAACGCGCTGCGTGGTACATGGGCGTGTCCGAACTCGAGGGCGAACAGGTCCGGAACGACCTCTTCATTGAGGTAGCTCCACTCGTCTTTTCCGTTGTCGTAGGTCACCCGCAAGTCGGTGGCCAGTTGTAGGGCGCGTTCTTCGCCGAGTTCCGCAATCAGCCTTTCGCAGGCTTTTCGGACTTGGCCGGTGATCGCTTCGTGGCCCCAGCCATCCAGTGCCCGATAGACTTCGGGGTGTTCAAACCCGGGCATCGCTTCGACATCATCCCCTATCAACTCGATGTTTCTGACGAAAGCGGGATTAAGCAGCAGGATTTTGTTGTTCAGCGTCCAGGCGTAGAGCCAGCCATCCGGGGTGCCTTCCGCGTGCAGGGGCTTGCGCGGTTCGAGTTGTTCCAGGAGCGATTCCCGTGCCCGTTCGTCGATGGGGAATTGGCGGTGGCCAACGGTGGTTTCTATGGTAAGGGTTCCGTAAGGGGTACCGGTATCGGTGACGGCGAACGGCGTCTCCGGCCACTCCTCGGGCTCGATCTCCCAGCCGAGCAGTTCTTCCACCGTGCAATGCAGCACCATGCACAGGTCCTTCGCCTGGCGAACGCTCAACAGGGCGTCGCCGCTCTCCCAGCGGGCGATGTTTACCGGCTCTGTGCCGAGGCGCGCCGCCAACTCTTCCCGGGTCATCCCCTGCTGGGTGCGAAGATCCCTGAGTCGCATCAGTGTGGCTCCTTTTCAATCGGTGGCCCCAATATGTGGGCTCCGTTGTGTCGGTGTCAATCCATCCGTAAGAGGCGCGGATGCGGCAAGGTAAGTTCGGTCGTACACTGTTATGCCCCGAGCTAGCTGAGTCTGTCCTGGCTAGATAGCTGTTCCGAACTTGTGTCCAGCACGCTCCTTTTGGCGACACATCGAAATACAAGTAGGAGCGGCGGAAGCCGCGATTCGGCATATCGCGACTCCCGTCGCTCCTACACGCATGGACACCAATTTGGAACGCGTATTTTGCGTACTCTGTCCTAGACTGATGGTGTGCAGTAACGGTTTGGGAGGGTAGATGCAAAACGCGACCATCCTGATGTCCGAGTTCGTCACCCACGACGTGAAGCGCTTTATTGTCAGCAAGCCGGAGGGCTTCGAGTGGTCCCCCGGTCAGGGGGTCGAGCTTGCCCTGGATGCGCCGGACTGGCGGGAGGAGACCCGGCCGTTTACCCCGACTTCGCTGCCGGAAGACCGGGTGCTGGAGTTTACTATCAAGGGTTACCCGGAACATCGGGGCGTCACCGAAAAGCTCCATGCCCTGGGAGCCGGGGATCGCCTGTTGATATCCAAGCCCTTCGGGACGATCACCTACCAAGGCCCGGGTACTTTTATTGCTGGCGGGGCAGGGATTACGCCATTTATGGCGATTCTGCGGACCCTGGCCCGGGATGGGCAGCTGGTGGGGAATTCACTGCTCTTTTCCAACAAGACGCCGGACGATGTGATCACCGCCAAGGAGTTTCGCTACTACCTGGGCGAGCGCTGTACTTACCTCTGCTCTCGGGAGGCGGGTTCCGGCTGTCAGTCGGGACGGATCGACAAGGCGTTTCTCGAACGGCATATCACTGATGTGGATCAACGGTTCTATTTGTGCGGTCCGCCCAGGTTCGTCAGCGGCATCAAAGAAGCCCTCGGCTCTCTGGGGGCCAATCCCGACGCGGTGGTGTTCGAACGCTGAGCCTCCCGGTAACCATCCCCATAATCTCAGCTTCCTCCCGTCGACCTCCGGGATAGGGGTGTACGGGTGGAATTTCTTTTCGCTACCGTGCGAGCCTCTGCTCCATTGCCGCCTGATCCGGTCCAACGAAGGTGGGCGCATCGATGGCCCGGTTGAGGAGCTCACCCAACCGGTCGTTCATCCCCGGCGCGGGCGGCAAGTGACTGCTTAATACTGTTTTTGGCTTGTGCTCCAGAAAGCTTGTGACCGCCTGCCTGTGGAGACGGTCGTCCACTACGCGAAGCCAGGGAGCATCTACGGTGGCCCAGGTTGTGAGTCCTTCGTCCAGTTCGTCGGCCGGGACCTGTCGGCTGTCCTCGTAGGGTGAACTGAGCAGGGCGCCGAAACAGTCGGCGCTGAATAATGCCCTGGAAACCGGATCGAACAGGGCGGTCGTCTCCGGGGCGTCGTAGGTGGGCGGTCTGACTGCCTGGATGGTGCGGTCACCGACGTTCAGGGACTGTCCCGGATTCAGCAGGTAAACCCGTTCGACGACCGGCAACCCGAGCATGGTCATTTTGGCCATGCCGACATAGTTTGTGACTACCCGTGCCTCGGGCGCTGCTTCCAGTACCGCCGCCAGATTGCCCACATGGTCGGCGTCGGTGTGAGTCACCCAGATCCAGCGCAGCGTTTTCGGATCGAGGGCGGAGCTCAGTGCGGAGAGAAAGCCTTCCCGCAGCATGGCGAGACCGGTATCGACCAGCATCGGCTGAGCGGCTCGTAGCAAAAATGCATTGACGGGAAGCACGCCGAACCCGGGAACCGGAAGGTACGACGGGAGTATCTCGACCCCGTCTGCCACGGTTTCGCGTTTGCCGAAGGTGGGCTCGTCCATGGTCATCCTCCCGCTGGGTATCAATCATCATTCAAGCGCGTCAGTGGGATTGCGCAAGAGGTTGCGTACGAAACCGTTCATTTGGGGTGCCAGAGGTAGAGGCGCACGTCATGGCACCAGGAGCTTGTCCGAGAATAGCAATGGGCTCCAAAAGGTAGGCTGGCGCTGAGGAACGAAGCCCAACCAAATCAGCATTGGGGTTCGCATAACTCACCAACCTACAAAAAACGATGTTCTTGGACAGGCTGCTAGACGGGCCGGCGCAGCAAATCAACCCGAATAGGCATCGCGAAGTGTGCGCCCTGCGGTCCCATGAAGCCCTCGAATTTGTCACGCACGGTCTGGAGGAGTTCCGGGCTCAGTTGATGGTCGGTGTGGGTGACGCCGATGATCCCGCGTTCGAAGTCGGCGAAGTCCTTGAAGTGGTTCAAGGTATTGAAAAACCGCTGCTCCTCCAGCTCCAGTGCGCCCTGTTCGACGGCTCTGCGCACGGCGTTGAAAGCAGCCTCGCGGACGGCCCTTTCGTCGTGGAACAGGCGCAGCACCTCGTTGAAGTCGCCTGCATAAACCGGTTCGGAGATGTAGGCGAGTCCGCCGGGACGCAGTACCCGCCGGATCTCCTGTATTGCATCATCCATTGCCTCCATTGGCACATGATGCAGAGACTTGAACATCATCACGATGTCGGTGCTGCCATCTTTTGCCGGGATCGCCTGCGCCCCGGCGTGGCTGAAGGTCACGGTCGGCAAATCGGTGATGGCCAGATTCTTTTCGTGCTGCACCGTATCCACTTCGCAGGCGAGCGTGGAGGCTGGCCGCCCACTCTCGGCAATAGCCCGGGTGTGTGCCGCGGCACCGCACCCTAATTCAATGATGTGCGCCCCATCGAGCGGCAGCAGATCGTGGTACACCTCGGTTTCGTCGACTACTTCGTGTGCGGCGGGTTGCTGAATCCGCATCTCGGCTTCTGTCATTTTTCAATCCTTCCGGTGTTCGCCTGCAAGATGGAAGAGGCGGTCTTGAAAATCCCCACGAACCGTCCAGGTACATGGCTGTTTTTATGGAATAAAGGGTGTTTAGATCATCCCGGATGGGCAACCTGATTCGGTCTAGGATCGTAGCCATCACGAGCGGACTGATTACCGGGCCATTGATACGAGTATTGGTCATTGCTGTCAAACGCTGCAGCGAGCCGATTGCCCGCGCTGAAGATGGAGTGTCGAAGTAGCCCCGGCCGCAGTGATGGATTGCAACGCCATTGATGGTCGGGTTGGTGCAGTTCGCGCCTGACCGGCATCCTATGGCGGGAGAAGCCGCCGTGTATATATTCTGGTCCGAAGATGGCTCAGTCGGTCTGGTCACCTTTGCCCAGGGATGCATTACTGGATATCCATCGGGTTTCGGGAAAAGTGAACGGAAGAGGGGAAGTCTGTTAGGCACACTGCCAAATGTCACCTGTTTTCGTGCGCGTCCGCACAAATTTGCGTTTAAATAGATGCTTCGCCGATGGTTCGGTACTACTTTGAGCAGAGTGTGGCCCACCAGTCCGGGCTGCCGAATGTTGTTCAGGCCGGACGAGAAAATTGGGGACCCAATGGATATGGAAATGCTTTCGTCGAAATTGACCAAGCTGAAAGAACGCAAGAAGGAACTGAGGCTCGAGCATGCCAAAGACCTCCAGGGGGTCGACGCTCAGATCCGTGAGCTTCACGAGAAGCGAGCGCGGACGATACTAAAACACAAGCTATCTGCTGATGCACTGGACCGGGAAATTGCTGAGCTTCTCGGGCAGGCGAAGCGGGCGCATGACGCGAATAGGAAGAGGTCATCCAATTCGGCGGAGCAACGCCCGAAGACGGCTTCCCCTCAATTGACGGATCTCAGCGTGGTGATCGTAGATATCCTCAAAGAGCGGAAAGACATCAGTGAAAGCCTCCTGCGGGAGAAGCTCCGTGGAAAGGGCCTGGATGTCGGCCAATTGGGCAAGCAGTTGGATAGAATGGTGGCTGATGGCGACGTTCGGCGTCGAGCCCGTGACTATTCGCTCGCAAAAAAACGCTGAGAAGAAAAGACTTGTTAGAGTTCCTGCAGTCAAGCCGGTGCCTTGTTCACCCAACCCTTCCTTTTAAAATTCGTAACTGCTCACCCCCTCCGTCATTCCCGCGTAGGCGGGAATCCAGAGAACAAAAGCATGGCCCAAAATGGATCCCCGCCTACGCGGGGATGACGGTTCTTGGCCAGGATGTATTCTGAGATCGACTGCTGGATCCCCGCCTACGCGGGGATGACGTAATGCGCGTAGCCAGCGGAGAAGAGCCGCCCGCTGGATCCCCCGCCTACGCGGGGATGACGGATTTCCGGGGCCGTGGGCGATTCCGGGGCCGTGGGCGATCACCCGGGCGAGCAGTTACAATTCTTCGCAATTACTCACCCCGTCCGTCATTCCCGCGTAGGCGGGAATCCAGAGAACAAAAGCATGGCCCAAAATGGATCCCCGCCTACGCGGGGATGACGGTTCTTGGCCAGGATGTATTCTGAGATCGACTGCTGGATCCCCGCCTACGCGGGGATGACGGATTGCCGGGGCTGTGGGCGATCACCCAGGCGAGCGGTTACAATTCTTCTCGACTTTCCCTTGGCTCTCTCGCCAAACCAGCCTGCGATCTGCAAATCGCTGATAGGAATGCCGGACGGAACGTAGATGATTGCTCGCATGATAATCGGTGTTGTCCTGCTCTTCGGGATACTGCTGCTGAGCTTGCCAAAAAGAGACGAGGAGTCGCTCGCGAAGATCGCTTCGGCCTCCATGTTGATGTGCACTATGGAGCTTCGTGAACGGGTGGCTCGGCAGGTGATCAGGGAAGAGGCTATTGATGCGGAGTTCAGGAGCAAGTGCCCGGACCTTATCGCCGCGCTGGAGGTAAATGAGCTGGGCAATATGGTGATTACCGGCAGGAAGCACCAGCTGAAGATGACATTAAGCCCAATCGTGGAGGGTGGCAAGATACGCTGGAGTTGCCGCGGTGAACCCGCTGCCACAGTGACAAAATTGTGCAAGCCCTGATCAAATCAGGACTGCTGTTCCTCTCCTTTGGTCGTTATACCTCTCAGTAACCCTTATGCCCCGCCACGCCTTTCGTCCCGGCCTGAATGGCCTCTCGCTCGTCGTCCGCGCTGACTCCAGCCAGCGCATAGAGCGGCATCGCGAGTTGCTCGGCAATCCGCTTTAACCCGCCCCAGCCCAGCGGTTCGATATCCAAGTGCGCCTTGGTGTATCCAGCCCCGGATCACCGGTAAGCAACACCTTGCAGCCGTGCTGGTGTGCCAAATCGATAACCTCCCTGGCCAGTTCCGCATAGGCTTCCGGCTCCATCTCAACTGCATGAGGCGGGTCCCCGCTTGCAGACTGCGATCCAAAGATGCGAGGAATTCCGCCCGGTTTCCGGGGGTGGGGGTCATCAGATAGTGGGTCGGCAGTCCCACAGGGACCGAAGCGATTGGGAGTTGGACCGATGGTATTGGAGCCGTCGATGCTGGTGCTTTTTCAGCGGAAAAGGATTTTGACCCATTTTGAACCTTTTTCGCTCCTTTCTCAGACAGTATCTCGGCCCCTCCGACCGGATGATCAGAAGGCACATTCTGTAGCCAAAATTTGATAAAACGCAAAAGCTGCGGCTTTTCAAGCAATTACATGCGATGAGTGCTTGCTTTTGGCCTTTCGCAATGATAATTGGTTAGGTGTTGGGTGTGATTTGATGCATACATAAATAAAACTTGGTCTAACAATCAATTTCCGAGAACAAGGTGTCTTCAAGAACACCGGGGTCCGCTGGATCCCGTCACCCGCCGCGAAAATCCTGTTCCAAGGGTCGCCGCGTCGGAAACTCGGGAGCGAGGAGGGGTTAAACATGTTTGTTCGTCGAGTACTTCAGCACGTTCATGCGCTGCTAGCCGTGGCGCTCATTCTTTCTCTAGCTGCCTGCGGAAGTGATGGCAGCGATGGCGCCGATGGTCAGCCGGGACCGGGCACCGTAACAACGGCGAAGGCGCTGGACGTTCAGGTCTCCAGCGTTGAAATCGAGAGTCCACCAGTCGTCGAGTTCTACATCGAAGACGAGTACGGCATGCCGTTCACCGGCCTGACCGCCGGAGATGTGCGCTTCACCATTGCCCAGTTGAAACCGGGCGCCAATGGCGAGCCGAGTGCCTGGCAAAACTATATCAACAAGACCGAAGAGGCGGGCAGCGTCGGATCCGGCACCGAAGACAAGGTGCAGGCCAACTATGAGAGCGCCACCAATGGCACCTTCGTCAATAATGGCGATGGCTCCTACACCTACACCTTTGCCACCGATATCACCAACGTGACCTCGCCCGTGGCGGTCCCCTACGAACCCTCCCGGACCCATCGCCTGGCGATGCAGCTCGAGAAGGGGGTGCCGGTCACCAATGTGATCTACACCTGGCAGCCCTCCACGGGGACCACCAGCGGCATCACCAGCCGCGAGATCGTGAAGACCGACTCCTGCAATGAGTGCCACGGCAAACTCGCTTTCCACGGCGGCGGTCGCATCGACACCCGCTACTGCGTGACCTGCCACAATCCGGGCAGCGCCGACGCCAACAGCGGCAACACCATCGACGCCAAGGTCCTGTTCCACAAGCTGCACATGGGGGCCAATCTGCCCAGCGTCGTGGCAGGTGGCACCTACAGCATCTTTGGTCATCGCGACAGCGAGCACGACTATTCCGATTTGCACTTTCCGCAGGACGTGCGCAACTGCACGAAGTGCCATGACGGCGCCGACAGCGATACCCCGGACGCGGACAACTGGAAGAATCGTCCCAGCGCCGAGGCCTGCGGCTCCTGCCATGACGACGTCGAGTTCGATACCGGGCTCAACCATACGGGCGGTGTCGCCGACAACAGCATGTGCAGTGGCTGCCACGCCAGTAGCGGCTCGGCCGGTCCGGTGGCCGATTCGCACGTTATCCCGACGCATGTGGCGAGAGAGCGGTTCGCCTATAACATTACCGGGGCGAGCTACGATGCGGGCACCGGGACGGTCAGTGCCAACTTCACCATTACCGATCCGGCCAACGGCGATGCGCCCTACGACCTCACCGAGGCGGACTGGGCGACCAGCACCCTGCGACTCAATATCGCCTGGGACAGTCGTGACTACACCAATACCGATAGCGCCAACGGCGTCTCCAAGGCGGTGCAGATTGCCTTCCTGAGCAGTGGTGCCCTGGACCCGGCCTATCACTCCTACGATGCCGGCACCGGGGTGCACACGGTAACGTCCGATCCCCTGCCGCTCGCGGCACAGGCCGCGGGCAGCGGTTCGGTGGCCATCGAGGGCTATCCGAAGTCCGATGTGGACGGTGTGATCGTTAACACCCCGATCACGAGCGCCGTGGAGTATTTCGCCATCAGCGATGGTTCCGCCCGGGCGCGGCGTCAGGTGGTCGACAATGCCAAGTGCCTGCAGTGCCATGAGACTCTGTCGCTGCACGGCAACAACCGCGTGAACGACACCGCCATCTGCGTTACCTGCCACAACCCCAACAACACCGACATCTCCGTGCGACCGGCCGGTGCGGTCAGCGGTATCGATGGCAAGCTGGAAGAGTCCATCGACTTCAAGCGGCTGGTCCATGCCATCCATGCCACCGGCTTCCGCGAGAATCCCGTTGTCTTCTACGGGCATCGGGGTAGCGTGCATGACTACAGCGGGCTTCGCTTCCCGGGGATTCTGGGCAACTGTCAGACCTGCCATGACGGTGACAGCTATGCGCTGCCACTCGCCGGCGAGGTATTGCCGAGCGTTATCGACACCACGGATGCGGGGACGGCCTCGGATTCGGATTTTGTCGACACCGATCCGGCTAACGACCTGATGATCACGCCGACCGCGGCGGTCTGCTCCTCCTGCCATGACAAGGCCGTTGCCCAGGCACACATGGAATACAACGGCGCACAGTTCAATGTCGACCGTGTAACGGCAGCGGGAAGAATCGAGGTGTGTGAAACCTGCCATGGCCCGGGTCGTACGGCGGATGTTGCCGTCATGCACGGCATCGAATAGAGGCCAGCGCGGGCGCCTTCGGGCGCCTGCGCCGGGGATCGAAACCACAGCTAAGCCGGCAGGGAGGCCGGCCCCTTTAAAGTGGACCCTGTGAGGTGCCTTATGCGACAACGACGGGCTTATGCCATTGCGGCCCTTCTGTTCCTGATTTCTATCGGCTTCACCGTATCGGCGCAGGAAAGCGAAGAGACTTCGCCGACCTACACCGACCGCGGCGCTGACCGCTGCCTGAAGTGCCATGACGAATTTTCCGAGTTTCCCGTCATGGATATCTTCAAGACCAAACATGCCGAGAGCTCGGACCCACGCACGCCTTTCGCGAAACTGCAGTGCGAGACGTGCCACGGACCGGGATCCGAACACGCCGACATGGCCATCGATGATGACGAGGAAGAGCGGCCGCCGATCCGCGACTTCGGCCATCGCGGGGCGGAAACACCGGTGGCCGAGCAGAATGCGGTCTGTCTGAGTTGTCACGATGACCGTCACCGAAACGACTGGCGTGGCAGTGCCCACCAGACCGGACAGGTGGCCTGTGCCGACTGTCATCGGATCCATACCACCCATGACCCGGTGCTCACGCCCTCGGAAGAGCCGCAGGTCTGTTTCCAATGCCATACGCGGGAGCGTTCGGAGAGTTACCGTGCCTCGTCGCATCCGTTGCGCTATGGCCTGATGAGTTGCGGATCCTGTCATGAACCCCATGGTTCCTTGACCGAATCGATGCTGCGGCGCTCGACACTCAATCAGACCTGCTACGAGTGTCATGCGGAGAAGCGCGGGCCCTTCCTCTGGGAGCACGCTCCCGTTAGCGAAGACTGCACCCACTGCCATCAACCCCATGGCTCGAACCATCCGGCGCTACTGACGCAGCGTGCGCCTCTGCTGTGCCAGCGCTGCCATTCACAGGCGGGTCATCCCAGCATCGCCTTCACCGGCGACCTGTTGTCCGGCGCATCGCCCACTGCGGGGCTGCTGCTCGGACAGAGCTGCATGAATTGCCATTCCCAGGTGCACGGCTCCAACCACCCCTCCGGGGTCAACCTGAAGAGGTGATGTATGACCAGACTGAATCGACGTTTTTTGGCAGGACAGCCGGTGGTCGGCTTGATCCTGATCGGAGTTTCAACCAGCGGTGCGGCCGCTGAACTGTGGACCCAGGCTGGAGAGGTGGACAAGTCGGAGTGGGAGTGCAAGTACTGTCTGTTCGAGAGTGGACTCAGCGGTGATGTGCAGTTGGGGGTCGGCTCCGTGGACGAAGATCAGTTCGGCTTCGGCAATTACACCGGCTATGACGACGACGGCGCCTACCTCGTTCTCGGAGCGGACTTGCGTTACCGGGGAGAGGAGGCCGCCTACTGGCGACTGAACAGCTCGCGTCTGGCACTGGATAGCCGGAGTGTCCGGCTCGAAGGTGGTCGTCAGGGTAGTTACCGGGTCGGCGTCGACTACCTGGAGATACCCCGGCTCTACTCCGACAGGGCAGAGACCCCGTTCACCGGAGTCGGCGGCAACGACTTGCAGCTTCCGGATAACTGGGTCAAGGCGGGCACTACCGACGGCATGACCGAGCTGGACAACAGCCTGCGTCCGGTCGCGTTGCGGACCGACCGTCGCCGGGTCGGTGTCGGCGTGGAGATTACCCCGACCTCACGCTGGAGCTATTCAGCCGACTTCCGGCGCGAGAGGAAGGAGGGGCTCAACGTGATCGGCGGTTCGGTGCTGTTCCGCAGCGCCCTGCTGCCGGAACCGGTGGACTACACCACCGAACAGCTTGATCTGGGGGTAGGTTATCAAGGGGATCACTGGAATGTTCAGGTCGGCTATTACGGCTCATTTTTCCGGGACGATAACCGGTCACTGCGCTGGGACAACCCCTTCGGCGACCCGACCGGCGCCAACGAAGGGCAATTGGCGCTGCCGCCGGACAATGAGTTCCATCAGGTGACCCTGTCCGGCCGATACGATGTCAGTGAAGCGACCCGGGCCAGTGCCAGGGTGTCGCTGGGGCGTATGACCCAGAATGATGAATTCCTGCCGTATACGGTCAACCCCTCCCTCACCACGGGCGGGTTGCCCCGGGATTCGCTCGAGGGTGAAATCCGCACCGCCAATCTCGATGCGAGGCTGGTGTCTGCCTGGAATGAACGTCTTACTCTGCAGGCGGATTTTCGCCACGACGAGCGTGACGATGAGACGCCCACCGACAGCTTCGATTATGTCAGTACCGATGCCATTCTGCCGGGTGCCCGCGAAAACCGGCAGTACGACCGCCGGGACAGCCGGTTAGCGATGCAGGGACGCTATCAACTGACGCCGAAAACGCGGGTGTCGACAGGCGCGGACTACGATCGAAAGAGACGGCCCGATGAGGAGGTCGAAGAGACACAGGAGACCACCGTCTGGGCCGAAGCCGCCTCCCGGCTCCACCCCACCAGCCAGCTGGTCGTCGGCCTCGCTTATGCGGATCGGGATGCGTCGGAATACCGGGTAGTGGATGCCGCGATCCCGGAGCAAAACCCGCTGATGGTGAAGTTCAACATGGCATCGCGGGAGCAGGAACGGGCGGAGGCGCGCCTGACCGTTTCACCGCGAGAACACATCGACTTCGGAGTCGAATTCGCCTATCGGGACAACGACTATACGGACGGGGCCATCGGGCTGCGCTCGAGCCGTGACACCAGCGTCAGCTTCGATGCCACGGTGCTGGTCAGTAGAAGCCTGAGTTTCCATGGCTTCGCCAGCCGGGAAGTCCACGACAACGAGCAGACCGGCAGTCAGAACTTTTCGGTTCCCGACTGGTTCGCAACCACCGAGGACGACATCAACAGTGCCGGCGTCGGGGTGTCGTGGGAGGTCTTCCACGACAGCTTCACCCAGAAAGGGCTGAACCTGAGCCTCGATTACGTTCGCTCCGACGCTACCGGAAAGATCGGCATTAGGAACGAGACCGATTTTCCGGACCTGGAAAGCTCGGTGACCAGTATCCAGGCGCAGGCTCGCTATCGGGTCAGCGAAACGGTCTCGACCGAGCTTGCCTACTACTACGAGCGGTTCGAGAGCGATGACTGGATGGTGGACGGGGTCGAGCCCGATACGCTGCCGACCGTGCTCACTCTCGGCAGTGAGGGCCTGGACTACGACAATCACGTGATTGCCGCCTACGTCCGCTACCGGTTTTAGCGAGCAGCCTTACCGGCCGCCACCGGGGCGTATATCACGTTCCGGTGGCGGAGGGCTCGAGCAGCTCTTCCATCTTCGACTGGAGGTCTTGTGTACTGTCTCATGCTTGGCGGTGCTTTCAGCGGGTCGCCCGAAGGGAGCCCCCCAAAAACGCCATGACGGCGTTGTAGCGCTTGACAAGGGACAACCATCGCCCGCGCGCTACGCCTTGTCCTGACGTTTTTGGGGGGCTCTGAAAGTATCGCCAAGCATGAGACAGTACATTAGCCACTCCTGCCAGCGCTGTTTGTACGAATCGAATTCGTCGCCTTCGACCGTATCGAGCCGCTGGTGTGCGGTCAGTAACGCATCGCTGCTATCGGCGATGGACTCCGTGGTGGGGCGGGCCAGGGAGTCACTGCTTTCATGCAGATCATTGACGACTTCGCGCAGGATGTCCTGGTCTTCTTTCGTGGTCTTGTCCCGGTGTTCCTTCAGGGCACGCTCGATCGAGTCGGCCAGCTCACCCATGTGCCTCTCCAGCTCCGCTCCGTAGTGTTCCACACGTTCGGAGGCGTCTTCCTGCAGCGACCGGGAAAAGGTACGCACCTGCTCTGCCATGCTCTTGATGTTGGCATCCAGTTCGCGGGAGGCGTGGTCGAACTGGCTGGAGATCTCCCGGCCGAGAGCACCGACGCTGTTGACGAGGCCATCCAGTGCAGCTCTGGCCCGCAGTTCATCGGCGGTGCGGGCGTAATCCACCCTCCACTGTTCGCCCTGCCGGACCAGGTGGGTCGAAAACGCCAGGTTGTCGCCGGGAGCCTCCGGGTTTGACAGTCGGGTGACGATTTCGGCATCAGCCGTATCGATGACCACCTTTCCCCATGACAGTTCGATATCCGCCCAGTCGTCGCGGGAGAAGCGGTCGTAGCCCTCGATGTCGCTAAGCGTCGAGTAGCCGACGATGCCATCCGCATCACCGTGACTGACGGCTGTCCAAAAGGCTTGCGTGACTTCCTGAGGCGTCTTTGGTCCGCCACATGCGGAAAGCAGCAGTAGCGAGCACATGAGTCCGATAATGCGTATCTTGTTCTTCATCGCTGTTTTCAGATCCGATATCTTTGTCACCGCGTGACTCGAACCCGTTATTGTCAGGGGAGTGATGCCGGGTTCGCGTGCACTACCCGGTTTCAACCTCGTATCAGGCTGGCCCCGCGTGGTACCTCTTTACGCAATTGGCGACAGTTTCCGGGAGGGGGTTGCTGTCCCGGCTCGCGCCCGTGATACCAGATACGGCACTCCCCGGGAGGCGGCTTGTGCCCGGCAGGAATGTTCGGATTTGATCGCGCCCTTGTTCGGCTTCTTTCTTGTTCTCTATCCGACCCGAAGGTGATGCTAACATCCACCTCATCCAGACCTGAATTCGCGCGACCGCTCACATCGGCGGCCGTTATCGCCCCGGAAAATGCGAGCAGGCAGGCAATCGCGCCGATTCTGGTCGTTTTTCGCATAATGCATATCTCCAGAGTTTACCCGCAGTATCTTACGTGAGGAGAAGAGCAGGATCCGTGACCGGATTCGACTTGTCCAGAAGAACACGTTAGGGGCGCTCCGCAGTAGAGGCGCGGCGGTGTAGCTTCGGTTCAGGGCTCGATTCCATGCCCGGCCAGCCAGCGACGGTCCAGCTCCCAGCGGACCGCGTCGATGCCGGGCTGAATGGTGATGACGGCCTTGGCCCGCTGCTGGTGCTTCGCCAAATCCATCTGCGCCTGCTGGAAGGCGGGGCTCTGCACACTCTGCCCAGCCACGGCCGGGTAAAGGATACCGATAATTCGGGCGACCGGGACCTGCGGAGAGCGGGGCGTCGAAACGACAGCAGTGTTTCCCTCCACCCGAAGGACACGAAAGGGGTAGGGATAGGTGGCCAGTTCGGTGTCTTGCGACAGCACATCATTGATGGCCGAGACCTGCGGATCCTCGTAGAGCGCCCAGATCAGCCAGGCGATCCCCACTGCAAGTAAAAACCACGCGTAGATCCTGGTTGCTCGATCCATTCGCTTTATCCGATCTTATGATGTTTTCATGATAACATCCTGACTGCGGGAATCCCGCAAACGCACCCCCACTCCGGATCACACAGAAGGCAGCTTATAGCCTTTTTCCTCGAACAGACCTTGGCAGGCATCCACCGCCAGCGGGTCGTATAAAACCCCTCGCTGTTGCGTCACTTCTTCCAATGCCTTTTCGGTCCCAAAAGCGGGCCGGTAGGGTCGGAAAGATGCGATGGATTCCACTACGTCAGCTACGGTGATAATGCGGGCGCCGGTGATGATCTGGTCGGCCTTGAGCCCCCGGGGATATCCCGAGCCGTTCAGACGTTCGTGGTGCTGCAGCACCATCTCGGCGACCGGCCAGGGAAACTCGATCACTTTCAGGATTTCGTAACCCACCTGAGCGTGGGTCTTGACCAGATCGAACTCGATCAGACCGAGTTTGCCGGGAAAGCTGAGGATTTCGGCCGGGACGTGAATCTTGCCCACATCATGGATGCTCGCGGCAAGGAAAATGCCGTGAACTTCCTCTTCGGGCAGCTCCAGCTCCCGGGCGATGTGGGCGGCGAGGTCGGCCACCCGTCGCTGGTGTCCGGCCGTATAGGGATCGCGCCTCTCTATGGTGGACGCCATCGCTTCCACCGTGGTTTCCATGCTCCTTTCCAACCGTAACAGGAACTGCTTCCGTTGCTCCTCCAGCCGCTCTCGCTCGGTGACATCCTGTACCGCACCGTCCCAAACGATACTGCCGTCCTCCTGTAGCGTAGGCATGGCATTGAACAGAATATGCCGCTCGTTGCCGTCCTGGTCCTGCCAGCGAAAGACTCGATTGACGCGGCCGACCGTCCGGGTGAGCCGGGTGGCCGCCTCGAAATCCTCCCGATCCTCGGGTAGCAGACGGGAGAAAAAGCAGTCCCCATCGGCCAGCAGCTCCGTCGGCGTCACAGCCAGCGTTGCCCGCGATCCTTCGCTCACATAGGCAAACTGAAACGCCCCGTCCGGATAACGCACGAGCTGAAACAGCATCTCCGGCACGTTGTTGGCCATGGCAATAAAGCGATGTTGGGAGGAGAGCCGCGTTAGCGTAGATCTGAACAGGCCCGCCACAGCCAGGTAGAGATTGAGGGTTTTTCGCGACAACGGTTCGGCCTGGCGGTGGCCGATAATCATTACCGCCCCCATCGCCGTGCCCTGGTTCAGGGCCAGGAATGCCAGGGCGTAGTCCTCGCCCAGATTCACCTGCTCGGTAGCCAGGAAACCATTTTCAAACACCTGGCGCATGGTGTGATTGGTGGCCTTGACGAGGTCAGAGCAGGCTGTACCGGCCGCGACGCAATGGTGCAGCACCAATTGCCCGTCGGTCCGGCGGGTAACGAATGCGGCCAGGTCGGCACCGAGAAAATGCACCGCTACCTTTCCCAGTTCGGCCCAGATATCGCGTTCCGATTGCAGCCCCGCGAGATACTGGGCGGTCTTGATGACCGCGTCGAGCTTCTCCTGCCCGTGGGACAGCGGGTGATGGTCCGAGTGAGTCACGTCAATCGTCCTTTATCGGGCGTAGGTAAAGATTTTCAAGGAACAGGTCGTCGAAAGCGGGATAGTATGACAAGTTGATGAGTTTGGGCAGCTTCCGCAGCCGGGACAAGCGCTCGGCTGCTTCCGACGACAGCATCACGTCGGCGCAACCGGCGAGGGCGGTGTTTCCCACGAGCTCAACCCGCTCCGGCGGCACCGGTGGCAACAATCCGACTTCCTGTCCGCTCGTCACATCGAGATAGCGTCCGAAGGCCCCGGCTACGCAGATTCGCCGCAGCTCCTGCGTGTGAATCCCCGCTTCACGGCAGAGGGCAAGCGTGCCCACGGCAATAGCCGCCTTGGCTCGCTGAAAGGCATCGACATCCCGTTTGGTGAGAAGCATTTTCTGTCCGCCCACCGTAAAGGCGTAAGCCTGTTTTTGCATGAAATTCCCCGTAGCGGTAAGAATATTCCCTTCCCGTAAGCGGGCGATCAGGTCCACCAAACCCGAGCCACACACCCCTTTGGCCCGATCATCGCCCAAGAGGTGGAAATCCAGACGTCCTTCTATAGAGGAGACACGGTACACCGCTCCTGGTTCGGCAGGCATACCGAAATCTCCACTGCTCTCGAACGCCGGCCCGCCTGCCGCTGCAGTCACATGCAGCGTGCGACCGTCCCAGAGAGCGACTTCGGAATTGGTGCCGACGTCCACAAACAGGGCCGGTGCAATGCCTTCGGAAAGCCCGGTCGCCACTATTCCTGCCAACAGATCCGAACCCACAAACCCCGCCAGGGGCGCCAATATCTCCATCTCCGCTTCGGGATGGACGGACCATCGTTCGGTCCAGGACGTATAGTCGGCTGGCTGACAGTCGATAAACTCGGTCCAGTTTTCCGGGCGAAGGAGTAGCGCGTAGTTCCGGCCGGTGAACAGGCACAACATCGCCGTATTCCCGACCAGGGTGATCCAGGCGATCCGCCGCAGGTCCAGGCCATGCCGCACAGCGATATCCTGTAGTGCTTCCCCGATCGCATCCGCCACCGCTTCACCCATTTCCTGCGCAGTCTCTTCCGACGCGGCCGCCGCACTGAGACGGGTCAGCACGTCGGCCCCCCACGCTCCCTGGGGATTGCGTCCCCAGCGGTCGGCGAACCAGCGACCTTCGGGCAACTCGAACACCGAAAGACAAATATTGGTGGTGCCCACGTCGATGGCAAGCCCGCAGGGGTGCCTTACATTGGGCAACTCACGGAGGACGTCCGAGCCGGGTATATCGCCCCGCCGCCACAGACCCTCCGGTGTTGCGTGCCAATTGGAGGGGGCTGCCGGGTTCAGCACATCGATCGTCAGATCGTCCAAAGGGTGCATCTGGCAGGCCAGCCGCTCCCCGCGTTCCAGCCGTCGCTCGTGAAGGTGGAATTGCTCGCTCCTGGTCACCGGTCCGCCCGCACCCGACAGCAGGCGCACCCGACACAGTCCGCAGGCCCCGTTACCACGGCATCCGGAGCGCACCCGAAACTCGGTGGACTCCAACAAATCCCGGACCGACGAGCCGGGCTCGAACGAAAGCGAGTGAACTTCGCCGCAGAAATGGATGGTCAGGACTGCCATGGCGGCACCGTGGAGCAGGCGGCGATCATGGCCTCGATGTTCTCCGGTTTCGATTCAGGCGGGATCTCGCAGCCGGAAGAGAGCAGAAACCCGCCCCGTCCGGCAAAGCTGTCGCGGAGCGCCGCCGCGGTCTTGAAGACCTGCTCTGGCGTGGCCTCAACAAAATCCAGCGACTTGAGGTTGCCGTCCAGGCAGGTGTGGGGCAGGCAGCGCTGGGCCTCGGTGGCACTCACGTAGTAATCGAAGTTGGCGATCTCGGCGCCGGCCTCCGCATGCAAAGGCAGAATCGGTGCCGTTGGCCCGGCGATATTGAGCCAGGTGGTGATTGCACCGTTCTGCCGGAAGGCGGAGAGCACCTTTTTCAAGCGGGGCAGCAAAAACTCGCGGAAAAACGCCGCCGGCACTACCGCCGGGGAAGCGGAAGGGTCAAACACCACCGGCACGTGCGCTCCCGCCTGCAACTGTGCCTTGCCGAAGGTAATGATAACGTCCGTTGCGTAGTCCAGCAGCCGCTCGAAGCCGTCCGGATCGTCGGCGGCGAAATAGAGGGCATCCTCGATACCGACCAATTGGGTGGCGAGGGTCATGGGTCCCACCACGCTACCGGCAATCAGCAACCGGTTACCCGCTTCCTGGCGCAATAGCGAAACGGCATGCAACAGTTCCGGCATGCGTCCATCTTGCCGGGGCTCGGGGATCCGCAGCCTTGCCGGGTCATCACCCGGCCTCAACGCGTACTTTGCGACATCCGGGTAAAGTTCATCACGGTAAAGCAGGGTTGAACCGACCGCTTCGGTCTCCACGGACAAATCCATGAAGGCGAATACGGCATCATGCCCGTAGCGGGCCTCGGCGGAGAGCTGACAGCGGGCCAGCAGTGCACCGTCGTGCAGGTAGTCCACCAATTTGATGCCCGCCAGGACCGCTGCATGGCCGAACAGTTGCGGTACCACCGGCAGCCGGTCGGTGGGTTGGAAACGTACTGCCGCCATTACCCTTTCCAGACCGTTCATTGCGCATCCCCCACCAGGTCGTCGAGAAAGCGGGCTCCATCAAAGGCGGTCTCCGCCACATAGTCCACATCCAGCGCTTCCGGCGTCGCCTGCTTCAGCGCCGCGCCGCCTGCGACAATGGTGATGTGTTCGAGACCTCTTGCCGCCAGGGCCGGGCGGACCTTCCGCACCTCGCGGATCACCGACGTGATCAGACCGCTGACCAGGACCGCCCGGGCATTCTCCCGTGCTGCCGCTTCCACCACCGTCTGCACCGGGCAGTCCTTCCCCAGGTCGACCACCCGGTATCCCTTGCCGATTAGCACCATCTTGGTAACGTTCTTGCCGAGGTCGTGGACATCGCCCTCCAGGGTCGCAATGATGAAGGTTGCCTTTCCGGCGGTCGGTGGCTCGCCTCCCGGATACAGCTCGTTGACGACGGCCGAAACCGCCCGTCCCACCAGCATGATCTCCAGAAGATTGAAACCTTCTACCGTACATTTTTCGTCGAGTCTGCTCATGGCCGCCTCGAGGCCCTCAGTCACAATTCGCTCGCGCGGCAGTCCGGAGGCCAGGAGAGCCTGCGTTTCCCTCAGAGCAGAGGTATGGTCGCCATCCAGCAGAGCCGCCATCAGAGGTTTCAGTTCGGGGGCGAGGTCTTCACTCATCGTTGTACAGCCGAAGAAAGCGACGGCACGATACCCCGGGCAAACGGGGCCCCAGGCTATCTCCTGCTTGCCTGTTGCATAGGCTACATGGTCGCCCCATGTCCAAACTCCATCGCGAACGCTCTTTCTCAGCGTAGCAAAACGGAATACCGCACTCTGTCCAGGTGTGTAGGGGATGCTGATGCGAATGGTCCGCCGCCAAGGGGTGGGCCGGCTGCTCGGAAGCAAAATCGACGTGCGCTTTACGCCCAGTAACTCCCCAGGCGGATATCAAATCCGCCGGGGCGTTCTGTGTAATAATGAACGGATGTCTACCTGCGATACTTGTAGAGCCAACTGCTGTCGGCTGCAGGTCCTGCTCATCGATGACAACGATGTGCCCGAGTCGATGACCGATTGGACAGACTGGGGGGGACAGGTCATGTACCGTCGTGATGATGGCTGGTGCACGGCAGTCGACCGCGAGACGATGCGGTGCACCATCTACGCCCGACGCCCGCAGGTCTGTCGCGACTTCGAAATGGGCGGTAGGGAGTGTCTTGAGGAGCGCAATGCGCCCGGGAACGAATGATGGCAGAGTAGTGCGGCGACCCGTTTCTGGTGCATCCCTTCGGGGCGGCAAACGCGTTTACACAGGCGGTATCCACCACATGCTTCCGGGCGCCAGTGCGCGCAGGGCTTCCTCGGATACGCCGTTCGCTTCCCGGGCCCGTGCCAGCTCCTCCAGAGGTTCGCCATAGGCTGTGTCCGCCAGGGGAAAGGTGTCGAAGTGACTCGCCAGGCTGTGGCGGGCGCCGATTTTCCGGTGTGCGCGTACGGCTTCGTCCGGGTTCATGTGCCCATAGGACATGAACCAGCGGGGCTTGTAGTCGCCGATGGGCAGGGCAGCCAGCCGAATCGGTCCGAAGCGTTCACCGGCATCCTCGAAGTAGCGCCCTTCACCCCATCCCGAATCACCGACGAAATAGATATTTCCATCCGGCGTCTTCAATAGAAAGGCCGCCCACAGGGCACGATTGCGATCCAGCAGGCTGCGCGCCGACCAGTGGAACATCGGCGCGAGGCGCAGATGCACCTCGTCCGACAGGGCGACCTCATCTTCCCAGTCGTAGGCTTCCACGCGAAGGTCGGGATGTTCCCGCTGAACGATGGTGTCGTTGCCGAGCGGAACGATCACGCGAGGCTGGTCACGCTTCCATAGGCGATTCAGTGTCGCGAGGTCCAGGTGGTCGTAGTGATTGTGGCTCACCAGTACGATGTCGATCGGCGGGAGGTCATCAAAGGACACGCCGGGTGGTGTGACTCGGCGTGGCCCGATCCGGGAAAACGGACTGGCACGCTCCGACCAGACCGGATCGGTGAGTATGTTGAGGCCGCGGGTCTGGATCAGTAGCGTTGCATGTCCGATGAAGCTGACCCGCAGCTGTTCGCCATCGACGCGCTGCGGAGGGCGATCAGGCGTGACATCGACCGACTGCGGCCACTCCGGCGGCTCGCGTGTAAGACGCCAACGGAGCAGATCCCGGATGCCGATATCACGCGGAGGACCGGCGTTGAAAAACTGCTTGCCGTCGAAATGATCGGATTCGGGACCCTGGTAATAGGACTTTGCACATCCAGTCATCGTCAGCACCAGCCCAAGTACCCATTCCGTGATTTTCTGATCGTGCATGAAATCTCTGCTCATTCTCTTGCTTCGTGCGGCTGGAATTACCCTCAACCAATCCTGTTTCTCAGGGAGGGACCACTAGCATCGGCCGATCGGCTTTGCTTGTTTGTAACTACTCACCCCCTCCGTCATTCCCGCGTAGGCGGGAATCCAGAGAACAAAAGCATGGCCCAAAATGGATCCCCGCCTACGCGGGGATGACGGTTCTTGGCCAGGATGTATTCTGAGATCGACTGCTGGATCCCCGCCTACGCGGGGATGACGGATTTCCGGGGCTGTGGGCGATCACCCGGGCGAGCAGTTACGCTTGTTCATTAGCAGCCTCAGTACTCACCAGGAGTGTCGAATCGCGCACAGGACGATTTGCATTCGATGGCAGGACGGGTTCTTATAGGGTTGCACATGCACTCAACGGAAGTGATGCCAATGAAAATATGGGTAGACGCAGACGCATGTCCCGCAGTCATCAAAGACATTCTGTTCAGAGCATCAGAGCGCACCGGCCTGGAGCTGACGCTGGTAGCCAACCACACCTTACGCATACCACCCTCACCCCTCATTAGTTTTGTTCAAGTCCCATCGGGTTTCGATGTTGCCGACAACGAGATCGTCAACCAACTCGATGCGGGCGACCTGGTGGTTACCGGCGACATTCCTTTGGCGGCCGAGGTGATCGAAAAAGGAGGGCACGCTCTCAATCCGCGTGGCGAAATGTATTCGGCCGACAATATCAAAGAGCGTCTGACCATGAGGGACTTCATGGAGACGCTGCGAGCCACCGGCATCGATACCGGGGGGCCGCCGCCGCTGAGTCAAAGCGATCGGCAATCCTTTGCCAATCATCTGGATCGGTTGTTGACCCACGAAAGCAAGGTCGGCTGACGCAAATGAGGCGCCCGCCAGGGCGCCTCGAATCGATCGACCTCAGTGTAACGTCAGCGTGAAAAGGCCGGGTAATTGGGATCCCATGCCGGCCAGTTCGTTCCAAAACATCCCCTACCAAGTCCAATCGCAGCAAACGCTGTCATTGTGCGGCGCCCGGACATTTCTAGTTTGTATTGACGTGGTTAAGCTCCAAGAACGGGAGACTAACGGCACGGCCTCCTGGATCGACAACCCCTTGAGTCGAATTAGCCGAAGGTCCGCCGGAACCTTGTCCCCTGGTTGAAGCTGGACGATGTCCCCCGGCACCAGTTGGTCCGCAGGCAGTGTGGTCAGGTGGCCGTTACGCAATACCGAGGCATTCGGCGACAGCATGTCACGGATGGCCTCTAGGGCGTTTTCCGCCTTGCCTTCCTGGAGAAAGCCGATGACGGCGTTGACCAGCACCACGCCGGCGATCACCAGCGTATCGGCCCAGTGTCCGAGCAGTGCCGTAATGATTGCAGCTACGATCAACACCTGAATCAGAAGGTTACCGAACTGGGCCAGCAAGCGGGCGACTGGTCCCCGCCTGCGCGGCTGCGGCAGGCGGTTCGGTCCGTATTGCCCGCGCCTGCGATCGGCTTCGTGGGTACTCAGCCCATCCGGAGTGGTCCCCAGCGCACCGAATACTTCATCGGTATCTTTCGAATGTCACTGCGACTTGTTCTGGTCACCGGACATCAGTGAGAAACAGCCTATTGCTCGAGGTGTGCATCGAGGGTGATATCGATGGCCTTCAGCGCTTGGGAAACGGGACAGGTCTGCTTGGCCTTTTCGGCCTCACTCTGAAAGGTCGCTTCGGGAATGTTCGGGACACGTGCCTTGGTGGTGAGCTCGACCCGGGTGATGGCAAAACCGTCGGGTACCTTGTCGAGGTGGACCCGGGCGCTGGTTTCGATCCGTTCGGGTTTGAAACCGGCCTGCTCCAGGGAGAGCGAGAAGGCCTGGGAGAAGCAGCCGGCGTGAGCGGCTCCGATGAGCTCCTCCGGATTGGTTCCTTCCTCTTCCTCGAAACGAGAGGCGGCAGTGTAGCGCCCCTCGAAGCTTCCGCTTTCGGTTTTCAGACGTCCGGCGCCCGCCTTCAGAGTCCCTTCCCACACGGCACTTGCATTTCGGATCGGCATGGTTGGTTCCCAGTTGCTGGAGTTTGTTTCCAGAGCAAAGCATAGAACGGCTCCGCAAAACGAGCGATATCAGGGGGTCAGCCGTGATGGGCTTGCGCTTCTTCTTTTCTGTGCCACGCTGAATAAAAGCATGATCGTAACTGCTCGCCCCGGTTGATCATGCGCGGCATAGGAGATTCGTCCTCCCCGCGCAGGCGGGGATCCATTTCGAGCCATGCCGCTGCTCTCTGGATTCCCGCCTCCGCGGGAATGACGGGGGAGTGAGCAGTTACGCATGATCAAAATAATTGTAGGGAGAGTCGCAGCGGTGCGTACCCGTTCTTCACGAACACCCACGCCGGGAAAACTTCGTCCGTAGCGCTGCAAAAGCCGATTCTTTTAACGGTGGCCTGGCCAGAGTGGCGCGAGGCTATCGACGCTTTTTTCGGTGTCATCACTTTCGTAGTAACCGGACGCAGGCATGATGCCCCGCATCAAGCATCCTTGAGATTCATGGCTGCAAAGCCGTATCAAACTGCAGCGGCTTCGCCACTTACGTTTCCAGGAGGATCGCGGTATGAGTCAAATCCTGAAGCGCCTGACCTACTTCAAGCGCGAGCGGACATCGTTCTCGGGGGAGCATGGAATCCTCACCACAGACGACCGGGCCTGGGAGGACTCCTACCGCCAACGGCAACAGCACGACAAAATCGTGCGCTCCACCCATGGTGTGAACTGCACCGGGGGTTGTAGTTGGAAGATTTACGTCAAGAATGGTCTGGTGACCTGGGAGATCCAGCAGACCGATTACCCCCGCACCCGCCCCGATATGCCCAACCATGAACCACGCGGTTGCCCCCGCGGCGCCAGCTACTCCTGGTATCTCTATAGCGCCAATCGCCTCAAATACCCCTTGATTCGTGGCCGTCTGCTTCGGCTCTGGCGCAAGGCCAGGGAGCAGCACGGGGACCCGGTAACGGCTTGGGGTTCCATCGTTGAGGATCCGGATAAAGGCAAGGAGTACAAGAGCAAGCGCGGCATGGGCGGCTTTGTTCGCGGCGACTGGGAGGAGGTCACCGAGCTGGTTGCCGCCGCCAACGTCTACACCATCAAGAAATATGGTCCGGATAGGGTCGCCGGTTTTTCACCGATTCCGGCCATGTCGATGATCTCCTATGCCGCCGGTACCCGCTACCTCTCACTGATTGGTGGTGTCTGCCTGAGCTTTTATGACTGGTATTGCGATTTGCCGCCCGCGTCACCGCAGACCTGGGGTGAGCAGACCGATGTGCCCGAATCGGCCGATTGGTACAACTCCGCTTTTATCATCATGTGGGGCTCCAACGTTCCGCAGACCCGCTCACCGGATGCCCATTTCATGACCGAGGTGCGCTACCGCGGCACCAAGACGGTGGTGGTTTCTCCAGACTACTCCGAAGGTTCCAAGTTCGCCGACATCTGGTTGCATCCCAAGCAGGGCACCGATGCTGCAGTGGCCATGGCTATGGGCCACGTCATTCTCCGGGAGTGGCACCTGGATGGCACGAGCGAGTACTTCGACAGTTACGTTCGCCAGTACACCGATATGCCAATGCTGGTGAAGCTCGAAAAGCAGAACGGACGTTGGGTTCCCGGACGTTACCTGCGTGCCAGTGATTTTTCCGATGGGCTGGGACAGAAGAACAACCCCGAGTGGAAGACAATTGCTCTCGAAGAGGGCAGCGACGACTTTGTCCTGCCACACGGGAGTATCGGCTTTCGCTGGGGTGAGGATCGGAAGAGAAAGGGCAGGTGGAACCTGGAGCCGAAGGACGCCCGCGACGGCAAGGAGCGCAAACTGCGGCTGACGCTACTGGACAAGCACGACGATGCGGTGCCGGTGGCGTTTCCCTACTTCGGCGGTGGCGAGCAGGCCAGTAAGCACTGGTCGCATACGCAGCACGAGGCGATCCTCGAACGCGTCGTGCCGGTGCGCAAGATCACGTTGGCGGATGGTGAAGAGGCGCTGGTCACCACCGTGTTCGATCTGAGTTGCGCCAACTATGGTCTCGACCGGGGACTGGGGGGCGAGAATGTCGCCGCCGACTTCGACGACGACTTGCCCTATACGCCGGCCTGGCAGGAGCGCATCACCGGTGTACCCCGCGACCGCCTCATCACGGTCGCCCGCCAGTTCGCGGAAAATGCTCACAAGACGCACGGCAAATCCATGGTGATCATCGGCGCGGGGATGAACCACTGGTACCACATGGATATGAACTACCGCGGCGTCATCAACATGCTGATGATGTGCGGCTGTATCGGTCAGAGCGGTGGCGGCTGGGCGCACTACGTCGGTCAGGAGAAGCTTCGCCCGCAGACCGGCTGGCTGCCGCTGGCCTTCGCGCTGGACTGGGCGCGGCCGCCGCGGCAGATGAACTCCACGTCGTTTTTCTACATGCACAGCAGCCAGTGGCGCTATGAGAAACTCAAGATTAGCGAGATTCTCTCGCCGCTGGCCGACCCCGCACAGTTCACCGGCAGTGTGGTGGATTACAATGTGCGCGCCGAGCGCATGGGCTGGCTTCCCAGTGCGCCCCAGCTCTCCCGCAACCCGCTGGAGATTGTGCGTGATGCTACTGCCGCTGGCGTTGATCCCAAGGAGTATGTCGTGCAGGGCCTCAAGGACGGCTCCCTGGGTTTCGCCAGCGAAGACCCGGATGCTCCCAATAACTACCCACGCAATATCTTCATCTGGCGCTCCAATCTGTTGGGGGCCTCCGGTAAGGGGCATGAGTATTTTCTCAAATATTTCATGGGCGCGGAGAGCCAGCATGGCGTCCTGGGCCTGGACCTCGGCAAGGACGAGGGCGAGGTCAAGCCCGAGGAGGTGGTATGGCGAGAGCGGGCCGTCGAAGGCAAGCTGGACCTGATGTGCACGCTGGACTTTCGCATGTCCACCACCTGCCTCTACTCGGATGTGGTATTACCCACCGCCACCTGGTATGAAAAGGACGACCTCAACACCACCGATATGCACCCCTTTATCCATCCCCTTTCCAAGGCGGTGGATCCCGCCTGGGAGTCACGCTCGGACTGGGACATCTACAAAACCATTGCCCGCAAATTCTCCGAGGTGACCCAGGGACATCTGGGCGTCGAGAAGGATATCGTCACCGTACCGATCCTGCACGATTCACCGGGGGAGCTTGCCCAGCCACTGGACGTCAAGGAGTGGAAGAAAGGGGAATGTGAACCGATCCCCGGCAAGACCATGCCCAACCTCGCAGTCATCGAGCGCGATTATCCCAATACCTATCGCAAGTTCACCTCGCTGGGTCCGTTGATGGATACGCTTGGCAATGGCGGAAAGGGGATCACCTGGAAGACCGAAGAGGAGGTGCAGAAGCTCGGGGCACTGAACAAGACCGTCGATATCGAAGGCGTGAGTCAGGGCCGCCCGCGAATCGATAGCCCGATTGATGCCTGCGAAACCATTCTCATGCTGGCACCCGAAACCAACGGTGAAGTGGCCGTCAAGGCCTGGGCGGCGCTGTCGAAGATCACCGGCCGCGACCATACTCATCTTGCCCGTCCCAAGCAGGACGAGAAGATCCGTTTCCGCGACTTGCTCGCCCAGCCGCGCAAGATTATCAGCTCACCCACCTGGAGCGGTCTGGAATCCGAACACGTCTCCTACAACGCCGGCTACACCAATGTGCATGAGCTGATCCCCTGGAGGACCTTGAGCGGTCGCCAGCAGTTCTATCAGGACCATCCCTGGATGCGCGGCTTCGGCGAGGATCTGTGCGTCTACAAACCGCCGGTGGATACCAAGACCATTGCACCGATCAAGGGCCACCACCCCAACGGCAACCCCGAGATCGTCCTCAACTTCATCACCCCGCACCAGAAGTGGGGTATCCACTCCACCTACACCGACAACCTGATCATGCTCACCCTCTCGCGGGGCGGTCCCATTATCTGGATGAGCGAGGTGGATGCGAAGAAGGCCGATATCGAGGACAACGACTGGATCGAGGCCTACAACATCAACGGCGCCATCACCGCACGATCGGTGGTCTCACAACGCATACCCGAGGGTATGGCGATGATGTACCACGCCCAGGAAAAGCTGGTGCATACGCCCGGTTCGGAGATGACCGGACGCCGCGGCGGCATTCACAATTCGGTGACCCGCACCGTGCTCAAGCCCACGCACATGATTGGCGGCTATGCCCAGCTCAGCTGGGGGTTCAACTACTACGGCACTGTCGGCTCCAACCGCGACGAGTTCATCATCGTCCGACGCATGGACAAGGTCGACTGGCTGGCCGGCGCACCGCGCCACATCCTGACCAAAGTGGAGGGCGAATAGATGCGTATCCGCGCGCAGATTGGCAAGGTCCTCAACCTCGACAAATGCATCGGCTGCCACACCTGTTCGATCACCTGCAAGAATGTCTGGACCAGCCGGGAAGGTCAGGAGTATGCGTGGTACAACAACGTCGAGACCAAGCCCGGCGTCGGCTATCCCAAGGACTGGGAAAACCAGGACCGCTGGCGCGGCGGCTGGGTGCGCACCGAAGAGGGTGGAATCCGGCCGCGGCTGGGCGGCAAGTGGCGCGTGATCGGTAACCTGTTCTCCAATCCGGACATGCCCTCCATCCAGGACTACTACGAGCCCTGGGACTACGATTACGAAACCCTGCAGACCGCACCCGAATCCAAAAGCATGCCCCAGGCACGGCCCTACTCCCTGCTCTCCGGACTGATGATGAACAAGGTGGAGTGGGGCCCGAACTGGGAGGAAATTCTCGGCACCGAATTTGCGAAGCGCTCCAAGGATTACAATTTCGATGGCGTGCAAAAGGAGATCTACGGGCAGTTCGAAAACACCTTCATGATGTATCTGCCCCGCCTTTGTGAACACTGCCTCAATCCCTCCTGCGTCGCCTCGTGCCCCTCGGGCGCACTCTATAAACGCGAGGAGGACGGCATCGTTCTCATCGACCAGGAGATGTGCCGGGGCTGGCGGATGTGCGTTACCGGCTGCCCCTACAAGAAGATCTACTACAACTGGAAGTCGGGAAAATCAGAGAAGTGCGTGTTCTGCTTTCCCCGCATCGAGGTGGGCACCCCGACCGTCTGCTCCGAGACCTGCGTGGGCCGCATCCGCTATCTCGGCGTACTGCTGTATGACGCCGACAAGATTGAGGAGGCGGCCAGCGTACCGGATGAAAAGGACCTCTATCAGGCGCAACTGGATTGTTTTCTCGACCCCTTTGATCCGGAAGTGGTCGCGGAGGCACGCCGCCAGGGTATCCCCGATAACTGGATAGAAGGTGCGCAGCGCTCGCCGGTCTACAAGATGGCCATGGAATGGAAGGTTGCCTTTCCGCTGCATCCCGAATATCGCACGCTGCCGATGGTCTGGTACGTCCCGCCGCTGTCACCCATCCAGGCGGCAGCGGATTCCGGCAAGATTGGCAAAAATGGGATCTTCCCCGACGTCGAATCGCTGCGCATCCCCATGCGCTATCTGGCCAACCTGCTCACTGCCGGTGACGAGGCCCCGATTATTCAAGCCCTCGAACGCATGCTGGCCATGCGTGCCTACATGCGCGACAAGCACGTCGAGGGACGTGTGAATACCGAAGTACTGGAGCGCGTGGGGTTGAGCGAAGCGCAGGTGGCGGAGATGTATCGCTATATGGCGCTTGCCGACTACGAGGATCGCTTCGTCATCCCGACCAACAAGCGAGAATATTCGAGCCACATCTATGATGCGATCAGTGAGCGCGGCGGCAGCGGTTTCAATTTCGGCGCGCGCGGCGGCGTCGAAGGCGGTGCCGATGTGTTTGGCGGAAAACCCACCGCACAACGCAAGTACTTCCCGATTCGAATCGAGAACAAACGTGACTAGGGGCGGTTTCATGGATGCACTGCGAAGTACCCCCTGCTGCGTAGGCCCGAATCAATGACGAACCTTCAGCCGTCATTGCGAGCCGTACCCCCTGCTGCGCAGGCCCGAATCAATGACGAACCTTCAGCCGTCATTGCGAGCCGTCCCCGCCGCACGCGGCCCCGAATCGGTGACGAACGT